>CBFHQE010000253.1:0-1038 GCA_965657935.1 Maricaulis sp. | reverse complement strand
CGTCGGTTTTCCTTGCGGCCGCCTTCGCCATGATGATCGAAGAGAGCTGGCAGCCTGTTCGGCACAGCAGGCCGAGGGCATCAATGCCCGAGGCGGAAGCAAGGATTAGTGTCCGCACCGCGCGCTCATATGGTGAGCGGATTGTTGCTAATCCGATGATGAAAGAATGGATCGTGAGATCTTCGTGTATGCGCTGCCGGGTACTAAAATATGCTCATCTGCATTTGCTGTCGGGGCGTTAACCACGTTTTTAGTGAGTCGAACTTAGGTGGTCTCAAGAAACTTCGATTCCTGCCCGGAGATACCCATGAGCAAGCCGCTCTCGATATTCAAACTCTCGATTGCCCAGTAGTTCGCAGTTGCGCCGATCATGGCGATTATTGCCTTGATTGGTATCGCGGGGCTGGGGACATGGTCGCTCATGCAAGGCTCAAGCACGCAGGAGCGCGTGGTAGAGCAAATGAACTACGGCGTTCAATTGACGCGGCTTCAAGGCAATCTTGAAACGATCAACGCGGATGTCCTCCAGATCGTGACCCGACAGGCTGCGGGTGAAAGCGTCGACGTCATGGCGGAGTTCGAGGCAGTGGCCGCAAGTGTCGATGTTGTCACCTCGCGTATTGAAGCTTTGAGAGGGACCTCAGTTGTTCAGGGGCGTGAAGAAACCCTCGACGCTCTGGTTGAACAATTGGG
Source organism: Maricaulis sp. (assembly GCA_965657935.1). Taxonomy (GTDB): domain Bacteria; phylum Pseudomonadota; class Alphaproteobacteria; order Caulobacterales; family Maricaulaceae; genus Maricaulis. Next base: position 345 of record CBFHQE010000253.1, on the reverse strand, counting down.
GCTCTATAAGGATGCGCTCGACTTTGTGGGTCAGATGCTGGAGCTGGATTTTGCAAGCTCGGTAGCCTTCCTCGCGCCCTTTGATGGCGTGTTCAATGAGCTCAATGCAGACCTTAACGGGATCGCGCAGCACGCCGCCCAGTTGGCTGCGGACGATATGGCGGCAGCTCAGGCAGCCGCTCGCACCTCCATTATGACCTTTATTGGTGTGACGATTATAGTCGCCATCGGTCTTATCGCCGTATCCATTCTCTACGGGCGCCGCACCGCGCGGTCCGTGACCCAGATTGCCGAAGCCACCGAAACTCTGGCCAATGGCGATTATTCCCTGGATATCGCAGCTCT
>CBFHQE010000252.1:0-1085 GCA_965657935.1 Maricaulis sp. | reverse complement strand
CTCTTCAGCTGTCTCACGCGGGATATCAATCGTGGAAATCATGTTCATCGAGCCAGATCCTTTTCGATGAATGCGCCTTGCGCAGAACCGGGAACAAGATCGCCAAACATGGTGGCGAACGGAGTGTCAGAAACCTCGGCCGTCTCGTAGACGCCAAAGCCGTTGAATTTGGTGGCCAGAGCGGCGCCATAGGCCCCGATCATGCCGACCTCGATATAATCGCCCTCGGCAATGTCCTCGGGCAGGAGGTTCGGGCCCGGAAGGGTGTCGATGGAATCGCAGGTGGGCCCGAACAGCGTGTAATCTTCGAGCGTCGCGCTGGAGATGCCGCTGGCACGCAGGATGCGCATCGGGAATTTCCAGTCGGCATGGGCCGCATCAAAGAGGCAACCATAGGAGCCGTCATTGATGTAGAGCGCCTTGTCCTTGCGCAGGTCAACGCGAACAACAACTGACTCCGCTTCGGCGACCAGCGCACGGCCGGGTTCGCACCACAGCTTCGCATTTTCCAGAACAAGCATGTCCTCGAAAGCATCGGTGATGGCGTCCACAAAACGCTGCATTTCCGGCGGTTCCATGCCGGGATAGATGCAAGGGAAGCCGCCACCCACGTCAACAATATCGACCGTGACGCCAGCCTGTACGATCAGGCGAGAAGCCTCCAGCATGGCTGCGCGGTAGGCGATGGGCTCCATGCACTGACTGCCGATATGGAAGCTGACACCCAATTCGAGCGCATGTTCGCGGCTGGTGCGGATGAGGTCCGGACCGTCGGTGTGCGACACGCCGAACTTGCCGGCGAGCGAGAACAGCGCGAAATCGCTGGCAACGGCCATGCGAACGACCAGGGTCAGATCCCTGGCATGATCGGTTTCCTCGAGGATCTTCAGCAACTCGTCATGGGTGTCGAGTGCGAAGATCTTCACACCGTATTCAAAATAGGCCTTGCGAATGGAAAGCCTGCTCTTGATCGGGTGCATGTAGGCCATGCGCGCATCGGGGCGCCGACGCGCGACAAGCTCAATCTCTGGCAACGAAGCGACTTCGAAGAAGTCTGTTCCTGACGCGTGCAAGCCATCAATCAC
>CBFHQE010000251.1:0-1085 GCA_965657935.1 Maricaulis sp. | reverse complement strand
CTCTTCAGCTGTCTCACGCGGGATATCGATCGTGGAAATCATGTTCATCGAGCCAGATCCTTTTCGATGAATGCGCCGTGCGCAGAACGGGTAACAGGATCGCCAAACATGGTGGCGAAAGGAGTGTCGGAGACTTCGGCGGTTTCATAAGTGCCAAAGCCGTTGAACTTGGTAGCCAGAGCGGCGCCATAGGCCCCGACCATGCCGACCTCGATGTAATCGCCCTCGCGAATATCCTCCGGCAGGAGGTTCGGGCCGGGCAGGGTGTCGATCGAATCGCAGGTCGGACCGAACAGCGTGTAGTCCTCCAGCGTGGCGCTGGAGATGCCGCTGGCGCGCAGAATGCGCATCGGGAATTTCCAGTCCGCGTGCGCCGCATCAAACAGACAGCCATAGGAGCCGTCATTGATGTAGAGCGCCTTGTCCTTGCGCAGATCAACCCGCACGACCACAGACTCGGCCTCGGCGACAAGGGCCCGGCCGGGTTCACACCACAGCTTGGCGTTCTCGAGTACCAGCATGTCCTCGAACGCATGGGTGATGGCATCGACAAAGCGCTGCATCTCCGGCGGTTCCATACCTGGATAGTGACAGGGAAAACCACCGCCGACATCGACGATGTCGACTGTGACGCCAGCCTGGACGATGAGGCGGGAGGCTTCCAGCATCGCTGCACGATAGGCGATCGGCTCCATGCACTGGCTGCCGATATGGAAGCTGACACCAAGTTCGAGCGCGTGTTCGCGGGCAGCGCGGATCAGGTCCGGACCATCCGTGTGCGACACACCGAACTTGCCGGCGAGCGAGAACAGCGCGAAATCGCTGGCGACAGCCATGCGGACGACCAGTGTCAGGTCCTTCGCGTTGTTGGTTTCCTCGAGGATCTTCATCAACTCGTCATGCGTGTCGAGCGCGAAGATTTTCACCCCATGATCAAAATAGGCCTTGCGAATGGAAAGCCGGCTTTTGATCGGGTGCATGTAGGCCATGCGCGCATCGGGACACCGTCGCGCGACAAGCTCAATCTCTGGCAACGAAGCGACTTCGAAGAAGTCTGTTCCTGACGCGTACAAGCCATCAATCAC
>CBFHQE010000250.1:902-1281 GCA_965657935.1 Maricaulis sp. | reverse complement strand
GGGCAGGAGGGCCGGATCAATACCCTGTTCCTCGAACCACGCCTGCCACCAGGGCAAGGGGCCAAACAGGCGCAGTTTGAGCAGGTCTTCCGGCTTTTCCAGTGGTCCGAAGCGCTGCACGGCCGAGGTCGGAACAAGTGGTGCTGTGGTGTCGTCAAAAAGCTTTCGGGCTTCGAGGCCGTCCCAATACCCATAGCCGGAGCGCAGGGCGATGTCGCATTCGCCTGCCTTGACGTCCGTTACATCGCGATTGGATTCGATACGCACGGCGAGATCAGGATTGTCCATCTGGAACGTGCCAATGCGCGGGACCAGCCAGTTATTGCAGAAGGTCGGGATAGCCGAGATGTGCAGGATATGGTCCCGCTCGTCGCGCACA
>CBFHQE010000250.1:0-892 GCA_965657935.1 Maricaulis sp. | reverse complement strand
ACCGGTCGCGAGGCGGGCGCCGCGTGCTGTCAGTTCCACATGTCGCGGTTTGCGATCGAAGACGGCAAAGCCCAGCCGGTCTTCCAGTTGTTTGATCTGATAGCTCACGGCAGCCTGGGTCATGCCCAGCTCCTCGCCCGTGCGTGTGAAATTGCCGAGACGGGCAGCAGTCTCGAAAACGCGAATGGCCTGGATGGGTGGCAAAGGTTTAGGCATAAATACAGCTTATGGCAGACCCTTGAGGTTTAGTTGGAATTCGTCGCAACATCAAGCGTAAGACAAGTCTCAGTTAATGACGGAGACGATAAATGGCTTACGATTGGAAATACGATACCAACGCCCCGGAAGACGCTCAGATCTATTACGGCCGCGCAGGCTGGTTGACGCGTTTATTCGCGGCGCTCGAAGAATTCTTCAACTTTGCCAAGAAGTCCGGAGACTTCAATCGCAAGATTTAGAGAGGGCTGGCGGGTCTCGCCTGCGTGGTCGATGCATAAGCGCCCAGCGCATAGGCTGACAGGTCCTGTGGAACCAGATCGCCCTGAGACGGGTCCGCAGCCAGGCCCGCCTCCTCTTCCCGCGCCGCTTCACGCATCTCGGCCAGTTTCTGGTTGAGATCGCCACTGAGCAGGCTCTCCGCCTCGCCGGACTCGGTGCCTTCGGTGCGCTGGGTATTGAGTTCGGCCTGGGCCTTCATCATCTGCGCGTCGGCGAGAGCCGCGACCTTGCGGTCCTGGGCCGAAGGTTCGGCCGGAGCCAGGGCCGCGGCCTTGACGACACGCATCTTCTCGATGGTCGCTTCCGGATCGCCGGCAATTTCGCTCGCATCGATCGGAACTTCTCCCCCAACGGCGTAGGAGCGACCATCGGGACCCTTCTGGTATTCATAGCT
>CBFHQE010000249.1:0-1283 GCA_965657935.1 Maricaulis sp. | reverse complement strand
ATCCGCATGCCGCGCCGTGTAGGCCTGACCCTGTTGGCCTCGCTGGCGATGTTTCTCCCTATCCCTCGTATCAAGGAGTATGTCCGATGACTGACCCGATCGTTTCTGTTGTCATGCCTGTCTACAACGTCGAAGATTATGTCGAGGCCGCTGTCGAGAGCGTTCTTGCGCAGACATATGAAAGACTTGAGCTACTGATTATCGACGATGGTGGTTCGGACCGTTCTGTTGAATTGTGCAGAGCGTTCGGCGACCGTCGAATTCGGATAATCAGCCAGAAAAATCGCGGCCTCGCCGGAGCTCGCAACACCGGCATCCGATATGCCAGGGGTGAATTCATCGCCTTTCTGGATTCAGATGACCTCTGGCATCCGCAAAAGCTTGCCAGGCACCTGGAACATTTGAGCAAGCGCCCGCAAGTGGGCGTCAGCTACTCCGGCGCCAAGCTGATCGATGAAGGCGGGGCACCGATTGGCCTCGATCAACAGCCCAAACTCACCGGCGTTGAAGCAAGTGACATCTTCCAACGCAACCCTGTCAGCAATGGCTCCACTCCAGTCATCAGGCGAACTGTTTTCGATCAGATCGCTCGCCCGTCCTCGCGCCACCAGGGGGAAGAGGAGTGGTTCGATGAGCATCTACGACAGTCCGAGGACATTGATTGCTGGCTTCGGATTGTGCTGCAGACTGACTGGACCTTTGAAGGCATTGCCGGTGCACTCACGGGATATCGCGTCAATGCGGGTGGATTGTCCGCGGACATCGACAAGCAGTTCGACAGCTGGATCTATGTCCGCAACAAGGTGAGGAAGATCGCCCCGGCGTTCGCTCGTCGCTGGGAGGCACCGGCGGAAGCATTTCAGCTGCGGTATCTGGCGCGTCGCGCCGTCCGCATGCGCGACCCGGGCCTTGCCCTTGATCTCGCGTTCAGGGCTGTTCGCAAGGCCCCGGTGAGTTTGCTGGGCGAGCCGGTAAAGACAATTACGACGCTGGGCGCAGCTTTGGTGCTCAAACTTGTGCCAGGCAGGGCCTATGAGCGCCTCGAGGCGCTCGCCATTCCCGGTTCCGGCACTGTTGGGAGAGGCTAGTGGGTGTGATTTAGACCACTGACCGATAAATTTTCAGATGGGCGTCCGCAATGGACGCCCAATTGTATTGGCGGTCCACCTTGCTGGCGCCATTGCGGCCCAGTTCTGCAGCCCAGCTCGGACGTTCCAGCAATTCATTGATCGCGCCGGCGACGGTGCCACCATCCGGGCGGACCACCAGTCCATCATGTCCGG
>CBFHQE010000248.1:0-1357 GCA_965657935.1 Maricaulis sp. | reverse complement strand
TGATACGGCACTGCGGAGAGCGCCAGACAGCTTTCCGGCAACAAATCGCCAAAGCATACTGAACGGAATGGCAGTGACTCCAAGAATGAGCACCATAACGTATTTCCAGATGCTACTCATTCTCCACCTCTTCCAGCTCAGCATTCGTTACAAAGTCAGGCGCCCAGTCACCATTTTCATCCGTGAATAAACAGGGACACACACTGTTTTTCCAGCGTGAACCCGGTGATCGCACCGCTCGCGTGATTGGCTATGCACGCTAAGCCGAGGGTGTCCCTGTTTACTGGGCGGGCACGGCTCAACGCGGAGGAATAATCGGTACGTGTCCCCGTTTTTTTACGCTCTTCTTCTATTTTAAAATCTAACCCTGTTTTGCGCCCACTCGCCGAACAAGATCACCAATCAAATATTGAATTAACTTTTTCGCAGAACGCTCATCATCTAGCTCTTCAACGACGTAATACTCATTGTTAACCAACCAAACTAAACTGCAATCAGGATCATTGAAAGCCGCAGACAATTCATCTGAAACGAGCTCTCTATATTCTTTATTTAGCAGGCGTTGTTCCAGCAAAGACTTCGCCTCTTCCTCCGACTCTTCGCAATGGTCGCTAAAAAACCCACCAAGAATGTTCGTTAGAGCTTGATATTTAGTCATCATGAATCCTCAAGGCACAGTGTCCCATCCAGGGTACAAGGCGTTCTTATCGTATGATTGCGTTGCTGGATGGTACTGATAAACGCCGACTGCGGAATTCGCGTCCGGCCTGAACTTACTCTTCCCCTCATCCTGACGAAAGTCAGGACCCACGGCTCAGTTTCGCCGATACAGCCTCGCCCCAGGTTTAACCGGCAGCACGACCGCATCCTGGTTCCCGGCATTCGCCGGGATGAGGTGTTATTAATCCCCCAATGCCACCAAAAACACCTCCCCGAAATCCTTCAGCTTTTTGGGGCCGACGCCGTTGACGCTGCCCATTTCGTCCAGAGTGCGCGGTTGCAGGTGGCACATGTCGATGAGGGTCGCGTCGGAGAAGATCACATAGGCCGGGACATTGCGCTCTGCGGCCAAGTCGCGGCGCACCGCCTTGAGGCGGGACAGGAGGTCCGGGTCCACATCGGCTGCTGCGGCGGCAATGGCGGCCTTGGTGCGGCGGGTTTCTTTCTTCACGACGATTTCGCGGATCTCGACACGGGCCTTGCCGCGCAGCACGGCATCGCCGATTTCGGTCAGGCGCAGGCCACCATAACCGCCGATATCCAGCTCCAGATGACCTGAGGCCAGCATCTGGCGGGTCAGGCCTTGCCAGAAGGCCTTGGGCCGGTCCTGGCCGACACCATAGGTGGGCAATTGATC
>CBFHQE010000247.1:0-1360 GCA_965657935.1 Maricaulis sp. | reverse complement strand
CTGGAAACCCAGACCATGGAGATTTCGGCGGCCATCGCTGCGGGCGATGCGGCCTGCATGGTCACCCCGATCTATTTCGCCGAACAGATCGCCTCCGGTGCCCTCGCCCAGCCCTTCGAACATGAAAGCCCGCACACTCACGCCCACTACATGGTCTTCGACCCGGATCGTGCCAACGAGCCCAAGATCAAGGCTTTCGTGCAATGGATGCTGTTCCAGCCCATGGCGTTCTGTCTCAACCGGGCACCAAAAGCATTTCCCGAAGCCGGTGGGTAGGCTTGAAGCCCTCCTTTCCCTTGACGGGAAAGGTGTCCGCGAAGCGGACGGATAGGGTGCGGCCCGAAAGGGCCCACTTAAAGCCGCGCCTGCGGTGCGCACCCACTCCACCATTGCTGCGCAATGGTCCCCCTCGCCCATCAAGGGCGAGGATAAAAAGCAGCGATTCGCCAACGGGGGCTTGCCGAAAGCCGCACGAAGCTTACTAGTCACCATCAGTACCGAAACGCGAGCCAGACATGCCCGCCACTGACATCAAATTCTGCGGCCTGAAAACCGGTCCGGACGTCGCTGCCGCGCGTGAGGCTGGCGCCCGTTATACCGGTTACGTCATTTTCCCGCCCAGCCCGCGCCACGTGGACCCGGTCCGCGCCGGAGAGCTGGCTCACCTGGCGCATGGAACCGAGACCGTCGCTGTTGTCGTCAATCCGGATGATGAGTTGCTCGCGCAGATCCGTGACGCCATGTCCCCTGACTGGATCCAGCTGCACGGCCAGGAATCCCCACGCCGGGTCGAACAGGCCCGCGCCTATGCCAGCAAGGGCATTATCAAGGCCTTGCCGGTTGCCGAGGCCAGCGATCTGGGCGCGGCAAACACCTATGACGGTATAGCCGACATGCTGCTGTTTGATGCCAAACCGCCCAAGGGTGCCGATCGACCGGGCGGCTGGGGGCATGGTTATGACTATGCACTGCTGAAAAACCTGTATTTATCGGTGCCCTGGCTCTTGTCCGGCGGGCTTGATCCCACCAATGTCTGCCAGGCTGTCGAGACGGCGGACGCAAAAGCTGTCGACGTCTCGTCCGGCATTGAAAAATCCCCCGGCGTCAAGGACGCCAAACTGATCCAAGCCTTTGCCAAGGCGCTGGGCGAGCCCACCTGAAGGAGAAAGCCATGAGCGATACCGCCTCTGTCGACACCCGACCGAATGCGCTTTCTGCCTGGCCGGATGCGCGTGGCCGATTTGGCGATTTCGGCGGTCGATTTGTTGCCGAGACCCTGATGCCAAACATCCTCGAGCTGGAAACGGCTTATGAAGCGGCCAAACGCGATGTCGAATTCCAGCGCGAGATGGAAGAATTC
>CBFHQE010000246.1:0-1369 GCA_965657935.1 Maricaulis sp. | reverse complement strand
AGCGCCAACCAGGAAGACCATGTCTCCATGGCCACCCATGGCGCCTATCGACTGCTGCAGATGACGCAGAACCTGCGCGATGTGGTGGCGGTGGAACTGCTTTGCGCGGCTCAGGGCACGGATTTCCACAGCCCGCTGAAATCGTCCGAAGCGCTGGAAACGGCCAAGGCCCGGTTGCGCGTGGACGTCGCCCCGTACAGTGACGACCGTTATTTCGCCGATGACATCAATGCCGCCTCCGCGTTGATCGCATCGGGAGAACTCGTGGCCGGTCTCGACTTGCCGGGCGTGGCGTAATGGATGTCTACCAGCTCAGCGTCGGAACGGGCCCGCTTGTGGTCTCGATGCCGCATTCGGGACTGGCGCTGTCGCCGGGTCTTGAAGCGCGCCTGACTGAGCGGGCGAGGGCGCTGCCCGATACTGACTGGCATATCCCGGAGCTTTATGACTTTCTGGGTGATCTCAACGCATCGGTGATCCGCGCGAACTATTCCCGGTACGTGGTGGACCTCAATCGTGATCCATCGGGGCAGTCGCTTTATCCGGGACAGGCCACGACCGGCCTTGTGCCCACAGAATTCTTCGATGGCGAGCCGCTCTATCTTGAGGGGCAGGCCCCTGTCGCAACCGAGACCGAACAACGGCGCCAGGCTTTTCACGCGCCATATCATGAAGCCCTGTTCGACCTGATCGATCATGTCCGTGCCGTGCATGGCTACGCGGTCCTGTGGGACGCGCACTCCATCGCCAGCGTGGTGCCGCGTCTGTTCGAGGGGCGTCTTCCGGATCTCAATCTGGGCACGAATACCGGCCAGTCCTGTGCCCCGGACATCCAGACCGCTGCCGAGGCCGCCATGGCGGCAACCAACGCCTACGAGACGATATGCAATGGCCGTTTCAAGGGCGGCTGGATCACCCGCCATTACGGTCAGCCGAAACACAATGTGCACGCTCTGCAAATGGAGATCGCCCAGATCGCCTACATTGCCGAGGGCGCGCCCTACACATTCGACGCGGACAAGGCCGAGCGCCTGCGTCCCGTCCTGAAATCCATCATCCAGGCCGCGCTTGACGCGGCGGCCCGCCTTCACGCCGGAGACAAGTCATGAGCCATACCCGTATCGACAATGCCCGCGTCATTCGCGCCAAGACCGGCCCCGAGCTCGACGCCCTCAACTGGGCTTCTGAAGCGCCGTTGCGGATGTTGATGAACAATCTCGACCCGGATGTCGCGGAAAAGCCTGAGGAACTCGTCGTTTATGGCGGTATTGGCCGGGCAGCGCGCGACTGGGAGAGTTTCGATCGCATTGTCTCCACGCTGAAACGCCTCAAGGAAGACGAGACCCTGCTGGTTCAGTCCGGCAAGCCG
>CBFHQE010000245.1:0-1504 GCA_965657935.1 Maricaulis sp. | reverse complement strand
CGACAGCATGGTCGGAGAGCCTGTCTGCAAGGTCCCGCGACGGCGTACCGCCGATCCCGAAACGTCCCAGCAGGGAATTGCCCTGGTCGACATAGGGCTCGATCCGGTCCAGCGAGCGATAAACGCCGGCCTGTCGCATCGCACCCTGCATATGCGGGTCAAGCGCCCGCTCCAGCCGCGGACCTGATGAGCGGCGCAGATACTCCGTCGCAGCCGTATCCGAGCCACGAACAATGCCGACCGCATCGCTGACGCTCATGTCACGTATGGCGGAAATGAAGATGTCGCGCGCCGCTGGCATGGCGGCTTCGGCTGCGCGGTTGAGACCGACCTCAAGATCATCGATCGCACCTGACAGGCCGACGCGACGCAGTGTCGACTGGATAGACGAGACCTGGCGCGGCAGCGGTATACGAACCTGCGGATCCCCCCAGAAACCGTCCCGACGGCCCAAACGCGACGTCGCCAGACGCGCCGCCTGATCCAGCGCTGTGCGCAAACCATTGGCCGCCTGGGATCGACTGAGGCTCTGCGCTGAGGCCGGAAAACTCGCCAAGGCTGCAAGGCCTGACACCAAAAACACACGACGATCCATGACGTCCCCCGAAAATCCTAAGCACACTCCGATGCGATCACCGCATCGATATCCGCCAGATGTTTAGCAATCTCAGCCTGAGGCAAAAATGAACCGATGAAACTATTGCGCGCCAGGGTGATGATCTGCGCGGCTGTCAGGCCAACAGCCTCGGCAGTCCGGACATAATTGTCATTCACATACCCCCCGAAATAGGCCGGGTCATCCGAGTTGCAGGTCGCCACAAGACCAAGCTCCAACATGCGTTTCAAGGGATGATCTTCCAATCGTTCCACACCGCACAGGCGCAGATTGGAGAGCGGGCATACAGTCAGCGCCATCTGGCTGTCGACCAGACGTTTGACCAGAGCTCCGTCCTCGAGCGCCCGATTGCCATGATCCACCCGGTCGATATGAAGAAGGTCCAGCGCCTCGTAGACATATTCCGGCGGGCCTTCCTCGCCGGCATGGGCAACACGCTTGAGACCCAGCTCGCCGGCACGGGCAAACACGCGTTCGAACTTGGATGGCGGGTGCCCCATTTCCGAGGAATCCAAGCCGACGCCGTCAATGCGCTCAATATGCGCCATCGCCTGCTCCAGTGTTTCAAACGCTGCGTCTTCGGAGAGATGACGCAGGAAACACATGATCAGCTGCGAACTCATTCCCCACTGTGTCTCGGCTTGTTCGAGCGCTCGGGTCAGGCCGTCGATGACGGTCGCAAAACCGATGCCCCGCTCGGTATGGCCCTGCGGATCAAAGAAGATCTCGACATGGCGGACATTGTCAGCGTGTGCCCGCTCGAGATAAGCCCATGCAAGGTCGAAGAAATCCTGTTCCGTCTGCAGGACATTCATGCCCACATAATAGATATCCAGGAAATCCTGGAGATTGGAAAAATCATAGGCCGCGCGGATCTCTTCGACCGTC
>CBFHQE010000244.1:0-1579 GCA_965657935.1 Maricaulis sp. | reverse complement strand
GCTGTCGACAAAGGCTTCCCGGACACGCGCCTCCAGCTCGCTATCGCTCCACTCCAGGCCAACGCCTGCAGCGATGATCGCCCCCATCGAGGCCCCCCCGACAAAATCGATCGGCATGCCGGCCTCGCGCAGCGCGCGAATGGCGCCGATATGGGCGTAGGCCCGGGCGCCGCCGCCGGAGACGATCAGGCCGACGGATCGTCCGGCGATCGTGCGGGCGAGACGGTCGGCATCGGCGCGGGCATGATCCTGCCGCCAGTGGAAGATGCGTGCGGCCTCTGCCGCCTCGATCCATTCCTGCGGGCGGGCAGCCTGTTTGATACCGCCCAGATGCAATAACACGACATCGAGCAGTTTGAGCTTGGCGGCAGGTGAGGGGTCGTCTGGCAAAAGCGGGCTGGAGGGGCGCGCATCGGCGCGCGCAAATACCCACATGCGATCGGCCCGACCCATGGCCCGGCGCGCCCAGGACGGGTTCGAGAGTTTCGCCGTCAACAGGACGATATCGTGCTCGGCCTCGATCGCGTCGAGCTTCTGGCCACTCCAGTCGGCGCAGGCCTCGTCGCCGATATAACAGCTTAACCCCAGCCGGCGCAGGGCATCGCGGAGCTCGTTGGCGCGGTAATCCAGGTCAATCGTTGGCGAGGTCGAGACCATGGCGAAGATTTTCGGCTCGGAGCCCGTTGAGCGATCCGAGCCGCGCAGCCGTGCCAGCATCATGCGCGCAAGCTCGCGCATCAGGCTGGCATGTTTGCGGGTCAGGCGTTCAAAGCTGGCCTTGGGCAGACGCACCAGCTCACTGTCGCGCAGGGCGTAGACGCTGGCAGAGTGGGGCGTTTCGTCCAGCAGGGACATTTCGCCGACCGGCTCGCCGGCGCGGATGTAACCGATCAGGTCCGGCCGCCCGAGCGCCCCATTGCTGAACGCTGCCAGCGCGCCGGAGCGCACCAGGTAAAACGCGTCTGCGTCATCACCCTCGCGAAACAGCATCTGCCCTGCGGGCAGGCAGAACCATTCAACTTCGTGTTCGACAGCGTCCAGCGCAGTCTTTTCAACACGGTTGAGGAAGGGCAGAAATGAGAGATTCAGAGGCATGAACGACGCGAACCAATTGATTGCACGCCGACATTAGGCCGGTTCGCGAGCCGGGAGAAGGGGTAAATAGGGGGCTCGTAAGCCCCTCCAGTCAGAACCGACGCCGCAGCACGAAATGGCCGACAGGACGCACGGAGCGGGCATGGGTGTCCCCCACTGCCTCCCGGTCGATGCGGTCCAGATCATCAAGCAGGACACGGGTTTCGCCGGTTTCCGGGTCGAAGATTTCCATCTGGTCGGCGCGGTTGTCGCCAAAATAAGCGCCGCCTTCCAAAGTCAGGTCCCAGGCATTGATGGTGCGGACGGTCACGCCGGCACCGAAATAACGGGTCAGCTCTGCGAGGCGGTTTGAGCCTTCGATCTCCGAGAGCTGAGCCAGGGGGATGAGGTCGTATTGGTATTCGCCCTCCGAGACAGCCCAGTCGGGCGCGTCGGTTTCAAAGCTCTGCCGGGCGCCCGCCGAGAGGTAGAATTCGTCACCAAA
>CBFHQE010000243.1:0-1604 GCA_965657935.1 Maricaulis sp. | reverse complement strand
TGGAACTCCGGCCAGCCAAGATGATCAGGCCAGGAGCAAGAATACGATTGTCTTGGAACTCTGAGAGATCTGTCTGCGCATAATGAACGGGCTGGTTCAATGCCGACCGCAGAGCCGAGCCAAGGCTCACAATGTTCGTCCGGCTTTCGGTATCGGAAAGGACGGCAAGCCCTCGCTCCGCACGCTCAATGATCTCCACTCCGGACTCCTCGCCGGAGCGCGCAGCGTGCTCGATGTCACTGCCGAATGCTGCCAGGCTTCTGCGACGGGACAGGTCGTGGACGATCTTGCCGTATTCTGGGGCTGCTGCGATGTCTGCAGCGCTCTCCACCAGCACGGCCAGGTAGTTCGCGCCACCAAGGCTCAAGAGGCCCTCATCCTCACGCATCTCATTGAAGACGGTGACAGCGTCCGCGCGGTTGCCCCGCTCGATCCGCGTTTTCGCGTGCTCGAAGATGCGCACATGAACGGGGTCATAGAAATCTGCCGAAGAGATCCATTCGATCTGATCGAGGAGTTTATTTTCATACAACAGCGCACCTAGCAGAGCCTGCTCTGCGTCCAGGTCATGTGGCGCCGTGTCTAACACTGGTTCGGGCTCGCCATAATCCATCGGTGCGAAATCACCATCCATCATGCGGCCCTCCACTGTGGTTGGAACAAGAAGCGTCCGCCGGGGTTCTTATTTCGCTTTCGAGCCTGTTCATGGCAGAGCGCATGGTGTTGCTCGCAGTACGGGCTGCCCTCCATGGACTTGGCACCACAGAAGGCATGCTCTGGTCCGTGTTCGGTGACAGGAAAACGGCAAGTCCCGGCGCCGAGGTCGGTCAGCTTGAGCGGCCCCTCATCACGAAAGGAGCGGCGCTTCAGCTCACGCTTGGGAATTGTAGTTTTGATCGGCTTTGGCTTTGGCCGACGCGGGGCAGGCTTGGTCTTTATGGACCGTACAGCGACAGGCTTGGCCCTTGCTCCGGTTTTGGCCGGGAGCGTTGCGGTTCCGCCCTTGTTCTTACGAGCAGCGCCCATGCGGTGGATCTTGCCGATCACTGCATTGCGAGTGACCCCGCCCAGGTCTTGAGCAATCTGCGATGCGGAATAGCCCTGGGTGTACAGCTCGATTGCCCGCTGGGTGCGTTCCGGTGTCCAGCTCATTGGGTTAGGCCTCCGTGATTGTAGATTGGCTCGACATCGGCCGGCGCCGTAGCGCACGCGAACGAGCGAGCCGCCCAGGCTCCGCCAGCCAATTGTTTTGGGATGGGCCTTCATGGCCCTTTGTCATGACCACCCAGCAGTAATCCTTTGAGCCTCCACCGGGCTCATCTCCCACCTTCCAGCGGGGTTTTTCTTCGCCAGTTGATCGGCTGACCTTCGGCTCTGGATCATCACAGCAGAAACGAAGGGTTTCTGGATCAAGGAAGCGTCCGGGCGGCATCGAGGGGCGTGTCGACAGATAGTGAATGCGCGATACCGGCCAGCCGCCCATGAAGTCGTCATAGCGACCACCAGAACTCAGAAACGTGAGCGGTAGCAGCATTGCCACCTTCTTCCGAGCGAACCGAAGCGCCTGATCGATAAACGCTTCTGCCAGATCGAACGGTGGATTG
>CBFHQE010000242.1:0-1624 GCA_965657935.1 Maricaulis sp. | reverse complement strand
GTAAAAAACGCCGCATGTCGGTTGCGGACTTCTGCAGTCGGATAGGTGTGACCGACAAGACTCTCGCCAAGCTTGAGCGGGGCGATGGCGGCGTCCGCCTGGAAATCTTTGCCATGGCGCTTCTGGCTCTCGGCCTGCTCGACCGGCTTGCTGAGATCGCCGATCCAGCTTCGGATACCACAGGCATCGGCTTGGACTGGGAAAAACTTCCGGAGCGTATCCGGCAGCGCGGCTCATCGGTTTCCAACCGCACGGGGAAGGATACAAAGCCTATTTCCGACAACGAGAGAAACGTCTCAACGGGGACATCCGAGTTTGATGATGATGAGGGGACAGCATTCTAATGCCTGAAGCTTCTGTTGTTCTCGGGGAGGCCTGTATCCCTGTCGGGCGCTTGATCTTTGAAACAGACGGGCGTCGCTCACACTCTACATTCATCTATGATGAGCGATGGATCGAAAACCCGGTCGGGTTTGATCTTGCTCCTGACATGCCGCGCGGCCTTGTGCCTTTCCATTCCTCCGCGGAAGGTCGCGACAGCCGTCGTCGAGACGTCCTGGCGGGACCATTCACAGACACGTCACCGGATAGTTGGGGACGCAAGCTCATACGCCGCGTGCATGGCGAGGGTGCAACGGAGTTCGACTATCTGGTTGCAGCAGATGACAGGGCTCGACACGGCGCGTTGCGGTTTCTGAACCAAGAAGGTGTGTTATTCCACCCTGACAAACTGCCTGTTCCGCGCCTGGCCGATATCGAAGAGCTTCGAGCGATTGCGGCACGCTATGAACAGGACCCGGTCGGAGCCGAAGCCGAAGCGCGTGATCTTGTCGGTGCAGCGGGCTCGCTTGGCGGCGCACGTCCCAAAGCCAATGTCGTGGATGGCGACGCCCTATGGATCGCGAAGTTCACTTCGATTGAAGATACCTGGCCAGTTGAACAGTTAGAGATCGCCACACTCGCACTAGCCCGCTCGGTAGGTCTTCGGACACCGGAGGCGCGTCTTGAACTAGCGACCAGTCAGCATCCTGTCGGTCTCATCAAGCGTTTCGACCGCCGGGCCGGTGGTCGCTTGCCGTACATGTCAGTCCGCACTGCATTGGGAAAAAAAGGATCCGCTCACGGATACTATACGGATATCGTCGATGCCTTGCGGCAGATGTCCGTGGTGCCGGCAAAGGATATTCTGGAGCTATGGCAACGCCTCTTGTTTACCGTTCTGATCACAAACACTGATGATCATCTCAAGAACCATGGGCTTCTCTATGTGCGCGACAATCGGTGGCGGCTGTCGCCAATGTTTGACGTGAACCCGCAGCCGAGACGGCAACCGACTCTGGAAACAGGTATCAGTGACGTCCATGGGTTCGAGCCATCCGTCGAGGCGGTCGTCGATGCTGCACCCTTTTTCGACATCGAAGAAGCTGAGGCAAAGGCGATGGCCAAGGACATGGCCAACGCGATTGCTGAGACCTGGGGCGAAACGCTCCGTCAGCATGGCATAGCCGGAGCGGCGCTGAAGCGTTGCGCGCCAGCGTTTGAACATGCGCGACTGGAGACGGCACTCGGTCTGTAAGGCGCGCCCACAGGATCGGTGTCGTCGTTGCGGGGCTGAGCCTGGGCA
>CBFHQE010000241.1:0-1647 GCA_965657935.1 Maricaulis sp. | reverse complement strand
GCAGGTTGAAATTCTGCAATTTGGCGCCGCTGAGCCGCCTGGCGCTGAAAAACGCCCTGGGCAGGTGGCGGGAGAGACGCTGGCGTATGCGTGTGACCTCGGGAAGCCCGAGCGCTTTCCACCCGGCGCGGACACCGAACCATGACGACAACGCAGCCAGTGTGAAGATACCCAGCTGTGCTGCGCCTTGATACTGCCCGTCCGCAAGGCCAACCGCGTTCAGTGCTTGCTGGAAGGGCAGACGCATCAACACCCAGGCCAGCACACACGCGATCACGAATGCGTAGTCGCGGCCTAGCAACAGCCAGTATTCTCTCGGAACCCGGGGCTGGGTTTCTTGCGGGACACTCATCACTCTACCGTGACGATTAGCACTCCGATCTGCAAGCGAAAATCGCGTCAGGCGCCCTCGGTTTCAGCGCGCAGTTCCTCAGCGCGTTTCTCAACCATTTCAACGATATGCTCGACCATTTCCTCGTTGGAGACATTGTGGTCGGGACGGCCGGAGACATACATCTTGCCGCGGCCGGCACCGCCGCCTGTAAAGCCGAGATCGGTCATCAAGGCCTCGCCCGGACCATTGACCACGCAGCCGATGATGGACAGCGAGATGGGTTCGGAAATGTGCGCCAGGCGCTCTTCCAGCGTTTCCACGGTGCGGATCACGTCAAATCCCTGCCGCGCACAGGACGGACAGGCGATGATGTTGACGCCGCGCGTGCGCAGGCCCAGCGATTTGAGAATATCAAAGCCGACCCGGACCTCTTCTTCCGGCTCCGCAGACAACGAAACACGGATCGTGTCGCCGATACCCGCCCACAGCAAAGAGCCGATGCCGATTGAGGATTTCACCGTGCCGATACGCTGGCCACCGGCCTCGGTGACACCCAGGTGCAGCGGCGCGTCCGTCGCTTCCGACAGGGACTGATAGGCGGCCACGGTCAGGAAGGCATCAGAAGCCTTCACCGAGATCTTGTAATCTCGGAAATCGAGATCCTCGAGAATACGGGCGTGGTCCAGCGCGCTTTCCACCATCGCTTCGGGACAGGGTTCGCCGTATTTTTCCAGCAGGTGTTTTTCCAGCGATCCCGCATTGACGCCTATGCGGATGGCACAGCCATTGTCGCGTGCCGCCTGCACGACGTCCTTTACCCGGTCCATCGACCCGATATTGCCCGGATTGATGCGCAGGCAGGCTGCACCGGCCTCGGCCGCCTCGATGCCGCGCTTGTAATGGAAGTGGATATCCGCGATCAGCGGAACGGTTGCCGCGCGCGCGATCTCCCGGAATGCCGCCGTGGAGGCCTCATCCGGGCAGGAAACGCGCACCAGGTCCACGCCCGCGTCTTCGCAACGCCGGATCTGGTCGATCGTCGCACCCGCATCAGCGGTCACCGTATTGGTCATGGTCTGGACAGAGATGGGCGCGTCGCCGCCGACCTCCAGGTCACCGACCTTGATCTTGCGGCTCTTGCGCCGTTCGATCATGCGCCAGGGACGGACACTGCGCGGATCTTTGCTGATGTCGGACATGCGTTGGCGCTCCAATCAGGTTTCAGACCCGATATAGCCGCTTCATGTGGCGCTTTCGAGGGGATGAACGCGCTTAGCGCTCGCCTTGTGCAGTATCGGCCTGGGCCAGTACCG
>CBFHQE010000240.1:0-1650 GCA_965657935.1 Maricaulis sp. | reverse complement strand
CGCCTGCGGGGTTTGTGGCCGGGTTGGCGCGAGAACCTCACTTGAGGTGCGCGTGAATTCAAGCGCAACATTCGGGAAGCCGGGACGGGTCCAGTCTCCACGTAGAACGCCTGCGTCAGCATCGAGCATTGCCGAATAGGTCACATTGGCCATCGGGATGCGCAGGTGAACGCGGTCGCCGTCGCGGCTCAGATCGGTAACCGGAATATCGTAGACGCCCTGGTCAATACTATCCAGCGTGGCCGAGGTTCCGTGCTCGCCGGTCTCGATGTTCACCACGAGGTTCAAAAGCGTGCCTTCGCGATCGAGTAACGCTTCCCAGCGTCCGTCCAGACCTTCGATGATCAGTGCGACAGGGGCCTCGTCCGCAGCGGAAAAATTGAGCGCCAGTGTCATGCCTTGCTGAAACTCGCCCTCATACTGGTCCGTGTCGGCATTCCAGGTGCCGGAATACTGCGCCCCCATATTGGCTATGGCGAAGCTCAGGCTCTCATCGTCCAGCGCGACTGTCGTCACGGGGATGTTCTGGCCCGGTGCTTGGTCCAGGCTTTCCAGGAAGGCGGTCTGGTTTCCATCCTGGTCTTCGCTGACCTTGAGCAGGAGCCGTAGCGATCCAGCAGGGGTGTCCAGTGCGCCGATCCAGTTTCGGGTGGCCTCCTGGGCGAGCGCAGGCAAACTGATCAGGACGGTGACAATCAGGGGCAGAAGCACCCTTGTCAGACGTAATACGAAAGGCATGAGAATTTCCTTTTGACATGGCTCCGCCGGTCGTGTGCCCGCAGGCACACGCTGTTGAGGCGGAGGATGAGTTGGGGAGGGTTAGTCTTTGGAGCGGTAGAGGCTTGCGGCTGATGCGACCACAACGATCACGCCGGAGAAGAGCACGGCCATTGCGACAGGCATGGCCCATTCGATCGGCGCGAAAGCCCAGATTAGTGTGTAGGCCAGAGCCGTCAGAACAAACATACGTCCTGAAAAGCGTGCGTGTGCCTGGGCACGGTCAGGTGAACAGCCAGCATCTTGCAGCGCGATGGGGCGTTTTGGTGCGGCATTGCCGTAGAGCAGAAATATAACACCGAACAGAACACCCAGAATGCGTTGTTCCATCGCATCGCCGAGGGCCTCGGTGATCCCGAAGGAGACCACCAGCGTGAATGCGAGGGGAACAGCCATCAGCAATCCAGCTGCGGAGATGGACCAGCGGATCGCGGCCTGGTTCTCATAAAACCGTTCATCGCGCTCTTCATTGCGTTTTTTGATCTCGATCACTGTCCAGGCGACAGGCAGGAACAGCGCGGCAATCATGAAGGCGATCAGGCCTTCCGGTTCGCGATAGGCGGCAATCACGCCAAGGCTGAACGTCAGGACCACCATGAGCATGGGGCCGAAAATCGAATTGGAAGTACGGTTCATTGTCCGGTCTCCTCTTTGTCTTTTTCATCGGTCGGGCTGCCCAGGCCAAAGGCGGCAGCGAAACCGAGCAGGGCGTCTTCGAGAACTGAAAGCTTGATCCGGTAGATCACGCTCTTTCCGTCCTTGGTGGCGTCCACGAGGTTGGCATCCTTGAGGACAGTGAAATGGGCCGACATCGTCGGCTTGGACACATCGAACTCTGCGGCCAGCTCCCCAGCAGTCATCGGACGCTCCCTG
>CBFHQE010000239.1:0-1658 GCA_965657935.1 Maricaulis sp. | reverse complement strand
AATCCTGGTCTGCCAGCCGGTGCTAGTATTGTTGAGCGCAGTCATGCTCTGGCGGCTGATTCCCGGCCTCCGGCATGTACAAATTCTCGCGCAAATGGTCACGCTATCTCGTCAGGAAATGCTTGAGAGTCGCGCCTATCTCAAGAAGCTCAAGAAATTGCTGCGCGGCCAAGGCGAATACTGCGATGTAAAGCTGCCCTATTTGCGGATTCAGCCATTTGGATCATATTTGCCTCGGTCCAAATTTTTCGAGCGCCGTGGGGATGATCTGATTCCGATTAAGTGGGGCCACGAACTGCCTCAGACGTCTGAAGGGTTTGTGCTTTGCGAACTGGTTGAGCGAGGCGACAAGCGCGTTGATCGTCGTCTGGAGCCTCGCGATAAGCCGATCATTCGCCTGTTCATTCTTCACCGCGATACACTCGCTCAACTGGTTCCTTCGCTCGATGTGAACATCGAGCTTCAACAAGAACAAATTCGACCTGCTCCTGCGCGCAGTCGACCGGGCACCCGCACGCGGTATACAGGTTCGCACAAGTTGCCAGACGGCGGCGTCCGCGAGTTCGTTTGGGAGCTGGAAACTGACCCCATCGACATGTCATGACCTCACAATTATCCTGCCCGGCATGAGGGGAATGATCCGCAATCTTCTGGCGCTGTTCGCGTTTCTGGTCCTGGCTCTGCCTGCGCAGGGCCAGATCTATGATGTGGAAGAGCGTCTGCAGGAACACCTGGCCAATTGTGATGCCGGTGACAAGTGGGCGTGTGGCTATGCGATCTCTCTGTGGATGCGACAGGACAGCCAGTCCTGGCTGACCCAACGCAATGTCGACATGCACGTGCATGCCTGCTCGCTCGGGCTGGACGGGTCGTGCTGGAAGTTCGAACGCAGGCTGGAACCCAATCCCTATGCGCCGGTGCGGGCGGATCGCGCGCGTTTCCTGCCGATGGTCGAGGCCGGCTGTGAAAACAATTCCACCATGGCCTGCTGGCAGGCGGCGAGCGAGCATTACGAGCTTGGCGACATGGAGCGCGCCTGGGATTATGCCGACCGCTCCTGCCGGGCTGGCTTCAGTGATGGCTGTGCCCGGCGCGCCGATGTCGAGGCGACAACAGGGGCGGATCCGCAGGACTCCTATATCGCGGCCTGTCACGGCAATCGCCCGGGATATATGCGCAAACGGCCCTATTGCGAGGCGGCCTGCACGATGTCCGACGCCATTTCCTGCCGGACCCTGGCGGACATGTATGTCCGTGGCCGGGATGGTTATCAGCCGACGGACCGCCGTGAACGTCGCGCCGCCGAGCTTTATGAGCGCGCCTGCACGCTGGGCGATTCAGAGGCCTGTGACCGGGACGGTTAGGCCCTTCCAGGCAATCACCGTGATCCAGTGAATGAAAACTGGCGGCCAGACCGAGCCGCTGATCCGATATGCGATCGTGCAGGCCAGCCCCAGCATGCCCGTGATGACAAGGAAGACCGGGTCCAGAAAGAGCGGCTGGGCCATGGGCAGGTTCAGCCAGACCTGCAGGGGGTGCCAGAGCACGAAGGCGCTGACCGCTGCCGTTGCACGCAGCCAGCCCTGTTTTCCGCCCATCCAGACCCGGAAAACCACTTCTTCAAACAGGCTTGGAACAAGGATTGCGGCGACTGCAAC
>CBFHQE010000238.1:0-1673 GCA_965657935.1 Maricaulis sp. | reverse complement strand
CGACCTCGCCTTCGCCTCTGGCTTCGGCGAGCCCACTTCCCCGCGAGCGGGGAAGATAAGCTGCTGGCCTACCCACCCGCCTCTGGAAACGCCTTCGGCGCCCGGTTGAGGCAGAACGCCATGGGCTGGAACAGCATCCATTGCACAAAGGCCTTGATCTTGGGTTCGTTCGCGCGCTCCGGATCAAACACCATGTAGTGCGCGTGGGTGTGCGGGCTTTCATGCTCGAAGGGCTGGACCAGAGCACCGGATGCGATCTGTTCGGCGAAATAGATCGGGGTGACCATGCAGGCGGCATCTCCCGACGCAATGGCGGCAGAGATCTCCATCGTCTGGGTCTCCAGTTCCAGGTGCGGGCGCGCGGGCAGGAGGGCCGGGTCAAGGCCCTGTTCCTCAAACCAGGCCTGCCACCAGGGCAGGGGTCCGAACAGGCGCAGCTTGAGCAGGTCTTCCGGTTTTTCCAGCGGTCCGAACCGCTGCAGGGCTGCTGTAGGAACCAGGGGCGCCGTGGTGTCGTCAAACAGTTTGCGCGCTTCCAGCCCCTCCCAATAGCCATAGCCGGAGCGCAGGGCGATGTCGGCTTCCCCGGCCTTGATATCGGTGATGTCGCGATTGGATTCGATGCGGACGGCCAGGTCGGGATTTTCCATCTGGAAGGTGCCGATGCGCGGGACCAGCCAGTTGTTGCAAAAGGTCGGGATGGCCGAGATGTGCAGGATGTGGTCCTGCTCGTCGCGTACGGTCTCGAAGGTTCGCTCCAGCAGGCGGAAGGCCTCGCTGGTGCCGCTGGCGAGACGGGCGCCGCGGGCGGTCAGCTCCACATGGCGCGGCTTGCGATCAAACACCGCAAAGCCCAGCCGGTCTTCCAGCTGTTTGATCTGATAACTCACAGCGGCCTGGGTCATGCCCAGGGCTTCACCCGTGCGCGTGAAATTGCCAAGGCGGGCAGCGGTCTCGAAAACGCGGATGGCCTTGATGGGAGGTAGAGATTGGGGCATAAGAACAGCTTATGACAGACCCTTGATGTTTAGTTGGAATGGGTCTCCATATCAAGCGTAAGACATGTCTCAGTTAATGACGGAGACGAAAATGGCTTACGATTGGAGATATGACACCAATGCCCCTGAGGACGCGCAGATCTATTACGGACGAGCGGGTTGGCTGACCCGGCTGGTGCGGGCCCTTGAGGAATTCTTCGGCTTTCTGAGAAAGTCCGGAGACTATAATCGCAAGGTTTAGAGAGGGTTGGCGGGGGTCGCCGGTGTGGTCGACGCGTATACGCCCTGCGCGTAGGCCATCAGATCAAACGGAGCCGCAACCCCCTGGGCCTGGTTCGCGGCGCCTGCTTCCTGCTCTTCCCGAGCCGTCTCTCGCATTTCGGCCAGCTTCTGGTTGAGATCGCCGCTCAACATGCTCTCCGGACTGTTCGGGGCAGCCCCTTCTGTCCGCTGTGTGTTGAGCTCGGCCTGGGCCTTCATCATTTGCGCATCGGCGAGTGCCGCCACCTTGCGGTCTTGGGCCGAGGGTTCTGCCGGAGCCAAGGCAGCAGCCTTGACGATGCGCATCTTCTCGATGGTCGCTTCCGGATCGCCGGCGATTTCGCTCGCATCGATCGGAACTTCTCCCCCAACGGCGTAGGAGCGACCATCGGGACCCTTCTGGTATTCATAGCT
>CBFHQE010000237.1:0-1675 GCA_965657935.1 Maricaulis sp. | reverse complement strand
GGCGCTGGCGACCGCAGCAAAAGATGCGGAAATGCTGGGCATCCCGGCCATCGCCCTCTTCCCGCACATCGACCCGTCCAAAAAAGACGATGAAGGCACGGAAGCGCTGAACCCGGACGGCCTCATCCCGCAGGCGATCAAGACCATCAAGGATGCCGCGCCCTATGTCGGTGTCATCTGTGATGTGGCCTTCGACCCGTTCACCACGCATGGCCATGACGGATTGCTGGACGGAGACTATGTCGCCAATGACGCCACGGTGGAAATGCTGGTCGGCCAGGCTCTGCTGCAGGCCGAAGCCGGCTGTGACGTCGTCGCCCCCTCTGACATGATGGATGGCCGCATCGGCGTCATCCGCGAGGCGCTGGAAAGTCACGGCCATCACAACACGATGATCCTCTCCTACGCTGCCAAATACGCGTCAGGTTTTTACGGACCCTATCGCGAGGCCATTGGCTCGGCAGCCGCCCTCAAGGGCGACAAGAAGACCTACCAGATGGACCCGGCCAATGCCGCAGAGGCCCTGCGCGAAGTCGAACTCGACATCGCCGAGGGTGCCGACATGGTCATGGTCAAACCCGGCCTGCCCTATCTGGATATCGTCCATGCCCTGTCGGAAAACTTCGCCGTCCCGGTTTACGCTTTCCAGGTTTCCGGCGAATACGCAATGATCCAGGCCGCCGCACAAAATGGCTGGATAGATGGCGACCGGGTCATGCTGGAAAGCCTGATGAGCTTCAAACGCGCCGGCGCCAGCGGGATCATCACGTATTTCGCGCCTCGAGCTGCGCGAGCGCTGGGGGCTTAACAGCCTTATCCTCCCCACCGGGGAGGTGGATCCGCCGTAGCTTCAGCGAAGGCGGAGACGGAGGGGCCGGAGCGCGTTAGCGCGGAGGTTTGCTCGCAATCGCTCGCCCCCTTCGCCTTCACTGCGTTGCGGCACTTCCCCGGCGGGGAAGATAGAGATTCAGCCCCTCGCTGAAACAGGCGACTTTCCGCTCAAATCTTGCTGTATTTTCGACTAATTCCGCGAATAGGCCAACGAGCTCGAAAGCACGGAAAAATCCATGACCGCTCTGATCGCCGCAATCATCTCGACATTCCTGAGCATTGCTGTGATCGCCCAGCTCTGGTCTCCTGCCAATTCAGAAAGATCAGTATCTGTGGTGCCTCGTGTAGTCGCACTGCTTATTGGCGCGCCGCTCGCGAGCACACTCGTTTCAGGTGGCACACTTTGGCTAGCCTACGAGTGCTACAATCCGTGGTATCAGCCGGGTGGCGAGCGGTTCACATCGCAGCGAGTGGTTTTTGACAACGCTGTTGGCAACGTTCTCGAGCACGCTGGGTATAACGCGCTCATTTTGGCAAGTGCCGCTTACTGGGTCGCTTCTCAGAAAAATATTGGACGGCTCAGATTAGTGGTGGTGATCGGAGTTATCTTGGCGATTGCGGTCGCTGGTTTGTTCTACTCCATCGTCGATGTCGGCAACTCCCCTACTCATGTTCCGTTTTCACACGACAGAACTTACGCCCTAGCAATTTCTCAGAGAATTTACGTTCCTGGCTTTCTCTACCCGGTTGCCGGTTTCGGAAACATCGCGCTTAGTCACGTGATTTTCGCCATCCTTGTTTGGAAAACCGCACCCAACCGCGGCACTTAATAGTGACAACGCAC
>CBFHQE010000236.1:0-1701 GCA_965657935.1 Maricaulis sp. | reverse complement strand
TACTCACCCGGCGCCCCGCGCAGCAGCCAGATCGAGCGCGGCATCCCGGCAAGCACACCCACGCCGATCGCGCCCCAGACTGCCCAGGCAGCCTCGATTGGCCAGACCTGCCAGGCGGCATAGCCGGCAACGGCAAACAGGAAGAATTCGATCAGCAGGCGGATCGGCCCCGGGGTCGGGATGATGACGTGTTTCTTGTCGCCCCGGGTCGAGAAGACCGCCGGCAGGGCCATCAGGCCGAGCGCCGCGAACCAGGCCGGGATCCAGCCATAGGCCGCGTAGACGGCCCAGGGACCGGCGATCCAGGCGACAAGCTCGAGGATGAAACGGGTCAGGGAAGAGACCGGATTGTCCCGGTTATCCAGACCCGCCACCATGATCAGGCTTCGATCTTGTCCAGCCCGCCCATATACGGGCGCAGGGCTTCAGGAATGGTGATCGAACCATCCGCGTTCTGGTGGTTTTCCATCACCGCCAGCATGGCGCGGCCGACAGCGACGCCGGAGCCATTAAGCGTGTGCAGGAAGGCCGGACGTTTTTCGCCCTCCTTGCGGTAACGCGCATTCATGCGGCGCGCCTGGAAGTCCCCGCAGTTCGAACAGGAGGAAATCTCGCGATAGGTGTCCTGGCTCGGCAACCAGACTTCAAGGTCATAGGTGCGCTTGGCCGAGAAACCCATATCACCGGTGCACAGCAACATGACGCGATATGGCAGGTCCAGAAGCTGCAGGATTTTCTCCGCGCAACCGGTCATGCGGTCGAGCCCCGCCGTGCTCTCCTCCGGCGCGACGATGGAGACCATCTCGACCTTTTGAAACTGGTGCATGCGGATCATGCCGCGCGTGTCCCGGCCCGCCGAACCAGCTTCGGCCCGGAAACACGGCGTAAACGCCGTCATGCGCATCGGCAGAGCGGTCTCGTCATGGATGGTGTCGCGCGCCAGATTGGTCAGCGGCACTTCTGCCGTCGGGATCAGCCAGCGATCATCGGTCGTGCGGAAAAGGTCATCGGCAAATTTGGGCAATTGTCCCGTGCCGAACATGGCTTCATCGCGCACCAGGAAAGGCGGGCTGACCTCGGTATAGTCATGCTGGGTCGTATGCACATCAAGCATGAATTGCGCGAGCGCACGCTCCAGACGGGCCAGCGGGCCTTTCAGGGCGACAAAACGCGCACCGGACAGTTCGGCCGCCTTTTCGAAATCCATCTGGCCAAGCCCCTCGCCCAGATCAACGTGATCGCGCGGCTTGAAGTCATAGGTTTTCGGCTCGCCCCAGCGGCGCACTTCAGCATTGTCCGCTTCGTCTGCACCTTGCGGCACACCGTCTTCCGGCAGGTTTGGCAGGGCTGCCAGGTGTTGATTGAGCGCTTCACCATAGTGACGCGCTTCCTCGCTGGCTTCTTCCAGAACGGTCTTGAGGCGGTCGACCTCGGCGCGCAGGCGATTGAACTCGTCCTCGTCGCCCTGGGCTTTGGCACGGCCGATCTGCTTGGACAGGGTGTTGCGCTCGGTCTCGGCTTCCTGCTGTCGCGTCTTGGCTTCGCGCACCTTCTTGTCCAGGTCGATCAAACCACCGGACTGCGCTTCAAGCGAGCGTTTCGCCAGGCCGGCATCGAATTGGGCAGGTTCTTCACGGATCAGCTTGATATCATGCATGGGGTCTATCCCGACGGAGGAAATGGATTGAGGCGGCTATAACC
>CBFHQE010000235.1:0-1701 GCA_965657935.1 Maricaulis sp. | reverse complement strand
CCGGTCAGCATAGTCATCGATGCGGTCAGCCAGAGGGCGCCGATCCAGCCCAGCAGGGCCCAATCGGATTCTTGCCAGCCCAGGGTAAAAGCGAGCAGGGGAAAACCCGCGGTCAGCATGGCCAGGACGGTTTTGAGTTTTGCCGAGAGCGAGACCGGCAGGGTTTCGCCGGCGGGCTTGTCGCCGGACACACGCAGGATGGTCACGATGATATCGCGGCTGAGGATCGCCAGGATCGGGACGATGATCTCGACAGGGAAGGACAGGATGGCCGCATAGGCGAGCAGATAGCCGTTGACCAGCACCTTGTCGCCGATCGGGTCGAGGAAGGCGCCCAGCGCGCTCTGGGCGTTCAGCTTGCGGGCCAGGAAACCGTCCAGCCAGTCGGTCAGCGCGGCAAAGGCAAAGGCGAAAACCGCGAAACTGGCCATGCCCGAGATGACAGCGACCGGATCGCCCAGGCCTGCCGGGACCTCACCGCTCGCTTCCCAGCGCCAGGAGAGCCAGAGCGCGATTGCGCCGGCGGCGCCGACAAGAATGCGCAAAATCGTCAGGAAATTGGGCAGGTGTCGGATCATGTCTCAGCTCTGGAACCAGTCATGTATGCGTTTGGCCATGGCTTTGGACACGCCGTCAACCGCTTCCAGGTCCGCCAGGGCCGCATTTCGCACCGCCTTGGCCGATCCGAAATGGGCCAGCAGGGCCTTTTTGCGGGACGGGCCGATGCCGGGGACATCGTCCAGCGGATTGTCCGACATGGCCTTCTTGCGCTTGGCCCGGTGGCCGCCAATGGCAAAGCGGTGGGCTTCATCGCGCAGGCGCTGGAGGTAGTAGAGGACCGGGTCCTTCATGGGCATTTTGAACGGCGCTTCACCGGGCAGGTAGAAGGCCTCACGGCCGGCATCGCGTTCCGGACCCTTGGCGATGGCGGCGATCGGGATATCGGTGACGCCGAGTTCCTCCATCACCTTGAGCACGCTGGACAATTGCCCCTTGCCGCCATCGAGAAGGACTAGGCTGGGAACAGGCGCGCCCTCCTCGCGTTCCTTGAGCAGGCGCGAGAAACGGCGCCGCATCATCGCGGCCATCATCGCAAAGTCGTCATTCGTGGCGGCGTCATCACCCTTCATGTTGAAGCGGCGATAATGGTTTTTCTCGAAGCCTTCCGGGCCGGCGACAATCATCGCGCCCAGCGCATTCGTGCCCTGGATATGGGAGTTGTCATAGACCTCGATCCGGGTCGGCTCCTCCTCCAGCTTGAAGACACGTTGCACACCCTGCAGCAGCTGGGTCTGGGTGGCGCTTTCCGCCAGGCGGCGGGCGAGGGCCTCGCGGGCATTGTGGGCGGTCTGGTCGACCAGTTTTTTCTTCTCGCCGCGCTGGGGCACCAAAAGGTTGACCTTGCGTTCCGCGCGCAGGGACAGCGCTTCGGAGATCAGCTCGCGCTCTTGCACCGTGTGGGAGAGCAGGATCGTGCCCGGCGCCGGGCGGTCGTCGTAGAACTGCGCGAGGAAGGCCGCGAGCACATCAGCGGGTTCCGCCTCGCTGTCATGGCGCGGGAAGAAGGACTGGTTGCCCCAGTTCTGACCAGCCCGGAAAAAGAAGACCTGGACACAGGACTTGCCGCCATCCTGCGCGACCGCGATGACATCAGCCTCCTCGATCCCGTCCGGATTGATGCCCTGGTCGGTGGTCACCGCG
>CBFHQE010000234.1:0-1709 GCA_965657935.1 Maricaulis sp. | reverse complement strand
ATATCGTGTCGTGTGTCGTTCCATAATGGCTCCTACTTCTCACAAGTCAGAGCCTCCGGAAAACCCGGGGCGGTTCAGTTCAGTTCGTATGTGGTCATTCGATCTCTCTGATTGAAATGCCTATGCGGTCGAAAAACGCCTGCGGCGTCTCCCCTTCGTCCTGGCAGTAATCACCGTGCGCCCATTCGATAGCAACCCACTGGTAGAAGTCGAGATCGTCTTCCGTCCGAACATGATAGGCAGCGTTGGTTTGGTCGTAGGAAACGATGAGCACACGACCAGTCTTCAGGGCCGCTTCAAGGTTGAAGAAGCCCCCGTCCCTCCAGCGACCTATGAAAGCGTGGGCGAAACTCATTGCAGCATCCCGTCGAGATAATCACCGAGTGCGCCGGGAAGGGTCTCCAATGACCCCTCCAATGCGGCTGAGAGCGCGAAATCCGCGACTGTGTCGCATCCGCCGGATCCCCAGTCGAGAGTGTCGTATCCGTCGCCGGTATAGCAGCGCTTGTGAACCTGCAACGCAGCTTCCGCGGCGATTTGGCTGGGGGCGACGGAGCCGTATTCAGTGACCACGGCTTCGATAAGGGGTTCGAGAGCCGTGCATCGAAGGCTTTCGGAAAGCTGAGCAGCGGTCTCGGCCAGATCGTACATTTCCAGAGTGTCCATCATCGCTTCCCCTACGCCGCTTGAGTCGTGATCGAGGGATCCATGAGGACGAGTCCGGCCTCGAACAATGAGCCGGCATTAAAGGTGGACGGCGCGCAAACTCGGACCGCGCCATCGTCCTGGGCCAACAATCGACACGTGGTGCCTGTGCCATCCACGGACGCAGCTGGCCACACCAGAAACGCTTGGCTTCCATAGACGCCGAGCAATGCCTGCTCGATATCCAAGTGCGAGACGTTCGTGGTGGCTGCAAGCTCGTCCCAGTCTCGACGGGCCGCGTTGAGGGAAATTGGGGGGGAAGATGCCATCTTGGTCTCCTTGCTGGCGTACACAGCCAGCGCCCCCCTCCCCTTTAGTAGTCCCGGGCGTGCATGATCGTGAGCACCCGCGTTGTGACCCGCGGATCCGTTGGATCGGGGCTACCGGCTTCCATCGCCAAGTCGTAATAATCGATCTTGAAGTAGAAGAGCTCGTCGTTGAGCGAGATATCGCCGAAATTGTGTTCGCCGTCGGGATCGTTTTCCGGGCTGAACGCCTGGTAGTTCTGAACGGCACAGATCAGTGCTTGGCGAGGTTCCGGGTCCATTGCCGCCACAGCCTGCGTCATAACGGTGCGGCCGCCGATCAAGGAGCGGCGGAAGGCGTCGTTTAGCAGGCGGATGGTCAATGTCCTGGCTAATTCGGGGCAGTGAGCGTCAAACATTGTCGCCCCCCTTCGGATTCGATGACCAAGCAAGACGGCGAAAGGTGTGGGGGAATATAGCCATCACCAAAGCGCAAATGCCGGTTAAGCAGGCCAGCGCCGCGCAGGTTGCGGGTTCGGCGCCGGTCACTGCGGTGGCGATGCACACGGCGCAGACCAAGGCCATAGACAGGGCGCATACGCGATCGATGGATATTGCAGGCACAATAGCTCTCCTCTTCTTTGGGATCACCGATCCAATGCGCCCTCTCCCTTTGTGCCCCGGTTCTTAGCGGGGGTCATGCCAAATAGCGCCTGCCCTTTCGGCCGCTGGATCGCTAACGGTTAACCGGTTAGGGGT
>CBFHQE010000233.1:0-1738 GCA_965657935.1 Maricaulis sp. | reverse complement strand
GGGCGTACGAGCAATGGCAGGGCGAAACGCTGACTGCCCGCGAGGTAAATCCAGCCGCCTTTGGGCTGATCGTCGATGCCTTGTTCGGAGCGGGGCTTAGGCGAGCACTCGACGGGGTGAGCGCTGATTTGGTGCGGGCCAGCAATGCATCATCAGCGGTGCGAGTGGCTGTTGATCTGCCATCCGGTCTGTCTGGCGATTTGTGCCCGCTGGACGGCGAGGTGTTCCGAGCCGATCTGAGCGTGACGTTCCATTGTCGCAAGCCTGCCCATGTCTTGCAGGGCGGTGTTGGCTTGTGTGGTGAAGTCGTGCTCGTGGATATTGGCATTCCCGATGGATGGCAGGATCAGATCGAGCCCGTGGCTATTTTGAACAGAGCCGCTGGCTGGCGCCAACTTCTGCCCCGCCGTGAAGCGGATACGCACAAACACAAGCGCGGGCGCCTCGCGGTGTTTTCCGGTCCGGCGGGCTCTACCGGAGCGGCACGTCTTGCCGCGATGGCAGGCCTTCGGGCTGGCGCAGGGCTTGTCACCATCGTCTCTCCTGAAAACGCGATGGCAGAAAACGCGGAGCACCTGACGGCGATCATGTTGCGCGAGGCCGAGGCCAACGCAGAGAATGACATTGCCGCGGTGCGCGCGTCGGCGGCGGTCCTGGGGCCAGCCTACGGGACCGGGCCGACCACTCGGGACCGGGTTCTCGGTGCCCTTCGGGGAGATGCCGGTTTGGTGCTGGATGCGGATGCATTGAGCAGTTTTGAAGGCTGTCCGGAAGACTTGTTTGCGGCATTGCGCCCCGGCGATGTATTGACGCCTCACCTTGGCGAGTTTCGCCGGTTGTTTCCGGCGATAGCCAGCGGGCCAGGAAACAAGGTCGAGATGACGCAGCAGGCTGCGAACGAGGCGGGTTGTGTTGTGTTGCTCAAGGGCCCCGACACAGTTATCGCTGCACCAGGGCAGCTCCCGGTCGTTAATACTCACGCATCTGCGGCCCTGGCCACCGCCGGCAGCGGAGACGTCCTGGCGGGTCTCATCGCGGGGCTTATGGCCCAGGGTGTCGACAGTTTCACCGCCAGCTGCGCGGCGGCCTGGATCCATGGGGATGCGGGGCGGCGTGCGGGACCAGGGCTGGCCGCCGAGGACCTGCCGGAAGCGATAGCCGAGACCCTGCGCCGTTTGGAGTGCTCCTTGCGTCAAGCGGAAACCCTTGCACGTCTTGCAAACCGGGTCTGAACAGAAGGGGACTTGGCGGAACTCGCGGAGCGGTTCATGTTCGCGTTCCCACCTTTGATGCGAGACATGTATGCCCGCTGACCATCCGTCTGATACCGCCAACGCTCTCGATGCCGAAGCGCTGCGTTTTCACATGAAGCCCACGCCCGGAAAGATTGGGTTGGCCGCGACCAAGCCCATGGCCACGCAACGCGATCTGGCGCTGGCCTATTCGCCTGGAGTGGCCGCACCCGTACGGGCAATCGCAGCGGACCCTGATGCAGCGTATGACTATACGTCGAAGGGCAATATGGTCGCAGTTGTGTCCAATGGAACGGCGATCCTTGGCCTGGGCAATCTTGGCGCTGCGGCGTCCAAACCCGTGATGGAAGGCAAGGCTGTCCTGTTCAAACGCTTCGCTGATCTGGACGCATTTGATGTGGAAGTTGAATACACCGATCCCGACAAGTTCATCGATTGTGTGAAGGGGTTCGGGAACAGTTTTGGCGGTATCAATCTGGAAGATA
>CBFHQE010000232.1:1497-1770 GCA_965657935.1 Maricaulis sp. | reverse complement strand
TCTTGGCGTCGGTTTGGCCGGGGCCTTGCTGGGCTATTTCACCTCACCCTGGGCCCAATCCCTGGCGTCGCGCCGGATCGTGCTGAACTGGGCTGATGCCGTGGGATTGTCGGTGTTCTGCGTTCTCGGAGCCCAGGCCGGGCTGGCAGCAGGTGCGCACTGGTCGATCGCGCTTCTGACCGGGGTGATGAGCGCGGCCTTCGGCGGACTCATCCGCGACATCATCGTCAATGATGTGCCGCTGGTGTTGAAAGAGGATATCTATGCCCTCGC
>CBFHQE010000232.1:0-1487 GCA_965657935.1 Maricaulis sp. | reverse complement strand
GAGTGGGTGACGCTGGGCGCCGCTACTCTGGCGCTCGTGCTTCGTGGCTGCGCGATCGTCTTCAAATGGTCATTGCCAGCGATGAAGATCAGCGACTAGGCCGACTTGCGCCAGACTTCCAGCGGTTGAAGGTGGCTGTCCCGGCCCAAGCCGGGATGGATGAAATCGCCGTCCAGATCCCGCGCCATACCGATAGACCGCATCACTGCGACTGACGGACGGTTTATCGTGGGCGCGAACGAGATCAGTTCGCATAGCGCCATATACTCCAGACCCCAGCGCAGAACTTCCTGTGCGGCTTCTCGCGCAAACCCCTGTCCCCAGCTCGAACGAGACAGGCGCCAGCCGATCTCGACCTGGCCCTTGAGCGGACTGTCAAAACCGACTTCCATCAGGCCAACAACGCCGATCAATGCGCCGCTCGCCTTCACCTCAACGGCATGACGGCCAAAGCCGGTGCGTTCCGCCTCGGCCGTGTTGTGGAACATGTTTTCCAGCGTGCGTTTCCGGCTCATGAGTTCGGGAAAGAAATGCATGACATGCGGGTCGGCATTCAGAGCGCAGAACGGTTCAACATCGCTCTCCTGCCAGCTGCGCAGGACCAGACGATCGGTTTCGAGGCGGGGCAGTTGGGCGAGATAGGTCACGAGGCGCTCCGGACGGGGGCGGGGATGGATACTGGAAGCGGGGCCGGGGTCAAGCCGGAAATCGCCCCCTCCGACGAACGAAAGGGGCGATCTGGATCAGCGTTTGAGCTTTTCCATGCGAACCATGGGAATGCCGACTTCGGGCATCGGGTATTCAGAGACCGCTTCCCAGCCGTGTTTCCGGTAGAAATTCACGGCCTGGGCATTGGCGCGAAAACTCTCCAGCTCGATCGTGTCGAATCTGTCAAAGAGAAGTCGCTCGCCATGCGCCAGCAAGGCCTCGCCAATGCCTTTGCGGTGATGTTCCACGGTGACCATCATCAGGTGGATTTCATTGTCCTTGATGGCCACAGCGCCGACCGGTTCATCACCCAGCTCCGCAACCCACAGGAAGGCGTTGCACTCGGTATAGTATTTGGGCACTTCGCCTGACGCGATATGCCCTCGACGGCGTCGGCGCCGATCACCTCGGGATATTTCTGGCGGATGGTCTTGTAGGACAGGGCGGTCAGCGCATCGACATCGTCGAGTGTGGCCGGCCGCAGGGAAATTTCAGATTTCAAATTGGTATTCAATGTCTTGTTCCTGACATGAGAAAACACAACGCTCGCAAGGCGGGCGCGTTAAACAGTTCTCGAAAAGCCCGTCAGAACGACGGGCACGTCAGGACTCAAGAGTCATAAAGTCTCCGTTGAACGGAGGATGTCGCATGGATGTGGAGCGAGAGCAAGATGGCCCTATCTTCCCCTCCGGGGAAGTGCCGCAACGAAGTGAAGGCGAAGGGGGCGAGCGCAGCGAGCTAACCTCCGCGCTACGCGCTCCGGCCCCTCCGACGGCTTC
>CBFHQE010000231.1:0-1809 GCA_965657935.1 Maricaulis sp. | reverse complement strand
CGTGCATCTCTGGGCCGGCCACGCGAACGATCAATGGTCTTTCCGTTACACGCGATTGTTGGCAGTGGCGCTATAGCTTCACCTGCGAGGACCGCCAGGCCTATGACGGCTGCAGCCCCGCGCAGGGCTGCTCGCTGGCGTCGGAAACCTGCGTCGATTTCAACGCAGACGGCTCCTGCATGCTCACCGAGCGCACCTATTCATGCGAAACCGAGGACGGATCGGGTGGGTGCCATGTCTTCACGAACGAGTATCGGTGCGAGAACCAGGTCGCCAATGTCGGCCCGGTGGTTCGCGAGATCCGCACGGCCAGTGAGGGCGCCTTCAATGAACAAGCATGTGCAAGCCTGGAGGCGGAGGTCGGGTGTGTTCAGACATCGGTTCGTTGCTCGGATAGCGCGCCGACAACGCGTGTCGTTGATGGCGTAGAGATTACGTCAGACTGCTGGGAGCAAGAGCGAACCTATTCCTGCGAGACGCGAACACCGCTCGATGATTGCGGGTCGATGTCGCAGTGCGACCTGGTCTCCGAGGTGTGTGACACGACCGCGGCGGACGGCACGTGTGCGACTTATCAGCGGACCTATTCGTGTGAGATCGATGACGGATCGGATCGGTGTGCCCGTCGGCGGATCGACTACACCTGCTCGGCGCCGGTTGAGAATGGCGGCAATCCGGTTTCGGCTTTCGCAACGAGTCTGGGGACGGCTCATTGGGATGAGAGCTGCACGAATGGCTATACCGCCAATGCGTGTGAGATCGTCGAGGAGACCTGCCTTGCCGGCCCCGGCAATCTGTCCGTCAACATGGTGGTCTCCGCCGCCGATTTGAGCGCTGATCCCGAACTCGCGCGCGTTCTGGGCCTGCAAGGCGTGTCGGAAGGCTCGGGCCATGCCTCTGAGATCGAGGGCGCGGGCGGCCTGTGGCGGATTACCAGCGCGATGGTTGAGGCTTATGAAACCTCGATCGACTGCTCCCAGCGGCGGGTTGTTTACAACTGCGCGGTTCCCGAACCGGTCAATACCTGTGGTGAGTATGATCCGAGCTATGCCGAGGATGGCGAGGGCGCCGGTTCAGCGAACGCCGACCCCCTGGTCATTACCACCATCAATGGGACAGGCGGCGATGATGTGATGTCGGGAACCGACGGCGCGGACAATATCATCGCGGCGGGTGGTAACGACGTGATTTACGGCGGTGGAAACCGCGACCGCGTTGATGCCGGCGCGGGCGATGACTACGTCGAGATGGGCGATGGCGACCATTACCCGTTCCAGGACGACGCGGGCACTTGGGTGGATCGCGGCGTCTATGGTGGTGCCGGCAATGATCAGATCGTCGGCGGACCGGATCGCATCTACATGCGAGGCGGCGATGGAGACGACCTCTTCGTCCTTCACCCGTCCAACAGGCAATGGAGCCGGTTCGACGGTGGCAATGGCCGAGACACCCTGTCATTCCAGCGTTTCGAAGCCGGTGTGACGGTCGCGCTGGACGCGCCCTATTACGACCCCGCGAACACGGGCAATTGGCACACCATCCTGGGCAATCAGCATTTCGTGAATATGGAGAACCTCAAGGGGTCTCAGTACGCGGACACATTGACCGGGGATGATGGCGACAACTTCATCTATGGCCTGGGAGGTGATGACCTTATTGACGGTGGGCTGGGCGTCGATATCGCGGTCTTCGCGGGCAATGACAGCGACTACGTGATCTCGATCACAGGTGAGGGTGAAGCCACGATCTCCGGGGGCGGGCAGGGCACTGACACGCTGACCGGCATTGAGGTGGTGTATTTCGAGGGCA
>CBFHQE010000230.1:1546-1842 GCA_965657935.1 Maricaulis sp. | reverse complement strand
CTCCCGGTGCTCAAACCGCGTTAGAGGAAAAAAGATGACACGCATCAGCAAAGAACACTCATCGGGGCAAGCCTGTGAGTTACGGCGAAATACGCAAAACACATCTGTCTTTCACCGTGTTAGCGGCCGCTACGGGATGATCCTCTGGTCGCGGGCTTTTTAAACGTCAAATAGGCCGCCAATGGAGTAGCAACCAATCCAGCAACAAGCCACCTCGCATCCGTTAGAATGCCCGCTCTTATTAGAAACACCGAACCAAACAATGGCGCAGCAACCAAGCACAGAATGAGAACACG
>CBFHQE010000230.1:0-1536 GCA_965657935.1 Maricaulis sp. | reverse complement strand
CCCCTCCTCCACTCACTACACGTCTGACGGTTTCAGGCTAACGTAGCATCGTCAAAGCCGATATTTCAAACATTTGCGGTGACGGCATTGGCCAGGGCCCGGCGGCAGGCCAGCGCTTCGGCGATGTGGACGCGCCGCACGGCTTCCGATCCATCAAGATCGGCCACGGTCCGGGCAACCCTGAGAACACGATGATAGCTGCGCGCGGTCAGACCCTGCATGGCGGCGGCCTGGTTGAGCAGGTCCTGTCCGGCCCGATCCGGCTCGGCGACATGGTCGAGGCGGTCGGTTGGTAGCTGCGCATTTAGAAAACCGCGCTCAAGCTGGGCCTCACGGGCCTTGAGCACCCGGGCCGCAGCCTGCTGCGTTCCCTCCTCCGGTGGTGGCAGGGCCAGATCGGCCGGAGTGACCGGCGGGACGGTGATCTGGAGGTCGATCCGGTCCAGCATCGGGCCGGATATCCGGGCCTGGTAGTCGATGGCGCAACGCGGACCACGCTTGCAAGCCACACCATCCTCACCACCCCCACCACACCGGCAGGGATTCATCGCAGCGATCAGCTGGAAACGGGCCGGATAGTTCACATGGGCATTGGCCCGCGCGACGGTGATGGAGCCGGTTTCCAGCGGCTGGCGCAGGCTGTCGAGGACTTGCGGATGAAACTCGGGCAATTCGTCCAGAAAAAGCACGCCGCGGTGGGCGAGCGATGCTTCACCGGGCTTGGCCTTGGTGCCACCACCCACCATCGCAGCCATGGAGGCAGAATGGTGTGGCGACCGGAAGGGGCGGTGCCGGGTCAGACTTCCCCGTTCGATCAGGCCCGCGACGGAATGGATCATCGAAACGTCGAGCAATTCGTCCGCTGCCAGCGGCGGCAAAAGCCCGGGCAGGCGTTCCGCCATCATGGATTTCCCCGACCCGGGAGGCCCGACCATCAACAGGTTGTGTCCGCCCGCCGCAGCGATTTCCAGCGCCCGCTTGGCGCTTTCCTGGCCTTTCACCTGACGCAGGTCCGGCTGATCCTTTGGCTCCAGCAATTCACCCGGCGCCGGCCGCGCAAGCATCTGCGTACCTTTGAAATGATTGATCAGCTGGATGATCGTCGCCGGCGCCAGAATCGCCAGCTCACCGCCCGCCCAGGCTGCTTCCGGGCCGCTGGCCTCGGGACAGATGAGTGCGCGCCCCGCGCTGCTGGCGGCCATGGCGGCCGGCAAGGCACCCGGTGTCGGATTAATGCCGGCATCCACGCCCAACTCGCCAAACGCCAGATGTTCTTCGGCCATATCCTTGGGCACTACGCCGATCTCGGCGAGAATGGCGATGGCTATGGGCAGGTCGAAATGCGAGCCCTCCTTGGGACGATCGGCAGGGGCGAGGTTCACGATCAGGCGCCGCGAGGGCATGGACAGCCCCAGCGCGGAGAAAGCTGCGCGCACCCGCTCCCGGCTTTCGGCCACGGTTTTGTCACCCAGTCCAACAACAGAGAAAATGGGTTGAGAGCCACCGGCCAGCTGGACCTGGACATCCACCAGCCGG
>CBFHQE010000229.1:0-1852 GCA_965657935.1 Maricaulis sp. | reverse complement strand
CATGGCAGGCAGAAACGAGGCGCTGCAGCTCTGTCTTGATCGCCGTCATTTCCGCCAGTTTCCGATCAATCTGGGCAACATGGCCCAGCGCCAGCGCCTTCACATCGGCACTCGCCCTGGACCTGTCTTCGTACAAGGACAGCAGGGCCCGGCAATCGTCGAGCGAAAAGCCGAGGCTTCTCGCTCGGCCGACAAAGGCGA
Organism: Maricaulis sp.; assembly: GCA_965657935.1. Lineage (GTDB taxonomy): Bacteria > Pseudomonadota > Alphaproteobacteria > Caulobacterales > Maricaulaceae > Maricaulis. The sequence goes on along the minus strand of CBFHQE010000229.1, from coordinate 1,651 downwards.
GCTTGTGGAGGTCGCTGTCTCGATAGACACGATAACCATTGTCCGCCCGGGCCGGGGCGACCAGCCCCACATCCTCGTAGTAGCGCAAGGTCTTTGAGGCCAGGCCGGTCGCCCGGGCCGCGTCCTTCACATTCATCATGCCGCTCCCTCAACTGGCAAGGCTTGATGGGTCCGGCCAAGCCCCGTTCGTTTCCAGATCAGGAAAGCCGCAGGGATAACCAGAAGCGTGAGGATGGTGGCGCTTGTCATGCCGCCCACCATCGGCGCTGCAATCCGCCGCATCACCTCCGAACCGGTCCCGTCACCAAACATGATCGGCAGCAAGCCAGCGATGGTTGCGATCACGGTCATCATGATGGGCCGCACCCGCAACAGCGCTCCCTCGATCACGGCCTCTTGCAGGTCGGACCGGTTCAGCGACCGGCCGGCCTCATCGGCAAGGCCCTGATGGCGGGTGAGCGCCTGTTCCAGATAGACGATCATCAAGACGCCGATCTCCACGGCCACGCCTGCCAGGGCGATAAAGCCCACACCGACAGCAACCGAGAGATTATACCCGAGCAGGTCGAGCAGCCAGACACCACCAACAAGAGCCAGAGGCAACGTGCCCATGATCATCAAGACCGGGGTCAGTCTGCGGAAGTTCAAGAACAGAAGCAGCAAGATGATCACCAGGGTGACAGGAACGACCACAGCCAGCTTGGCTTTGGCCCTTTCCATGTATTCGTATTGACCGGACCAGCTGATCGAATAGCCCGGCGGCAGGTCAACATACTCGGCCAGAGCCTGCTGGGCCTCCTCCACATAACTGCCGATATCCACGTCATTGATATCGACATAGACCCAGCCATTGGTGCGGGCATTCTCACTGCGGATCACACCCGGTCCGTCGGCGATGGAGATGTCGGCGACGCGCCCCAGCGGAATTTCCGCGCCGGTCGGCGTTATGATCGGCAGGTCCCGAAGCGCGTCCACGGAATTGCGGTAGTCGCGCGGGTAGCGGAGATTGATGGGATAGCGCTCACGGCCCTCGACGCTTTCGCTGACTGACATGCCACCGATCGCCGTTCGAACCACGTCATGCACGTCCGCCACATTGAGGCCGAAGCGGGCCGCCTCAAGCCGATTCATGTCAATATCAACGAACCGCCCCCCGGTGACCCGTTCAGCATAGACCGATGCGGTGCCGTCCAAGGTCCGGATAACGGCTTCGACCTCTTCCCCGATTTCCGCGATCACCTCCAGGTCCGGACCGGCTATCTTGATCCCGACCGGGGTCTTGATCCCCGTGGCCAGCATGTCGATCCGCCCCCGGATTGGCATGATCCACGCGTTGGTCAGACTGGGTATATCAACCACCGCATCCAGTTCGGCACGAATGTCATCGATCGTGATGCCCGGCCGCCACTCCTCTCGCGGACGGAGCTGGATCGTGGTCTCGATCATGGTCAGGGGGGCCGGGTCGGTCGCGGTTTCGGCCCGCCCCGCCTTGCCATGAACCGTGAGGACTTCCGGGACGGTCATGATGAGCCGATTGGTCTGCTGCAGAAGCTCGGTGACCTTGCCGGCCGACACGCCTGGAAATGCGCTTGGCATGTAGAGAATATCGCCCTCATCCAGATCTGGCATGAATTCGCTACCCATACGCGAA
>CBFHQE010000228.1:0-1873 GCA_965657935.1 Maricaulis sp. | reverse complement strand
AAATCGATCGGCAGATCGGGACCGCCCGGGCTCAATTGGCGCGCTATGTCGGATCTGATGCGGCAGGGCGGGACATGCTGCCGCGCTTGCCGGTTCTGCCCGCTTTGCCAGATGCCGATGAGGCAGTGAATGCGCTTGCCAGGCATCCATCCATCATCTCCCGGAATGCCCGGATCGAGGCCAGCGAGCGCGAGATTGACCTGGCGCTGGACGCCTACAATCCGACCTGGAGCGTCGATGCGGGCTATGGTGTGCGCGGCAGCCGGTCTGACGTCGCCAGTATTGGTGTAAGCGTGCAGATGCCGATCTTCAGCCAGCGCCGACAGGACGAGAGCGTTGCGGGTGCCCGGCAGATTCGCTCGGCAGAGGAGCTGGACCGGCAGGCGCTTCTGCTCGACCTGCGCCGCCAGCTCGATGAGGACTGGGTGCGTTTTGAGCGTCTGAACCAGACCGCCGCTGCCTATGAAACCGGGGTTCTGGAACGCGCGCGTGAGACAGCAGCAGCCGTTCTAGCCGCGTATGAGAACGAGCAAGCGGACTTTGCCGAACTGGTTCGCTCGGAACTGGCCCTGCTTGATATTGAACTGACCCTGATCCGGACACGCGTTGACGCCTTGCAGGCGCAAAGCCGGATCCTGTTCCTCACGGGAGACGTCCAATGACCCCGCGCACATTTATTCTCGGTGCTGGCACGCTGATCGTCGGTATTGCCATCGGGGCCTTCGGCATGAGCCTCGTCGGTAGCGGTTCCACGCCGACCGCGGATGATCCCGAAATCCTTTATTGGGTGGCACCGATGGACCCGAACTTCCGTCGGGACGAACCGGGCAGGTCTCCCATGGGGATGGATCTGATCCCCGTCTATGCGGGTGATGAACCCACGGATAGCGCCACCATCACCATCTCTTCGGCCGTTGAGAACAATATCGGCGTGCGCACGGCACTGGCGATACGGGACCGGTTTGCCGAGGATCTCGACACGGTTGGCTATGTCCGTCCGGTCGATGATCTGACTTCGGTCGTGGATGTCCGGGCGCAGGGCTGGATCGAGGACCTGCGGGTCGCCGCTGTCGGCGATGTCGTGGAGGTCGGAGATCTGCTCTTCCGCATGTACTCCCCAGAAATCGTGACAGCGCAAAGCGAGTTTCTGCAAGCGGTCAATGTCGCCCGGCCTGGCCTGATCTCGGCGGCCCGTTCGCGCTTGCAGGCACTAGGGGTGAATGAAGCCCAGATCGACGCAATCGCGCGCCGTGGCACTCCGCAGAGACTGGTGGATGTTTATGCGCCTCGAACCGGTGTCGTTCTTGAAATGAATGTCCGCGAGGGTGCCCATGCCCATCCCAGCATGGTCGTGATGACGATCGCCGATCTGCGCGAGGTTTGGGTTATCGCAGACCTGTTTGAAGACGCGGCGTCGGCGATCGAGCACGGGCAAGACGTCCACATGCAGACCCGGGCCCAGCCGGGCCGAAAGTGGCATGGGCGGGTGGAGTACCTCTATCCCACAGTAGACCCGCGCAGCCGCTCGATCCCGGTGCGCATGCGGTTCAGCAATGGTGACGGGGCGTTGCGCCCGGAAGCTTATGTGAATGTCCGTATCGAGGTGTCACCGCGGGAGAATGTCCTTTCGGTTCCAGCCGAAGCCGTAATCCGTACCGGTCAGTCGGAGCGGGTGGTTCTGGCTCTTGGTGACGGTCGGTACCGCTTGGCCCAGGTGAGAAGCGGAGCCGAAGCGGGGGGGCGGGTCGAAATCCTGTCCGGTCTTTCAGAGGGCGAACGCGTAGTCGTGTCCAGCCAGTTCCTGATCGACTCCGAAGCCAGTCTTCAGGGCGTAGCCCTTCGCATGGCCGGTGCCGAGGAGCCCGCCGCGCCG
>CBFHQE010000227.1:1656-1887 GCA_965657935.1 Maricaulis sp. | reverse complement strand
GATCAGCGCAATCAGGTCGACGGCCAAGCGTCGATTATCCTGATCAATGGAGCGCCGCTTGATCTGATGACCGAGCACCAGGTTCGCTTCTTCTTTGATCAAGGCGGGTTCATCACGCAGCGCTTTGCCATCACGGCGGTTCCAGCATCCATGCGCCAGGAGGGGCGTCTCGTTCGCCTTACCGAGCACGGTCCGGATCAGTGGCAAGGCCTCGCTGAGGAGGACGTTGAA
>CBFHQE010000227.1:0-1646 GCA_965657935.1 Maricaulis sp. | reverse complement strand
GAGACGGGGGGATTGCCGAGCACGTGCAACGGCAATTTCGTCAATCCGATTTCCGATATTTGTTGGGATTGTCTGTTTCCGCTCAGCGTCGGATCCATTCCAGTTGTTCCCTCGCGCCACCCCGACACCCGCAACCCCAGCTTTCCGATCTGCTTGTGTCCGATTTCGGCGCCGCCGTTTGTGCGCCCAGGGATCGCCATCGGCTTTTGGGAGCCGGCCCGCCTGGTGGATGTGAGCAAAGACCCTTGGTGCTTCGTCAATATCGGGGGGCTGAACATTTCCCCTGGGTTCGACATCGGCCACAAGACGACCACCTATGAGGACGGTTCGGCCCACGAGGGCCAGTATTTCGTCCACTGGTACATCTATCCGCTGCTCTACTGGCTCGAGCTCCTCGCCGATTTCGCATGCGTGGAGAATGCCAGCTTCGACATTGCCTATGTCAGCGAGCTCGATCCGCTCTGGCAAGACGATGAGCTCTCAATGCTCATCAATCCGGAGGCCGCGGTCTTCGCCAATCCCATCGCGCAGGCGGCGTGCGCTGCCGATTGTGCGGCGGTTACGACCACCGGCCAGAATGTGCCGGGGTTATTTTGGTGCGCGGGCTGTCATGGGTCGATCTATCCGTTCAACGGCAATCTTGGCACGGACACGACGCGCATCCAGGGCGCCGCTCTGGCGGCGGAGCGCATGACGTACAAGCTGCACCGCCAGCTCATCGCGTGGCGAACGTCTGGCCCGGAGGCGATTTGCCAAAAGCAGATTGCTCCGATTTGGCCGCGCGAACAGTACCGGTATCAGCTGGTCAATCCGATTCCGCACGTCTCGGGGCCGGGGACCTGCCCACGAGCGGGGACGGCCACGATTGTCTACGAGTCTGGCCGCACAATTCCGGCGGTTGGGGAAGATGTTGGGTTCCTGGTCTGGAGGAAACGAAATTGCTGCGCTTTGTAAGACTGGCGGGCGAGATCGTCGCCGCACCATTCAGAGGAAACCGCGCGGTCGTGGAGTCCGCACTCATTACCGGCTTCGGCCTGGGTTTCGCGGGCAGCGCATTCGCGCACAGCTCCGTACCGGAGGGTCTCTTCGCGCTCGCAGCCTTCGCGTGGGCCGCGTTGCGGTTCGTTGAAGCTCTGGAATCAACCCCGAAGCGAGACGGCAAGCGTTCGCCAAGCGCGGTCGGTCACTTGGTGACCCTGGCGGTTGTAGGCGTTGTCTTGACCGCGCGCGTGGAGGCTCAGGAGATTGAGCAGGCCGAGGCGATCCGAGACGCCGCCAATGCAGCGCGCGACGCACAAATGGAAGAGGCGCAGTCTTTTGCAGATCGCGTGTTGGATCTCGCACGCCAACACCGTGAAGCCGCAGACGCTGTTGGAGAGACAACAGGCCGGCTCCAGGAGGGTATGCCTGCGGTTTCCGAGATGTTCGATCTTGAGGATTTTGATCCAGCCGAGTTCGGCCTGACACCCCAGGAGGGGCCGGTCTTGTACGTGTTGGTCTCACTAGGCATGCCGGATGATGCGTTGCGCCGCTTGGCGATGGAGGCCCACGAACTGAACGCGACGATGGTGATCCGAGGCTTCTATGGTGAAACATTCCTGGACACGCAAAACCGCATCGCCGCGCTGTTCTCGCAGGATGAGGCC
>CBFHQE010000226.1:0-1898 GCA_965657935.1 Maricaulis sp. | reverse complement strand
GGTCTGCGCGCACAGGGGCATAGGGATTGGGTTCAAGTCGACGCTCGAATTTCCAGCACGAGCCATCCAGTCCCAACGAACAGGCATGCACGTGCATGTCGACATTGCGCTCGGTTAGCCAGGACTGGCTGTCCTGTCGCATCCACAGGGAGATCGCATAACCACAGCCCCACTTGTCGCCCGCCTCGCACGCGGCCAGATGTTCAGCCAAACGCTCGTCCACATCATAGTCCTGACCCTGCGCAGGCAGAGCCAGAACCAGAAATGCAAAGAGCGCCAGAAGATTGCGGATCAGTCCCGTCATAGTGCGCAGGATAGCTCAGCCAGAGGGGTGATCAAGCACTACCGCGCGGCAAGATAGCCCGGTGCACAGCGACCGGTTTCGCATAGACACCGCCTGCACGGTTGCTCGGGCACGCGAGGATGCGGAACAGACAGCAGAATGACGACAAGAGCAATTCGGGACTTCGTCAGATGGCAGCTTCGAACACCGGTCGGGCCATGTCCCGGACATCAAAAACCGTCGGAAGGTCGCGATGGCCTTCGATAATGCGGATCATCTCAAGCGTATCGCCGCGATAGCGGAAAAACAGCACGTAACGCCCGTCGCTCAGGCTGCGCACATCCTGCCCCAGCTCCGGCCTGGGTCGCCCGAGCTGGAACTTGCCGTCGGCGATTCTTCGGCAACGCTCAATCAGCGCCGTAAAGACTTTCAGACCAATTTCCGTCTTACCCGACGCGTGAGTGACATACTCGAAAATCTCGTCCAGATCTGAATTTGCGCGCTCCAGCAGGACAAGACGGAACATGTCAGTAGCCCTGCGCCTTTAGATTTTCAGCCTTGGCACGGATCTGGGCCTCGACTTCCTCGACCGTGTAGCTGCCCCCCCTATCAATCGCATCCTGGATGGATTGCCTCAGCTCCGCCAGCTTCACCTCGCGCTCTTCCACCAGGCGCAGACCTTCGCGCACGACCTCGCTCTGAGACTGATAGCGCCCCTGCTTGACCTGTTCCTGGATGAATACTTCCCAGCGTTTTCCGAGTGAGATGTTCATGGCGAGCCTCCTGCCCGCAGGATAGCATGAATAACAAAAACTGCGCAGTTTATGTTATCTAGCCGATCAGCGTCACACCACCCGAACGCGCCTTGCCCGCGGTTGACGCGATCCAGCCGCCGCCGAGGACGCGGTCCTCATCATCCGGTGAATAGAAGACACAGGCCTGGCCTGGCGCGACGCCCTCCTCGCCATCCGCTAGCACCACGCCGACGCTCTCGCCATCCACCGACAGCGCTGCCGGGACCGGCGGGCGGGTCGAGCGGACTTTCACGCGCACGGGCGCGCCATCGGCCATGGCATCCTCGCCCAGCCAGTTGACGTCATTGAGCTTGATGCGATTGACCGCCAGCGCCTCACGCGGGCCGACCACGACCTGGGCCTGTTCAGCATCCAGCCTCACGACATAAAGCGGATCACCTGCGGCAATGCCCAGACCGCGACGCTGGCCGACCGTATAGCGGATCACGCCTTCATGACGGCCCAGCACGCGGCCATCGACATGCACGATTTCGCCGGGACGCGAGGCGCCCGGACGGATTTTCTCGACGATGTCGACATAACGCCCTTCCGGCACAAAACAGATGTCCTGGCTGTCCGGCTTGTCGGCGACCATCAGGCCGAAGGCCTCGGTCAGCTGGCGGGTCTGGTCCTTGTTCAGATGCCCCAGCGGAAACCGCAGGAAGTCCAGCTGTTCATGTGTCGTCGCGAACAGGAAATAGGACTGGTCCTTGCCCTTGTCCGCGGCGCGACGAAGCTGCGCTCTGTCATCGCCGGCGGACCGCTGGATATAGTGACCCGTCGCCATGCAGGCCGCGCCCAGTTCGCGTGCGGTCTTCAAC
>CBFHQE010000225.1:0-1906 GCA_965657935.1 Maricaulis sp. | reverse complement strand
TGACACCCGGCGTAACCCTGCATTTCGGGGAATGCTGTTCGCCGCTGCCGGGCGATCGCATCATCGGGCTGTTGCGGCCGGAACGCGGGGTTGAGATCCACACCATCGATTGTGAGACGCTGGCGCGTTACGACGAAGACCAGATGGATGAGTGGCTGGACCTGGCCTGGACCGCGGAAGCGGAAGAAAACGCTGTCTCCATGGCGCGTATTCAGGCGGTGCTGCACAATGAGCCGGGCGCACTGGCGCGCGTCGCCCAGACCGTGGGCGAAAACCGCGGCAATATAGCCAATGTTCGGACCCTGCATCGCGCACCAGATTTCTTTGAAATGCTGTTTGATGTCGAGGTGTATGACGCCCGGCACCTGGCCAATCTGCTGGCCGCCCTGAAAATGAACGAGATTGTCGTGTCGGCTGAACGCATGCGCGGCGAAACAGAGGAGTGGGACGAGGAATGACACGCGAGGAAGTATTGCAGGAGTTCCGCGAGGCGGGCGCGCTGCTGGAAGGTCATTTCATCCTGTCATCGGGCCTGCGTAGCCCGGTTTTCCTGCAGAAGGCCAAGGTCTTTGCCGAGCCGGACCGCACTGAACGCCTGTGCAAGGCACTGGCGGAAAAACTCAAGGCCGAGCTCACCGAGGAGCCGACCGTGATCGTGTCTCCGGCTGTAGGCGGGCTGATCCCGGGGTATGAGACCGCGCGCCATATGGGTCTCAAAGCGCTCTATGTGGAACGTGAGGGCGGCGAGTTCACCCTGCGTCGCGGCTTCGAGCTGTCCAGTAACGACAAGGTGCTGGTGGTCGAGGATATCGTCTCCACGGGCCTGAGTTCCCGCGAGTGCATCGAGGCGATCAATGCCACGGGCGCAACGGTGATTGCCGAGGGCTGCCTGGTCGATCGCTCTGCCGGCGAAGCCGATGTCGGCGTGCCGCTGATTTCTCTGACCCAATACAAAGTCCCGGCCTATGAGCCGGACAATCTGCCGCCGGAACTGGAAGCCATTCCGGCCATCAAGCCCGGGAGCCGCGGCCTGAAATGACCTTACGTCTCGGCGTCAATATCGATCATGTCGCGACCATCCGGAATGCCCGCGGTGGCACCCATCCCGATCCTGTGCGTGCAGCGCGCCAGGCGGCCGAGAGTGGTGCCGATGGCATCACTGCGCACCTGCGCGAGGACCGTCGTCACATCACGGACAAGGATATCGACCGGCTGATGGCCGAGATCGAGCTGCCTCTGAACCTGGAAATGGCGACGACGCAGGAAATGCTCGAAATCGCCCTGCGCCACAAGCCGCATGCCGTCTGCCTGGTGCCGGAAAAGCGCGAAGAGCGCACGACCGAGGGCGGGCTGGATGTGGCTGCGGGCCATAATCATATTGCGCCCTATGTTCGCCAGCTGGCCGATGCCGGCATCCGCGTCTCGCTGTTCATCGAACCTGACCCGGTCCAGATCGCGGTCGCCGAAGCCATGGGCGCGGCGGTTGTCGAACTGCACACCGGCGCCTATTGCGAGGCCGCCTTGACTGGAGATGAAGCCGGGGTGAGGCGCCATCTGGAACTGATCCAGGCCGGTGCTGTCGAGGCCCACAAACGAGGCCTGGAAGTCCATGCCGGGCACGGCCTGACCTATGACACCGTCAAGCCGGTCGCCGCCATTCCGGAGATCATCGAGCTCAATATCGGTCATTTCCTGATCGGTGAAGCCATCTTCCGCGGCCTGCGTGAAGCGGTCACCACCATGCGCGGCCTGATGGTCGAGGCACGCAAGGAAAGCGCGGTGGACGCGTGAGCCTTGAGCGGAGATATCTCGATTGGAACTGGAACTGGGCAGCGCGATTGTCGGGGCCAACGCTTGGTGTTCTGGATATCGTTTGGATGTGTGTTCTGGTTTGGATCGTGAGCGA
>CBFHQE010000224.1:0-1973 GCA_965657935.1 Maricaulis sp. | reverse complement strand
CAGATGCGACATCCTCAAAATCGTTGGCATTGGGATTGGCGCGGTATTCTTCCATGGCCTGTCTACGCGCGCTTGCGTCGAACGCGAACGCGCCGTTTACCGCGCGTTGCTGTGCCATCATGCGCTCGTAATCATCGATCATCTGCTCTTCGATGTAACCCCGATAGGCGCGAAGCTCGACATCGCCGGCATTACCACCATCAAAGCCTTCAGCCCAGATGATGGCCGCTTCGCCAAACACCTCATTGGCCAATGCGCCAGGCGCAGAACCCGTTCCTTCGATATGCGAGAGCGAGAGCGCTTCAAGACCAGCCTCTTCCAGAGAAACCAGCTCATCGGCACTACCGACACCATTGTAGTTATGGTCTTGCCAGATCTGGAACTCGCTGAAGCGAGCATCTTCCGCGCTCAGCCAGCCATCACCATTACTGTCGTAGGCACGAAGGCCCTCCAGGTCTGTGGTAGCACCTTCCAAGTCATTGACGAAGGAGATCTCACCGACGCTGTCGATCTCGCCGTTTCCATTACGGTCGAGCGCCAACATACCATCGTGATGAGAGACCCAGCCCAAACGATCCAGAGCCCCATCGCCATTGGCATCCATTTTGATCGGCGATTGAGCTGGGTTGATCAGATCCAGGCCATCACCACCCAAGTCGATAACGATCGGTTTGACCCCAAAGGTCTCGGTCTGCGGATCGTTTGGATCAGCCTGCGGGGCCGTCGGCGCCGCCAACTCGTCAAGAATGTCCTGATAAAGCTCAAGGTTTACCCAGCCGGCGCCTTCAGGCCCTTCAGCCATGATATCCCAGGAGCGCACCAGTTCCGCGATGGCGTCTTCAGAGAAGCCTTCGCCCGTATAGGCCACACCCAGGGCACCGGCCGCACTGGGGTCAAAATCTGCCCAAAGCGATGCATCAGGCGCACCTGCGTCCACCGCACGCGCCAACCCAAACCGCAGCGCAACATCGTACGCAGTCATAGTTGAACCGTCTGACAAAGTGGCAATGGCGGTATTGGTGTAGGTGCTATCAGCCACATTCTCGATGCTAGAGCCACTCGCAGTCAGCGAAAGATTGAGGGAGGTGATACCTGCTTCTTCCAGTGTGACCAGCTCATCAGCGCTACCGACGCCGTTCTGGTTCAAATCCTGCCAGATACGGAAATCACTCCACATATCGTCAGAAGCATCAAAGACACCATCTGCGTTGGTGTCATAGGCACGCAATCCTTCCAGGTCGGTGGTCGCCCCTTCGAGATCGTTCTTGAACGAAATCTCGTCTGTGCGATCGATCACGCCACTGCCATCACGGTCCAACGCCAGCAGGCCGTCATCAGCACTCACCCAGCCCAGACGCATTAGCGGTCCATCACTATCAGACTTATAAACGACGCGGCTCTCATTGAGCCCGATCATCTCCAGGCCGTCACCATCGAGATCAAAGACAACCGGCAGCAACATACCGCCCGGCGGCATGAATGGATCATACGGGTTATAGGGGTCGTAGGGATCGTAGGGATCATAGGGATCGGACCCTCCTCCGCCGCCGCCGCCACCGCCGCCACCGCCGCCGGACCCATCACCACCGCCGCTATCACCACCGGAACCAGCCCATTCAATATCGAGCCGGTCCAAAGCAATATCGACACCGCCCGCGGTCAGATACTCAATCCGGTTGGCCGTCGAGGTGGTGCCACCGCCAACGATTTGCATGCGATCCGCGACCTGTGATGCAGACAATTCAGGATCGTTATAATCGCGCAGACCGATATAGAGATCGTTGCCGACAACCTCATAGATGATGTCGTCCGCCATCACATCCGGACCAAATTGGATGCGGTCATCACCACCGGCATCACGGATAATGTCATAGCCATCGCCGCGGTCGAAGACGTATTCTTCATCGCCCACAGAAGCCCAGATCGTATCATTGCCGCGGCCACCCCAAATCAGGTTGCCGTTCGTCTCGACA
>CBFHQE010000223.1:0-2008 GCA_965657935.1 Maricaulis sp. | reverse complement strand
CGGTTCGCTCCCTTCCTGATCGTGCGTAGAAGTCGTCCATGCTTTCCTGAAGTTGCTGCGACGCTTCACTCCGCTCTATGACATCCGGACGGCTGGTGGTCTGCGATTGGGTTTCCAGCCAGATGCGTCCTTCAGCATTCGCACGCGCGGAGACAAGTTGTGCCTCACTACACCATCCTCTTTCATCGCAATTGAGCTGAGGGGGCTCCGAGCAGAGTTCGTATATTCCCCGTGCGAGAGTTTCAGGTGGCGTTATGTGTGCGCAGGCTGTCACGATGGTCGTCATGACCAGAAAAGCCGTGATCCGCAGTTTTGGTCCGATGCGATCTGTTGATTTCATGGGCCTGTGCCTAGCGACTGCAAATACGTGGCGGCTGCTTGCGCATCGGCGCAAGGGAAACGTGCTTCTGGGAGTGCTGTTTCCTCAGCTATCGGTCGTCTGAGTGCAAGGCAGAGGGCATCGGAAACGCAACTAAGCGCCAACCAGGTGTTTCCTTGTTCTCCAGTCTCTGCTCTTGCCGTGAGTTCGCTCAGCGTGGCGTCAATCTGAATGCGAAGCGGCACCAACATGTCTTTATGGTATTCCGGAAAGTCCTCTCGAAACCATAGTGGAGTGGTGTCGTCGAAGTTTTCAGAGATCGTGGTGATATGCAAATCGCCGGAGGCTTCCGTCTGTATCGAAGCAAGCCTGAAATCAAAACACGGCGTACCATCAAAGCACTGTCGCACAACGGGCCCCGCACAGAGCGCAAGGAGGTCATTATTGGAGTTTGTAGACGTTTTGACCTGCGCGCACGCCGCGAGGAGTGTGCACAAAAATAGGAGGTAAAGCCGAATGATAGGTGTCGTCACTGCGATGAGCTTCCCGGACCGTCGATCCAATGCAACTCTACCGTCAAAGACGCTTTCTCGACCTTCTTTGCTATGCTTTCCCACTGCTCGGCGTCAGGCCATTTTCCGGTGATGCGCTGTAAGCCGATAACTGTTTCGACTTCTTGTGCTGTGACGAGGTCCAAAGGCCACTTCTCGGTTTGCACATGGCGGCTGGATATTTGTGCGAGTAAATCAGGAATTGCCTGAACGGACGTGGCTCCGGCGAGGTGCTGCAAATAGTGTTCGCGCAAGCGTTCGGTCAGAGACTCATGTCCCGGGATGGTCAGCAGGTCCCAGCGCGTATCCGCGATGATGACACGCGCTTGCTTGTCGTCGCCAAAAACACGGAGCAATTCGCGAATGGCGGATTGGTGGTCGTCGACATGCTGCAGCACCCGGTCGCAAACCACGATGTCAAACGCGCCGTTTGAAAACGGAAGATTGGTGATGTCGCCTGCTCGGATTTCCAGTCCAGGAAGCGCTAGCTGAGGTGCATGGTCCACCCCTGTCTGTATGAGAGTAGGGCGCAAGGCTTGCCGAAACGCCGTGTCGGCCCCGCGCCCGCATCCAACATCAAGAAGGGAATTGGGAGCCAAGGATTGAATGATGTCCATGACGCGTTGCTTGTAGGCAATGATATCCGGATGCTCAGACACGTCATCCAAGTAGGACGCGAAAAAGTTGCGATGAGAATTGACGCTTTGCGCATCTTCGAACCCTGGTGGCGTCGGTCTGCGTGATGGCATGGGTATGATCTCGATATTAAGGAGTGCTGTTTCCTCAGCTATCGGTCGTCTGTCCCCGTTTTCCATTCGTGTCGGCCCGGCTCTTAGATGCCCAAGCATGTCCATCTGAACATCCCACTGAACTTCGATGCCCTGTGGATCGTTGGACCCGGGGAATGATACTGTTTGGGTAGCAGGTGAAGCCGTTTTCATCTTGATCAATCCGGTTGGGCGTATCGACGTTTCCGCCCGGTATCCGTCTCCAGTGTTATCCCGCCTTGCGCGGCTCGCCCGCAAACTGGGCGATCACGGTTTTCAGGACGTCAAGCTCCAGCGGTTTGCCGATACAGGCGCTCATGCCGGCGTTGGCATAGTTCTGGCGATCCTGTTCCATGGTGCTCGCGGTCAGG
>CBFHQE010000222.1:0-2019 GCA_965657935.1 Maricaulis sp. | reverse complement strand
GTCGAGATCGTCTCCGAGCGCATAGGTCGTTGCTACCAGAATGTCCTCGGCTTCCAGCTCAACCGGAATTCGGTGATCCGTGCCGCGCCCCAGCGTCAGCTGTTCCTCGAAGATTTGGGTGGCATCGCCGGACAATCCGACTTCCAGACCTGCGGTAACATCCAGCTCGAATGAGCCTGTCGCACCGCCATATCCAGATACGGAGGCGGTGTATTCGCCGCTCTCACGGGGCATGAAGATGATCTGGGACTGGAGCGAGCCGGAAGGCATGTCGTCATTTTCGGCCAACGGTTTTCCGTCCGTTCCCAGCAGGCGCAGTACGGTGTCGTAATTCTCGTCGGATTGTGTGGTCAGCGTGACCAGCTGGCCAGCTTCGAGCGAGAGGGTAAACTCGGTTGAGCCGCCTTCTTCGCTGATGCTTCCGGAAAAGTTTTGTTGAGCATAGGACTGGGTCGCGACTGCGCCGAGAAGGCAGGCGGCTGTCGTGACGAGCAGAAGTTGACGCATTGAATTTCCCCTTGTTTCCGCATTTGGCGGCCCCGACCCAAGGCTTTAACGGCTCCGTGGGGCGGCAACAAGGCCGTTCACGCTACCATGTGTGCAAGTGCCGAAATCTATCGTGAAACTGACAACCAGCTATGATATCGGCAGATGAGAAGAGCTGGGGGTGAATATGTTGAGACTTTTGGTGGCGATCGCCTTCGCCGTAAACGGCGCTGTGGCGTTGGCACAATCTTCTCTGTTGCTCGCCAGCTTCAATGTGGAGAGTGATGCCGATACCCAGGCCGAGCTGGTCGCCGCGGACATGGTCCGTTTGTCACCGCTTCACATCTGGGCGCTGCAGGAAGTTGCGGACCAGGAAACGCTCGACGTTTTCGTTCAGGCGCTTACGGATGCGACAGGGCACCGATATGCCGGATATCTGGGCGAAAGCGGAGCGCATTACGAAGACCGATTGGCTTATGTCTACCTTGCGGAGGCGTTCGTTGATGCGCGCTTTGAGGAATTGGACGTCGTCGGAGGTTCGCGCCTGCCGCTTTTGATGGAGGCGACGACCTGGACGGGTGAACGTGTCACTTTCATCAACGCCCATTTCAATCGCGGAGACGCCGCGACCCGGGAGGGACAGGCGCGCCGTCTGCGCGAGTGGATCGGCGATAATCCTGAGCGGGCCATCATTGCTTTGGGCGTTTTCAACTTCGACTATGTCTTTTATGGCGCGCGCCGCGGGGGGAACCGGGCCTTTGTCAATCTGGCCAGGGGAGGACTGATTACCTGGCCTGAGCCCATGTGTATCCAGCGCGAAAACTGCCCACGCACCGGGTCACAATGTCACCCGGCATACGAGAACATCCTCGACTTCATCTTCTTTGGCGGTGCCGCCATTCAATGGCCGGCGGTCACAGATCTGGCCTTCCTTGACGAGGCGTATTGTCGCCGTGACGCGGACGGCTATTCCGATCACCGACCGGTGGTGGCTCAGATTGTCCTGCCGGCTCCTGTGGAACCAGCACGCTAGACGTTCAGGGTGAACCAGTATCGATCTTGTGGCTGCTCCGCCGGATTTCGCCAGAGCGGGTTCATGAAGACGCGCCGTACAGAACCAGATGATCTGTATCCTGCAGCCCGCTCAAGCGGGAGATGGTCACGCGCCTGGTCCCGGTTTCCAAAACCTCAACGCGCCGTTTCCGAAAGATTCAACTTGGTTTGCTAGTGTCTTTACATGGCGGTGAACCGGTCAGGAGACAAAGAGCTCCGGCCCATCGTTGATTGTGGATACAGAAAGTGTGGGGAGCCAAGAAATGGCGACTATCAATACAAATGCCGGTGCCATGGTGGCATTGCAAAATCTCAATGCGACCAACCGTGACATCGAAACTGTTCAGTCCCGCATCAATACGGGCCTGGCCGTGGCATCTGCCAAGGACAATGGTGGTGTTTACGCACAGCGCTTTACTTTGCTGCCCGCCGAGCTTTCAAGACCGGCGCCAAGGTTACTGTCCTTGCCGCATATGAACC
>CBFHQE010000221.1:0-2032 GCA_965657935.1 Maricaulis sp. | reverse complement strand
GCCTTCGACTGGGCGTCGCGCGGCAAAGCCTTCTTCGCCGACGAATGGCGAGAGCGCGAACGGCGCTTCCTCGTCGTGAAGGGCGAGCCGGGACTCGATCCGTTGATTATTCCGTTCGAAGCAGAGCCGGCCCGATCTAAGAAACTGGACGTGATCCTCAATGTCGTATCGGCTTATCCGGCCCCGCACGATGCGAGGCTGTCCGATAAGGTGTATTTCCCAACGCTGATCGCCAAGACCGCCAGGGGCGAGATCATCTCCCGGCCGAACCCGAATAAGTCGCGTGGCCGCGGCGGCGGCCGTCGTAGGTAATCACGCGGCCATGTCCGGCCGGCCAGCCGCTTCGCAAACGTTTGCTAGAAACTGAAAAGGGTCCCCGCGGGGACCCTTTCGTGGCCTGAAGGCCAGTACGAAAACCAGTTGCCGTCGCTCTCCGCGTCACCCTCGAAAGGGCTGGCGTACCGTCTTTCATCGCTCTCGGTACACCCTGAACGTATGTCATCAAGGCTTGCTGATCAATTAAAATCGATTGTTCAACTGTAACGCGCCAACACACGGCGGCCGCTTTCGGCCAAACCCGGCCGCCGTAGGTATTGCAGGGCTTGTCGAACTTCAAGGCGAGCTTTCATGCCGTACCAAGTGTTTCATCCGGACCGCTGGTGGCCGGGCTGCGGCCACACCCCTAAACGGCAAACCACCCAGGCCGTCACAGTCGGGCGACGTGCAATAAGTGGCTCAGCCTTGCTTCGCGCCGTGTCCTCGCAATGAAGTGCTGCGGGCCGGAAGTGGGCGCCGTGCATCTTGGCTTTCAGCCAAGCCCGACGCGATATCTGTTCGTTTCAAAGTAAAGCTGGGGAAGGGGCCTTCGAATTTTCAATTCGAACGGATGCCCCAATGGCTTCGCTTGCTCGTATCGCATTTGTCACCGCTGTCATCGCCATCATCAGTGCTGCTCTGGTGACCGGCTGGGCCGACCTCACGGGTCAGGCCAGCCTGCACTCCTACGCCACGCTTGTCGGCCTTCTGGCCGCC
Source organism: Maricaulis sp. (assembly GCA_965657935.1). Taxonomy (GTDB): domain Bacteria; phylum Pseudomonadota; class Alphaproteobacteria; order Caulobacterales; family Maricaulaceae; genus Maricaulis. Next base: position 1,000 of record CBFHQE010000221.1, on the reverse strand, counting down.
GCGACCCTGGCTCTCCACGGTTTCCTCTTCGCGGTGACCACGAACGATCCCCAAGCGGATCGCTAGGCCAGGTCTGTTCACCTCCTCATTTCCCGGAGACCCATCATGTTTGTCATGAGCGATGAGGATGGAGCGATTTACTCCGACCTCTACAAAGACGCGCACGGCTTTCGTCCGCGTCATGACGTCCACTTCGATACCGAAGCGGATTTCAAGGCCGAGCTGTCCGCCCTCGTTCAGTATGCCACTGACGAGGCGGACTGCGCCGCGCGCTTGGCTCGCACCGCTCTGGTCGACTACGCCGCTCATCTTGATCGGCTGCGTTCGACCTTCGGCCTGAGCTGGAAGCAGGCCGTGGACTGGGATCTGCAAGCCCACGCGTGCGAGCTCGACGGCCCGGCTGATCACCAGCGCTACGTGCTCGAGTGCCATTTCTATGGCCAGGGCGTGGGGCTTGAAGCCAGCGAGGCGCTGGCTCGCAGCTACTTCCTCGAGGCGGCCTGACCGGGCCGCCTCTTTTCTTTTTCATCAAGGAGTGATCGGCCATGCCCATCACGTATGAAATCACCCGGATCCGTCTGGATGCCGGCGGGTACACTGCGACCGGCGCCTATTATGGCACCGGGGCGCCGCTGTTTTATTTTCAAAGCGAGTGCGACACCCATTCCGGATGGATGCGCGCTCGCAATCGCTGGGAGCTGCGTCGCAAACTGCGCGCGCGATATCCCGACGCGAAATTCATTCCCGCTCGGGCGAGTTGAAAGGAGAGGCGGGGGCTTTCTCCCGAATATCCATTCGGGAGACCCACATGCCTCTTACCCTTTCCACCCTCGACCTTCGCCACGCCTGGGAACACCGCGCCAAGGACGTCTACGTCTTCCTCGAGCTCGACCGCGCTCGCATCGGTGCGGCGTTCAACACCCTCTGGCTGGTCTGGTCAGCTGAAGATGCCGACTATCCCAATCCCGTCGCGTGCGAACTGAGGTTCGACACGACCGGT
>CBFHQE010000220.1:0-2121 GCA_965657935.1 Maricaulis sp. | reverse complement strand
ATCGAGGCGCGTCTCGACGAAAATTCCCATGTGATCACAGGCGCGGCCACGGTCACCTATACCAATAACGCGCCGGACACGCTGGACTTCCTCTGGTTCCACCTGGATCAAAACCGTTTCCGGCCAGATTCGATTGCGGTGATGACCGAGACGATCGGCGGGGGTGAGCGCGCGACCTCCAGGCTCGGCCGCATCTCGACTGACGGCATTGCCGCACGCGCTTTCAACCGCCGTCGCCTGGTTCGTGAAAATGGCTATGGCCAGAATATCACGGGCGTTACTGCCGGCGATGGAAATGCGCTCGACTTCACGATCGTTGACACGCTGATGCGGGTTGACCTGGAAACCCCGCTGGAAACCGGTGACAGCGTGACGTTCACCATCGACTGGAACCATCGCCTGCTGGAAACCCTGTGGGCAGGCAGCCGGGGTGGTGTTGAGTGTTTTGACGACTACGAAAACTCCGGCGGCGACTGCATTTTCCAGGTCGCCCAATGGTTTCCACGGGCCGTGGCCTTCACGGATTTCGAAGGCTGGCACAACAAACCCTTCCTCTCACGAGGTGAATTTACGCTGGAATTCGGTGATTACGACGTCTCTCTGACGGTACCGCAGGACTTCATCGTCGCCGCGACCGGCGAGATCCAGAATGCAGACTTGGTGCTGACCGAGGAACAGATCGCCCGCCTGGAACAGGCGCGCACAGCCGAGGAACCGATGTTCATTGTCACGCCTGAGGAAGCTCGGGAGAATGAACGCCGCGGCACGCGATCTGAACGCACCTGGCGGTTTGCGGCCGAGAATGTCCGTGACTTCGCCTGGGCAGGTTCACGCAAATTCATCTGGGACGCGGTCGGCATTGAGCAGGACGGGCAGGGCGATGCGCCGGACCTGGTTCTGGCGATGTCCTTCTATCCCAATGAAAGCGAACCGCTTTGGTCGAACTTCTCAACGCGCGCGGTCGAGCACACGATCAACATCTACAATGAGTTTGCCTTCCCGTATCCCTATCCGACAGCCCAATCTGTGGCTGGTCCCCAGGGCGGTATGGAATATCCGATGATCACCTTCAATGGTGGCACATTCGGACGACCGAGAATCGATGATGATGGCAATATCACCTATTCCCGTGGAGCGCGTGATGGACTGATCGGCGTGATCATCCATGAAATCGGTCACATCTATTTCCCGATGGTCGTCAATTCGGACGAGCGTCAGTGGACCTGGATGGATGAAGGCCTCAACTCCTTTCTCGAGGACATCGCCAAACTTAGATGGGAAGAAGATTTTGGCGGCCGCAACCGGTCCGACGTGCAGTGGATCACGGGGTATATGACCTCGCGCAATCAACAGCCGATCATGACCCAGTCGGATAGCGTGTTGAGCATCGGTGCCAATGCCTATTCCAAACCATCCGTCGGCCTGTTCATCCTTCGCGAAACCATCATGGGGCGCGAACTGTTCGACGAAGCCTTCCGCACCTATTCCCGCCGCTGGCGGTTCAAGCGTCCCACGCCGTACGATTTCTTCCGTACGATGGAGGAGGTTTCCGGGATCGATCTGGACTGGTTCTGGCGGGGCTGGTTCTATTCCACAGACCATGTCGATATCTCCATCGACAACGTCACCGAGGGCACGTTCAACACGCAAGATCCGCAGATCGAGAATGCGCGCGAACGGGCAATCCAGCAGAGCCGGGGCGAAAGCCGGACCCAGGCACACAATATCGCCGAGGGCATTCGCTTCTATTCCGATGACAATCCGGAAGTTCTCGACTTCTATTCCGAAAATGATCGTCACTCGGTCACCAATCGGGAAACAGAAGCCTATGAGCGTTTCCGTGATGGTCTGGAAGACTATGAGCGTGAAATCCTCGATAGTGGCGACCGCATCTATTACGTGGAACTGTCCAACCAGGGCGGACTGGTCATGCCGGTCATCCTGGAGTTCACCTTTGCCAATGGTGATACCGAGCTGGTACGCATCCCGGCAGAAGTCTGGCGGTACGACCCGGCCAACATCACCTGGTCCTACATCACCGATCAGCAGGTGGTATCCGTCGAGCTGGATCCGCTTTTTGAAACCGCTGATGCCGACCGGTCGGATAATTTCTACCCGCCG
>CBFHQE010000219.1:0-2129 GCA_965657935.1 Maricaulis sp. | reverse complement strand
TCAGCACCGGCACATCAGCCTGCTGCTCGACGGAGAGGTCGACCACGCCCGTCACGGCTTCCATCTGTGCCCGCACCTGTTCACCGAGACGACGCAGCTCATAGAGGTCAGGACCAAACAGCTTCACCGCGATATTGGCTCGCGTACCGGACAACATGTGGTCGATACGGTGGGAAATTGGCTGCCCAATGGTGATGTTCATACCGGGAACGGCACCCAGGGCGGTGCGCAGGTCCTCGAGGAAGGCGTCCTTGGACCGCTCCTGCATGCGCAGGGCGACATCGATCTCGGAGGCATTGACGCCCTGGGCGTGTTCATCGAGTTCCGCCCGACCGGTTCTTCGCGCTGTCGCCACGACTTCCGGATGGTTGAGAATGATCCGCTCGACCATTCCGGCCAGCTCGTCGGACTGCTCCAGCGAGGTCCCTGGCAGGGTCACGGCACTGATGGTGAGACTGCCCTCGTTGAAGTCCGGCAGGAAGGCGCGTCCGGCCCCTGCCAGCACAATCAGCGAGCCGATCAGCGCCAAGAGCGAAACTCCGCCCAGCACAGCCCAGCGCTTCACGCTGAGGTCGAGGACCGGCCGATACACCGCTTGCACGGCCTGAACCAGCCAGGGGTCGCGTTCACTGCGCAGCGTGCGCGAGTTCGGCATCAAAATGGCGGCCAGCGCCGGTGTAACGGTAACCGCGACCAGGAGCGAAGCCGCAAGGGCGATGACATAGGCCAGCCCCAGCGGTTGCAGCAGACGCCCTTCGACGCCCGAGAGGATGAAGAGCGGCAAAAAGACCAGCATGATGATCAAGGTCGCAAAGACGATGGAGCCGAGGATTTCCCCCGTCGCGCTCTCGACGACACGCAGAACCGGCTGCGGCGTTGCGGCCTTGAGATTTTCCCGCAATCGCCGGGCAACATTCTCGACCACAATAATGGCGTCATCCACGAGCGCGCCGAGCGCAATCGCCATGCCCCCAAGCGTCATCGTGTTGATGCTGGCGCCAAGCAGTTTCAGCGTCAGGATAGAGACCACCAGGGACAGCGGTATTGCGAGCAGCGAGATCGACGTGGCTCGAACGCTCATCATGAAGGCGAAGACGATGATGACGACCAGGATGGCGCCATCACGCAGTGCGTCCATGACATTGCGCACCGCGATTGAGATAAAGTCTGCCTGGCGAAAAATATTTGTCTCGATGCTCATTCCGTCGGGCAAGCCCGCTTCGACTTCCGCGATGACCCGGTCCAACTCCTCGGTCAGGGTAAGCGTGTTTGTGCCAGGCTGTTTCTGAATGCCGATCACCACCGAAGGCTCGCCATTATGAGAGCCGGTACCGCGCGTGATGGACGCACCAAGATTGACCTCGGCGACATCGCGCACAAGCACCGGAACATTATCGACGACGGCAACAGCGGTCAGGCCGATATCCTCAATCGTATCGACCCGGCCCACACCGCGAATGAGGTATTCCTGTCCACCCTGAGTGACAAAGCCCGCAGACGAGTTCGCATTCGTCTCGGCAACGGCCTCGATGACTTCTTCCAGGGTCAGCCCATAGGCGGCCAGGCGTTCCGGACGGACATCGACCTGGTATTGCCGCACGTCGCCGCCAATCGGGATAATCTGGGCCACGCCCGGCACGGCCAGCAGCCGGCGGCGCAAATTCCAGTCTGCCGCCGTGCGAATTTCCATCGCTGAGTGCCGGTCGGAATGCAAGGCGATGAACATGACCTCGCCCATGATCGAGGAGACCGGTGCAAGGACAGGTGCCGGCACGTCGGGCGGCAGTCCGTCACGCACCAGCTGAAGCTTCTCGGCGACGATCTGGCGCGCGAGATAGATGTCTGTGCCCCATTCGAAATCGGCCCAGACAATCGCGCTTCCAACCGAAGTGGACGAACGCACCCGCCGGATACCGGATGCACCATTGAGCGCCGTTTCAATAGGCAGGGTAATCAGTGTCTCGACCTCTTCGGGGGCCATGCCGTGCGCCTCCGCGACGACGGTCACTGTCGGGGCCGTGAGGTCCGGGAAGACATCAACCGGCATGCGCAGACCTTCCCAGGCACCCCACGCAAGCAGAAGGAGGCCGGACAGAAGAACCAGCGCGCGATGACGCAGGGAGAAGGTC
>CBFHQE010000218.1:0-2153 GCA_965657935.1 Maricaulis sp. | reverse complement strand
GACCGGTCAGCGCCGATCCAGATGCTCAATCTGATCCGTCTGCGCGACAGGGCCGCCTATCCGGACCAGCGCGAGGCGACGGGCAAGGAAGCCTATGCGAACTACGGAAAGTTTTCCGGGCCCATCTTTCAGCGTGTCGGCGGCAAGATCCTCTGGCGAGGCGAACCCAGGGTGACGCTGATTGGTCCCGCCGACGAGACCTGGGACATTTCCTTCATCGCGACCTATCCGACGGCCAGCGCTTTCCTGGAGATGGTCACCGACCCGGTCTATCAAAGCGAAGCCGTGCCGCACCGACAGGCCGCTGTCCTCGACAGTCGTCTGATACGTCATCATGTGATGGAAGGCTCGAACGTCTTCGGCTAGTCGCGATACACCCGGATCAACAGACCGTTCTCGCTGTCGGTTATGGCCAGAAGACTGCCGTCCGACGCCATGCGCACATCCCTGAAACGCGCCTCGAACTCGCTCAGCAACACCGTCTGCTCGACGACCTGACCGTCATCAAGGTCCACCCAGCGGATATGACCGCTGGCGGTCGGCGCATCTCCGGCAATCAGGGCGGCGACGAAAAGATCCCCTTGCCATTCCGGGAACATGTCTCCGGAGTAAAAGGCCATACCGGCCGGGGCTATGGACGGCGTCCAGTGCAGGATCGGCTCTGACATGCCGGGATAAGTGTCGAAGGGCGTGACCAGCGCGCCGGTATAATCAACTCCATACGAGGTGATCGGCCAGCCGTAATTCCCGCCCTCGATCAACAGGTTGATCTCGTCGCCACCCTGCGGACCATGTTCATTCGCGTATACGGCTCCGGTGTCCGGGTCGACGACCACGGCCTGGGGATTGCGGTGACCGATACTGAACACGCCAGGCGCGGAATCCTCGATAGCTGAGGCCACAGGACGCCCATTCTCATCGAGATGCACAAAGGTCCCGTAATGATTGCCGGCCACCTGCGCCTGTTCGCGAAGGTCGAACCCATCTCCCAGCCCCAGCAGTATCGTTCCGTCACCCAGGAAAACCAGCCGGGCACCATAGTGCACGTCAGTGCTTCGCGGTGTTGTTACGAAGATCGTCTCCAGATCGAGCAATTGCCCATTCTCGAAACGCGCCCGTCCCAACGCCAGCACATTGTCGCGCCGCTGGCCTTCCGACCAGGTCAGATAGACCAGTCGATTTTCGGCAAATCGGGGGTGCGCCACAATATCAAGCAATCCCCCCTGCCCACCATACAGCACATCCGGCACGCCGGTGACCGGCCCGTCCTGCAAGCGGCCCTCCCGATACCAGCGCAATTGCCCGCTCTTTTCCGTGATCAGGATCTCGCCGCCCGGCAACTCAGCCACCGACCAGGGATAGTCCAGCCCCTCGGCCAGTATCTCGGTCTCGAACGCCGGAACGGCTACGCTTGAAGCCTGCAGGCCCGCAGCCAGGACAATGCTTGTAAAGATCATAATCCCTCACCCCAAATCTTGGATCAAAGACTAGCCGGATTTGCGGAGCTGGGAAGTGGTCTCGCGAATTTCGAGCGCCTCAAAGATCGTCGCGATCATCTGTTCACGCTCGACCGGCTTGGGGATGAGGCCATCCATCTGGATCTGGGCCAGGCGAAGATCATTCAGCGACATGACATCTGCGATCATGGCCAGGATAGGGATATCGGCATGGCGTCCGGAGCTGGCGCGAATGCGGGCGGTGGCCTGCTCGCCATCGAGCACCGGCATGTGCATGTCCATCAGGACCAGGTCAAAACGGTCACCTGATTCCAGGATCTCGACAGCCTCGGCGCCATTTTCAGCCTCGATGATTTCCATACCGACAGTGCCCAGAAGATGACGCGCAACGATGCGATTTGTGGCCACATCGTCGACCAGCAGGATACGGACACCCTCTGCGCGTTGCTCCACTGAGGTCGGCACTTCGTCGGACTCGTCAGCCGCTGTCTCTTCAACGACCTCAACGCCTGCGAGGAAAGTCAGGAAAAAGTGCGAGCCTTCCCCTTCACCGCTCTCCACGCGGATATCGCCCCCCATCATGGTGGCGAGCGTGCGGGAAATCGTCAGTCCGAGCCCTGTGCCGCCGAGCCGGCGCGTCGTATCCGCTTCACCCTGCTCGAAGGGCGTGAACAACCGCGTCTGGGTTTCCTCGGA
>CBFHQE010000217.1:0-2254 GCA_965657935.1 Maricaulis sp. | reverse complement strand
GGCTGGCATCCGCGCCGTTGCTGTTTCCGGTCGCTCCAGTGCCGGTCCCTTCTTTGCGAGCTTCGGCGCACCGGAAGAGGGTGGTGTTCGCGAATTCCGAGTCGAAACCCAGTCCATTGAACGGCTTTCTGCACTTGTCGGTTTTTCGCAAGGTGTTGTGGGTGGGCGCATGTCCGTGCTCGGCGAAGCACCGCCACTCGGCGTTGAGGGGCCGCTGACGGCTCGTCTCGAGATAAACGACATCACTCTGGTTCGTGTGCCGGTTCTGGCGCGGGTTCTGGCCGCGGGCTCTTTCGAGGGGCTCGGCGCCTTGCTGAATGGCGATGGTATCCGCTTTGAACGCATCACGGGGGATGTCATGTTCGAGGATGGGTTGTTCACAATCGGTGAGAGCCAGGCGACCGGCAGTTCGCTGGGTGTAACCGCGACAGGAACGATTGATTTTGATGGGCGAAGTGCCGCAATCGATGGCAATCTGGCGCCGTCCTATGCCGTCAATTCCTTCGTTGGCAACTTGCCCGTTATTGGCGATTTGCTGATCTCCCGGCCCGGCGAAGGCGTGGTCGGGATCACCTATTCCGTTGAAGGCCCATTCGACAGCCTGACTGTTTTTGCCAACCCATTGTCGGTCCTGGCGCCAGGAGTTTTCCGGCGCATGTTCGAGGGATCGGCGGCTGAACGCGCAGCGGCGACGCGCGGCGAAGACGGCGAGCCCAGCATTCCCTCGGTCCTGCCGCCGCAATTGTTGGAGCAGTTGCGCACTGTTGAAGAAACAGGCGAAGAGACAGCTGACATCGATCCCGTCACCGGTGTGCCAGATGACGGCGGTCCGAATGAGCGTTAGGCCGGCTTGGCCAGCGCGTGGCGTTTCTTGCCGACCGACAGCTTGATCGCGCCATCCTGTACGAGATCCGCGGTCGCCTTGGCCTGCAGGTCGGTTAGCGCGACACCGTTAACCTTGGCTGCACCGGCCTTGATATGACGCTTTACCTCGCCGTTCGAGGCCGCGAGGCCTGCCTCGACAAACAGAGAGGCCAGAGTCACGTCGCCTCCCGTCAGATTGGCGATTTCAACGGTCGGCAGGGCGTCGCCGGCACCGCCGGCCGCGAATGTTGCCTTGGCCGTGGCCTCGGCCTCGCGCGCAGCGTCCACGCCGTGCAGCATGCGGGTCGCCTCATTGGCCAGGCGGACCTTGGCGTCGTTGATTGCAGCGCCTTCCAGCGATTCAAGCTGGGCGACCTCGTCCAACGGGAGATCGGTGAAGAGGCGCAGGAAACGACCCACATCAGCGTCCTCGGTATTGCGCCAGAACTGCCAGTACTCGTAAGAGGACAGCATGTCCTCATTGAGCCAGACAGCGCCATCGGCCGTCTTGCCCATCTTGGCGCCGGACGCGGTTGTGATCAGGGGCGTGGTAAAAGCACTCACCTCATTACCGGCAATGCGACGGCACAGCTCGACCCCATTGATGATATTGCCCCATTGATCACCGCCGCCCAGTTGCAAGCTACAGCGGTATCGCTTGTTCAGCTCCAGGAAGTCGACCGCCTGCAGGAGCATGTAATTGAACTCCAGGAAGGTCAGCGGCTGTTCGCGATCAAGTCGTTGCTTGACCGACTCGAACGTCATCATCCGGTTGATGGTGAAATGCGGCCCGAATTCGCGCAGGAATTCCAGGTAGCCAAAGGCCGATAGCCATTCATCATTGTCGACGACCAGCGCGTCGGTTGGTCCGTCACCGATCTGGAGGAGTTTTTGAAAGGGTTTGAGAATACCCTTCTTGTTCTCGCCAATCTGGTCTTCGGTCAGCATGGAGCGCGATTTGTCCTTGCCGGACGGGTCGCCGATCTTGGTTGTGCCACCTCCCAGAAGGATGATCGGCTTGTGACCGGCCTTTTGCATCTGGCGCAGCATCATGATCTGGACAAGAGAGCCGACATGCAGGCTCGAAGCCGTCGCGTCAAAGCCGATATAGCCCGTGACAACACCACTGGTCGCGCGCTCGTCGAGTGCGCTAAGATCGGTCGACTGGAAGTGGTATCCGCGGTCTACAAGGTTGCGGACAAGTTCGGACTTGTATTCACTCATGTAAGCTCTCCTGCTGGATCGCTTCTAGGTCGCAAATCGGCAGGAGAAAAGAGGGAGATGGCATGAAGCGTGTGATCGGTCTCATGAGCGGGACCTCTCTGGACGGTGTTGATGCTGCCCTGATCGAGACAGATGGTGAGGGAATACGGGCGTTTGGGGTCGGAAC
>CBFHQE010000216.1:0-2256 GCA_965657935.1 Maricaulis sp. | reverse complement strand
CCCGGAGATCCGAGCATGGACAGCCCCGCCCAAGCAACAGGCAGTGAGAAAATCCCCAAAATCACAAGAACGACACTTAGAAAAATCAGAAATGCGAGGCTGGGTGGTTCATGTTTATTGGGACGCGACATAACCAGCTCCTCAAAGCTCAAAAACCTTGGCGCCCGTGCAGATCGCGCTGGCCACGAGCGCGATTCCGAGCAGGCTCACCAGCCACACCAGGGGTTTGTCTGCCGAGCCCGGAGTGTCGAACATCATCACGGCAGGCATCCATAATCCCATGGATACAAAACCAAAAACCGCGACGATCACAGTCGCGAGGATGACCCACAGCCACCCCATACGTTTTGGCGCCTCGCTCATCTACATCCCCTGCTTTCCTCGCGCCGCGAACGTCATACACTGGCGCCAGCAGCCGCTCGAGATTCTCCCATGACCCTGACTGTCGCTTCCTGGAACGTCAATTCCGTAAAGGCCCGCCTGCCCAATGTGCTGGACTGGCTGCGCGAGGCCAGGCCGGATGTGGTCTGCCTGCAGGAAATCAAGACGGTGGACGAAGGCTTCCCGCGCCTGGAGATCGAGGATCTCGGCTATAACGTCGAGACCCACGGCCAGAAATCCTACAATGGTGTGGCCATTCTCTCGCGCCACCCGATCGAGGAATGCACCTCTCGCCTGCCCGGCGATGATGAGGATGAACAGGCGCGCTATATCGAGGCGGTGATTTCTGCCGACAGCGGTCCGGTGCGTGTGGCGTCCATCTATCTGCCCAATGGTAATCCGGCGCCCGGCCCCAAGTATGACTACAAGCTGGCCTGGATGGAACGCCTCTACCATCACGCCAAGGGGCTTTTGGAGCTGGAAGAACCACTGATCCTGGCCGGCGACTATAACTGCATCCCGCGCGACAGCGATTGCTGGGACATGGCGGTGTGGGCCGATGACGCGCTTGCTCTTCCCGCCACCCGTGCGGCGTTCAAGAAACTGCGCTGGCTGGGTTTGACCGAAGCTTTTGAGCATCTCGATGGTCGAGGTCACCAGTATACGTTCTACGACTATCAGGGCGGCGCCTGGCAGAAGGGCAATGGCATCCGCATCGATCATCTTCTGTGTTCGCCCCAGGCCTCCGACGCGCTGGAACAGATCGACATCCACCGCAAGACCCGCGGCGAAACAAAAGCGTCCGATCATATTCCGATCGTGGGCACGTTCGCGCTGTAAGGCGAACAGGCACGCACTCCCTCGCCACGGGCAAAATTCACACTGGGTTCACGCAGGAAGTGTGTTAATGTCGTTTTAACGCACCAAGGGGACAGGAGAACCATGCGCCTGCTACTCGTTTCAGCCTGCACGTTCGCCGTATACGGTGGCGCTGCACTGGCCCAGGACCAGCAACAACCTGCCAATGCGATGGAAGAAGAATTATCCGAACGCGGCGTGAATTATGCCCGTGATGATTCCAACCAGGACCGCGCTCGCAACTACGCACGCGACGCCCAGCGCATCGCCCAGCGCCGCGAAAGCGAAGGCGAGGAAGAAGACTCACCGCTACCGCTTGGCGATGCCGTGATCGTCGACAATTCACGTCGCTCCGGTCCGGATAACTGATCATGCGTTTCCTGCTCGTTTGTTTGGCCCTCGTTGGCGCGCTGGCGATTGCCCCGACAGCGCGCGCGGAAAGCAATAGCGAGCCGGTCGATGCCTTCTCCCTGCGGGACATGGCGGATTTTTCAAAACAGATTGAACAGGAACTCGCCTCACGCGGGGCTTATGTCGCCATGGTCTTCAGGACCGGACGCGACCGCTCGCAATTACCCGGCGAGATCCGCTACACCCACGGCGCGTTCTGGGTCTATGCCCCCGTCCCGACGCTGGGTGGCGGCACCCAGTATGGCTATGCGGTCTATAATCTCTATCACGAGATCGACCCGGTCACGGTGTCCGGTCTCTACCAGGACTGGCCGCTGGACTTCACCCGGGGCGACTCGGTCGGCCAGGTGGGGGTCATCATTCCGAACCGGGAAATGCAGAGCCGCATCCTGGACGTGATTGCTTCGCCCTACTTCGAGGCCCTGCATCACCCGGAATATTCACTCCTGTCCAACCCGGCAGATTCACGTTTCCAGAACTGCACTGAATTCATGCTCGACGTGATCTCCTCGGCCATTTGGCAGACCGCCAGCCGTGACCAGATCAAGGTCAATATCGAGGCCTATTTCCGGCCGACACGCGTCCAGCTCAACGTATACCAGCGTT
>CBFHQE010000215.1:0-2275 GCA_965657935.1 Maricaulis sp. | reverse complement strand
CTGTCGGGTTTTCCCCTGCCGATGGCCCTGTGCCCGTCAATGAGCGTAAATGTGCAGTTGGTCAGGCCTGCGCAGGCATGCTTCGCCGGGCAATGTCCCAAATGAACCCGACGAGTTCCCGGGCCAAAGCCGTTGTCGCGACCGTCGACTTCTTTCCGCGCTGAATGAGCTGGCGGTATCGTCGGGTTAGGCGTGTCTGCGCTTTCCAGGCGATATCATTGATTTCGGGAGGCACTTTTCTTTGGTGATAGAGTTGCTTCTCACCAATCCGCGGCGCCCAGCGGTAGCTCCATGTGCCCTCGATCAGGGTTCGCCGCACATGCGCATTTCCGGCCTTGGTGATGCCGCCACGGCTGACGGTTTGTCCGGTCGAAAATTCGCTTGGAACGAGACCGAGATAACTCATCAGCTGCCGAGGGTGGTTGAACCGCCTGACATCACCGACTTCGGCCAGAAAGGTCACGGCACCGATCAGGGCAACGCCGCGCAGCGTCTGCAGAACCTCTACGGCACCGCCCAGCGACCAGTCCTGCACAAGGTCTTCGATCGCTTCGGTCAGGCGCTCGACCCGCTCGCGGGCATGACGCTCGGCGAGGATGAGTTCCTGCAAGGCGATCTGGTGGGCGGCGAGCTCGAAGCGCTGACACTGAAGCCATCTTTGGTACTTCATGCTCCAGGCCTGCTTGCCGGGGTAGATCCGGCCATGCTTGAGCATGAGCGAGCCGATGGCTTGGCGCTTGCGGCGCAGGTCGTCCACCGCGCGCTCTCTCGACCTCACCAGGTCGCGCATCGCCTCGTGAACATCTTCGGGAACCCAAACGGATGTGAGTTCGCCGGCGCGCAGCAGACGTGCCAACCGAACCGCGTCGCGCTGGTCGGTTTTTACGCGATCCCCTGAACGCATCGGAACAAGCGACGGAGCGACCACGGTGCAAGCATGACCCATCTGCGTCAGCTGACGGTAGAGACCATATCCAGTCGGTCCGGCCTCGTAGCAAAAATGGAGCTCCGAATGTCGGTCGTCCAACCTCTTCACCAGCCGGCGCACGGCATCGGGCGCCGACGAGATCGATCCGAGTTTGCGCACCTCTCCATCCCGTCCGGCTTCCGCGATCGCCACGGCATGACTGGCCTTGGCAACATCCAGCCCGATGTAGGCTTCAGTCTTCGAACTTGGCATTCACCTGTCTTCCCCTTCAGGCCGGGAGCAGGCCGCCAATCGATCTGCACACCGGCAATGCCAGTCTGCAACGATAAGGCTGCAGCTGGTTGGAAAGGACATGCGGTCTTACGATCAAACGGGGCCGCAGGCGGGAAAACCCGAGGTGCTGTCAGGGCATAAAAGCTCGATTGTCTGAAAGGGACCTGGCCAAGCGGACTTCATCAGGGCCAGCGGTCACAAGCACCGCGCCAACAGGCCGGACACATGACCGCAACCCGCAATGATCAGAAATCACTCAAATCAAACCTTGCAGAACAGGGGCCGTCCACACATGACAGCACCTGTAAAACGTCGCATCCGAGATGCCATACTTGCGACATAGCTCCTTCGTTGTGAAACCCGCTTCGTGCTCGCGGAGCATCCCGATAATCTGTTCTTCTGAATAACGGCTCTTGCGCATCGTCCATCCTCTTCTCGATGGACTCTACCATCCCCTGGCCGGAAATCTGGGGGCTGGGTCATTGATGTCATGACGACGCGCCGCCTGAAGGTGCCCCGCCGCCGCCAGGTGAACATTAGTCCGCGAGTTGCTGAAGCACCTTCAACATTTCGCTCTCAGCCACTCTGAACAAGTTGGGTAGAGCGCCTTGGTAAATCTCATGTAGCCGGAGCCCATTCAACAGCTGATCATCTTGGCATGCTGTTGAGAATTCACCAACGAGGATATGGTTTCTCCATGGCACAAACCAGTCTTCCCCTTCGTAGATAAAATGCACGTCTTGCTCTAGCGCACCGACCGATATTGAAGCCGACGCCCAGGGACGCACCTCGTCTGGGGTGTCCTCTAAATGCTGACTTTGAAATTGGAACTCATCGATAAACGCAGCATAATTGGTGATTAGCGAACGACTTGCCTGTGATAACCGAGCAAGATGGTGATCTGAATTTACTATGGCATTTAGTGCTGTGCGATTAACAATAATGCCGCGCGTCGCTAGCGTTTCATTAACCGCATTTTCAACAGCCTCGATATCCGCAGGAGTGCCTCTGCACATAACAAGGGCGTCAACACCAGCAGAAATTACTGGCATTAGTGACTCGACTTCCGTATAT
>CBFHQE010000214.1:0-2280 GCA_965657935.1 Maricaulis sp. | reverse complement strand
GATGGCGTGCAGGCTGGACGAGGCTCCATCGTGATGGCCAAGCACATTCACGCCCAACCACACACCGGCAAATCCGCTGGTCAGCCCGAGGGCGGTTGCGACAACTCCAGCTCTCCAGATCATCCGTCCGCCCCCTCATCCACGAGCGCGGTTAACGACCAGCCGGCATCGGCGTCGAATACTGCCAGGAGGTCCGGCTCGGCATGACCGATCGCACCGGCGCCGACTACCCCACCGATCAGCAACGCCACCGCAGCGGGCGCCGCACGCATGGCGAGAGCACGGCCAAGCGCTTCGCGCCCTGGATGACCGTGCGCCGCGCCATCGAGGCGTGCCCAGACTCGCGGCTGGAAATCGGCCATGTCGACCTGGGACGGCGCGCCGCCCATGTTATCGAGGATTTCGTCCAGCTTATCGTCGGACATGTCAGTTCTCCGTCAGGACGTGTGCAGGTGCTTGATGCGCCAACCGGTATCAGTGCGAACAAGTATAGCGGTTCCATGCGCGTCACGCTCGCGTGCCTCTCCACGCACCTCGTACTCCATCCGGATATCGAAGGTCGCAAAGGCCAGGTTCCGATCCGCATTCACCGTGTAACCGGACCAGTCATAAACATGGAAGGTCACATGCTCCGCCGCGAATTCCGGCGCCAAGTGATGATCACGATACTCGGCCCAGCCGATATCGCTGCCACTGCCCTCGAAGATCGTGAAGTCGGACCCGTCCGGAAGCACCCAGCGCTCGGCCTCTTGAACATTCTCCGCGGAAAGCGCACCCGAATAGCTCTCCAGAACAGCGGTTATGTCTGCAGCATCATCCGCAATAACGGGCGACGACATCGCGATCGCGGTCGCGGCTCCGATGCTTCCGTGTCTGATCCAGTCCATTTCACCCTCTCATATCGTTTTCAGGTCCTGCGCCACCGGCTGATCCAGGCCTCACCCCATGCGCGCATACGAGTACGCGCCGGGCGCTCTACCCACTCATATGTGCCCGCTGAAACACCGATCATCACAACCATCATCGCCAGCAGTATCGGCCAGGATATCGTCTGATCGACCACGCCCAGGACGTCCTGCAGGAAATTGAAGCTGACCATGAAAAACGGCACATGGATCATGTAGACGCTGTAGGAGATGTCGCCGAGATAACTCATCGCCCCGGCTCTCGTTTCGCCGGCACGCCGGTCCAGCTCTGCGAGGAGGAAAATGATCGGCGCCCCAAGCAGCGCGATCGCGCGATCATCCCAGGCGGCGTGGACGGCCCAGAGGTAGACAGCAAGAACTCCGATGAATGCATATCGGGCGGCCGGACGGGGCAAGGCATACGCTTGGCCCAGCCTGTAAAGGCCGACCCCGATGAGAAATTCGGGAATGATCCGGATGACGCCATAGCGCTCCGTCGCCATTGGCAGGGTCTCGCCAAAAAGACGCAAATGGACCTGGTCCAGTGCGAAAAAGAGAACGACGGCTATTCCCAGCAGCAGCCAGGGGCGATGCTTCAGGGCCCGTGCCGCCATCAGGTACGCGGGAAAGGCCAGATAGGCGAACCATTCCGCGCTGATCGACCATGACGGTCCATTCCAGCTCAGATCTGGCGCGAAACCCCACGCATGGATCATCAGGATGTTGGCGGGCAGGTCAGCCAGGGCGAACCGCTCCGTGTCGAAAGGCACACCAAGCGTGGTCGCCGTGACCCAGACGAGAATGAGAAACAGGGTGACGGCGATGTGCAGCGGCCAGATCCTGGCGAAACGCGCAACCAGAAACCGGGCGAAATCGAACCGGCCTTCTTCGCGCGCCAGAAGGTAGACATGGGCGAGCACAAATCCGGAGAGGATGAAGAACAGATCCACCCCGAACCGGCCCATTGCCAGCAATTGGGTGACCGCGTCGACGTCGAAGTCCCACGGTGCTCGCCAGTGATAGAATACGACCCACAGGGCGGCGAAGAACCGCAATCTCGTGAGAGACACCAGATGGGCGGGATAGCTCACCCTAGCCGCCGCCAATCAGATGCCGCAGCCCGCCATGGGCGAGCGCGCCGCCGAGGAAACCATTCAACAAGAGCGCCAACGCAGATCCGAACAGCGCGATATTGAATAGAAGCGCGCCCAGCTGATTGTCCGGACGGCGTGACCACTCACCAAGCGCCGCCAGGCCGACCAGCCCGAACAATAGCGCTGTGCCCAAATAGCGGTGAGCCAGCATGACGCCGGCCTCATTGGCGGCCATCGGACCGGAATGGGCCCAGCCTAGCAACCCAGCGGCGACGCCGCCT
>CBFHQE010000213.1:0-2281 GCA_965657935.1 Maricaulis sp. | reverse complement strand
GGTGGGTGTGTTTGATCCTGATATCGACCGCGCGCGGGTGCTGGCCAACAAGCATGGCGCCCGGGCCTTTGACACACTGGAACACCTGTTGGCCGAGGTCGATGTCGTCACAGTTGCATGCCCCGCCGTGCATCACTTCGCGGCGGCCGCTGCGGCACTGGCGTCGGGCAAGCATGTCCTGGTCGAAAAGCCGATCGCATCTTCCGTCGAGGAAGCTCGCGAGCTGATCAATCTCGCATCCTCGCATGACTGCGTGCTCCAGGTCGGTCACCAGGAACGTTTTGTCTTCCACGCCATGGGCCTGTTGGAAGTGCCGGAAGTGCCAAAGCGCATCGTCGCACGCCGGATGGGGCCGCCCTCCGATCGCAATCTGGATGTATCGGTCACCCTCGATCTCATGGTCCATGACCTGGATCTGGTGATCGCACTGGCTGGCGCGCCGATCACGGCCGTCGAGGGCAAGGTGGATGAAGGCCGGTTCGGCTCACCCGATATCGCTGAGGCGGTTCTCACTTTCGAGAATGGTTGTGTTGCCGAGTTGATTTCCAGCCGTGTGCATGATGAGCGCGATCGCAAAATGCTCGTCGAATATGAAAACGGGCGTCTGGACATTGATTTCATTGCCAAGACCTTTGAGAACACCACGCCTTACGCGCTCAATGCGGACTTTGCGGAGACAGAGACAGCGAAGGATTCGCTGGGCGCCAATGTGAATGCCTTTATCGCGTCCGTGGTTGACGGCGCACCGGTCGCCGTGCCCGGGATTGCCGGCTTGCGCGCCCTGGACGCTGCACGTGCCGTCGACGGTGAGCGCAAATACGGTTCCTGACCTCTTGCGCCCGGCCTCCCGCGGGTCTAAGTCGCGGGCATGGCTGATCGTTTGAAGATTGTCTCTGCCCAGCTGAACCCGGTCGTCGGGGATGTCGCTGGCAATCTGGCCAAGGCCCGAGCGGCCCATGCCGAGGCGCGAGCGCGCCAGGCGGACCTGGTCATTTTCCCTGAAATGTTCCTGATGGGGTATCCGCCCGAGGACCTGGTCCTGAAGCCGGCGGCGGTGAAGGCCTGTGCCGAAGCAATGACCGAGCTGGCGCGCGAGACCCGTGACGACGGACCGGCCGTGCTCATCGGGCTGCCCTGGAAACAGGGTAGCAAATTGCACAATGCGGTGGCCCTGCTGGACGAGGGACATCTGCATTCCCTGCGCTTCAAACACGAATTGCCCAATTACGCTGTCTTTGACGAGAAACGCGTGTTCGACGCCGGCCCTGTTCCCGAAATCGTCAAGTGGCGCGGGCTCAAGATCGGTCTGCCGATCTGCGAGGATATCTGGCTGGAAACCGTTCCGGATGCGCTTGTCGCGCAAGGCGCCGACTTCTTCATTTCGATTAATGGTTCGCCCTGGCGGCGTTCAATCGAGACGGAGCGCTGGGATGCCTTTTCACGCTGGTTCGACCGCTGGGAGGGCGAAAAGGGCCTGATTTTTGTCAATCAGGTCGGTGGCCAGGACGAGCTGGTCTTTGATGGGGCGAGTTTTGTCCGTGACAGCAAGGGCGAGGAGGTCCAGCGCCTGCCAGCCTTCGAGGAATGCCTGGATACCTTTGACTGGATCCGCACAGGCAATGGCTGGGTTGTGGCGGGTGCGCGCCGTGAACCGGCCATCTCCGGGTTGGACGCGGACTGGAAAGCCATGGTCAAGGCCGTTGCCGACTATGTGAACAAGAACCGTTTTCCGGGAGTGGTGCTGGGTATGTCCGGCGGCGTGGACAGTGCGATCAGCTGTGCAATCGCCGTGGACGCGCTGGGGGCCGACCGCGTCTGGGCCGTCATGATGCCGTCGAAATATACGTCCCAGGAAAGCCTGGAGGACGCCAAGGCCTGTGCCGAGCGCCTGGGCGTTCGTTATGACATCATTGATGTCGAGCCCACGATCGAGAGTTTCAGTGCCGTCCTGGCGCCCGCGTTCCAGGGCACAAAGCCCAACGAAACCGAAGAGAATCTGCAATCGCGTTCACGCGGGGTCATCTTGATGGCGCTGTCCAACAAGTTTGGTCCGATGGTCCTGTCGACCGGCAACAAGTCGGAAATGGCGGTTGGTTATGCCACGCTCTATGGCGACATGAATGGCGGATACAACGCCCTCAAGGACGTCTACAAGACCGAGGTCTTTGCCCTTTGCCGCTGGCGCAATGCCTGTGAGACCTCGCCGGGGCTGGGGCCCGTGGGCGAAGTCATTCCCGAGCGGATCATCACCAAGCCGCCGAGCGCGGAACTGCGTGCAGAC
>CBFHQE010000212.1:0-2292 GCA_965657935.1 Maricaulis sp. | reverse complement strand
TTTCGCCTATCCAGGTGATCGATGCCGATGAACAGCGCCAACTGGGCATTTCCGATGCCACGGCGCTGATTGCTGATTCTCCGGTCGTTTCCGGTGTCCAGCTCGACGGCTCCGTAAATTCCGGTTCTCCAACCGCCGCCGTTGAAGGTGTGCCGGTCAACGGCCCGGGGGCTTCCACCGTTGCTCTGCGCGGTCTGGGCGCCGAGCGTACGCTTCTGCTGGTCAATGGCCGCCGTCTTGGGCCGTCAGGTGTTCGTGGTGCTCCGGTAGCGCCTGACCTGAACCTGATCCCGACCCTGATGATCGATCGTATCGAACTGCTGACGGACGGTGCTTCCTCCATCTACGGTGCTGACGCCGTTGCCGGTGTTGCAAACATCATCCTGCGTTCCGATTTCGATGGATTTGAAGTTTCAACCTTCGCGACCATGCCCGAAAACGAAGGCGGCGAAGTCTTCCAGATGGGCTTTATCGGCGGTGCATCCACCGATCGCTCCAACTTCACAGTTTCTGCGGAGTTCTATAACCGTACGGCCGTCATCGCTGGTGATCGTTCGCACTGGAATGACTGTCTGCGAGACATCGACGTCACCGACCAGGGCGATGTCATGTCCGTGTGTATGGACCGTCGTCCGGATAACTCCGTGTTTGTCGCGGGCAATGGTTTCGTATGGTCCATCCCGGGCTTTACCAACCCGGCGCTTGCTGCGAACGGCATCGGAACGGGCTGGGGCACCAGCGCTGACGTGTTCGCCCAGACCGGCTCGCACTTCTACGAGCAGGATGCCTACTCCCTGCAGGACGAGGAAAAGCGCACGCAGCTGATGGAAAACCTGGAGCGGATGAACATCTTCGCGTCCGGCCATTACGACGTGAACTTCTTCGAGAACGACACGATCTATTTCGAGATGTCGTACTCGACACGCAACTCGGTTGGTCGCTTCACTGACGAACAGGTCTTCCCGGGCGTTCCGGCGCTCATTCCTCAGGAAGACGCCAACGGCAATCTGCTGGTAAATCCAGACGGCTCCCTGCAGCTGTTCGACAACCCGCTGAACCCGTTCGATGCTGACGCCCTTCCGGTTTATTCTCTGGAAGGTCTGTCCCAGCGTCGTCGTTCCGACGTTGACGTATTCCGTTTTGTTGGTGGCATCGAAGGTGACCTGCCATTCCTGATGGATCGTGGCTGGGTCTATGACCTCACAGCTGCTTACGACCGCTCTTATGGTACGGCTTCCCAGCCGATCATGCGTGAGGACGGTGTCCGCGAGGCTCTCGACACGCTTCGTCTCGATGTCAATGGCAACCCGATTTGTGGTCTCGGCCGCCAGGCGACCAGCTTCGGCTTCCTGACGCCGGCAAACTGCCCGACGATCGACTTCTTCTCTCCGACCCTGTTCACGGTTCAAGGCGGTGATCGCAACTTCGCGACCCAGGAAGAAACAGATTTCCTCTTCGGTCAGTCGATCAACATCACCGAGATGGAACAGGTTCACGCCCAGGCCATCTTCACTGGCGATGTCTTCGACATGCCGGCTGGAACAGTGGGCATGGTGCTCGGCTTCGAATTCCGCGAGCAGCGCATCAACTCCATCAACGACGTGACCCGCGTACTGGGTACGGCGGCTTCGGAAATTCCGGATACGGAACGCCCGACGATTGGCCGCACGTCCTTGTTTGAAGGCTTTATCGAGACCGAAATTCCGGTCACCGATACCTTCATGGTCGGTCTCTCGACGCGTTATACCGAGGAAGAGAATTTCGGCGCCCACATGACGTACTCAACGCGTGCGTCCTGGCAGGTCACCGACAGCGTCCGCCTTCGCGGCACGTACGGAACCTCCTTCCGCGCTCCGAACCTGCGTGAGCAGTTCCTTGCGGGCGCAACCGGCACCATTGGTGGTGGTAACGACCCGTGTCTGGTTCCCGCCACGGCCAATAATGGCGGTGTCTACGACATCAACGGCGAGACCCGTTCACAGCTGCTTCTCGACAACTGTACCGCAGCCGGCGCTGATCCGACGGCTCTGGGCCTGCTGGCGACGACCGGTATCACCACCTCCACCGGTGGTAACCCGGACGCAACGGCTGAGACCTCGGAGTCCATGACGCTTAGTGCTATCTTCCAGCACAGCTTCTCAAACGATCTGGATCTGGATTTCTCTGTTACCTATTTCAACATTGAGATCGAGAATACGCTGGAGGAATCCAACGCCGCTCAGATCATTGCCAACTGTTACAACAACCAGCCGAACCTGGCGGATCCGTCCTGTTCGCGCATCACACGTAACA
>CBFHQE010000211.1:0-2303 GCA_965657935.1 Maricaulis sp. | reverse complement strand
AAGCGGCATGCTGATGCCGTTGCATAGATCGGCAGGAAAAGGGCGGAGCGGCGCAACAGCAGGGCGTAGGCAAAAACGTAAACCACAGCGGCCAGTGAACCGATCACGCCGTGCATGGCGCTCGAGGCGAAACGAAGTGCATAGCCAGACGGCATCGGTCCGGTCAGGTCGAAGCCGAGGGCGTGCGTGGCATTTAGAATGACCCAGGCGAAGGCCCCGACAAAGGAGAATGTCGCGAAGCCGAGACATAGACGCCAACGCAGGTCAGCTTGGATGCGGACATGTGACAACACGTTTCTGACCTCTCCGACACAGGCGGGTGGAATCACTTTCAGCACTGATTATATCAGGTTAGGCTCGCCAGCATTGTCCCCGGCCGCGAGACTTGCCCCATGAGCATCGAAAAGACTTTCATTTCCGCCACAGACCTGCTGGCCGACAGTTTTCGTCTGGGCGAAAAAGTGCGCGCTGATGGTTTCGAGCCGACTCATATTGTCGGCGTTTGGCGGGGTGGTGCGCCGATCGGCATCGCCGTCCAGGAATATCTCGAATTCAAGGGGCACAAGGCCGATCACATCGCCATCCGAACCTCTTCCTATACCGGTATCGACGAGCAATCCCGCGAGGTCCGGGTGTATGGGGAGGGCTATCTTGTTGATACACTGAACGCTGATGACCGCGTGCTGATCGTCGATGATGTGTTTGACAGCGGTCGCTCGATCGAGGCCTTGCTGCAGGTGCTTGACCGCAAATGTCGCCGCAACCTGCCTGCGGATATTCGCATCGCGACGGTCTATTTCAAACCCACGCGCAACCGAACCGACCTGCTGCCCGACTACTTCATCCACGAGTGCGATGAATGGCTGGTCTTCCCGCACGAGCTCTGCGGCCTGGCTGATGACGAACTGGCGGCATCCGGATTGCCAGCCGATCTCGGGGGCGGCGATTGAGCCTGATCACCGAGGCCCAGATCCGCGGCCTTGTGCTGGTCGCCGAGGGCGAGCTGTCAGACGCCCAGCTGGCGCTCTGGGAAAGCCTCAGGATCGAGCCGGAAGTCTGGGTGCGTGAAGCCGGGGCCGAACACGGTTTTGGTTTCTGGGTGATCGCGCGCAATGGGGGAGATGTGCTGTGGTATGACAGCATGCACGAGGGCTTTTGTTATGGGCCGGCTTTGGCGGACGGCGTGCTGCCGGATCCGGAGATGGGACCGCTTCCCCTCAAGGCCTTGATCCCGTCTGATGATTAGCGGCTAGCTCTCGTCCAGCCCGATATCGAAATTGGGTGCGGAGTGGGTCAGTGCGCCCACCGAGATGATGTCGACCCCGGTTTCCGCAATCCCGCGTACCGTGTCCAGATTGACGCCGCCGGATGCTTCCAGTGTCACCTTGCCACCGGCCTGGGCTACCGCGCCGCGAAGATCATCCAGCGAGAAATTGTCCAGCAGAACGCTTTCCGCGCCCGCCTCAATGGCGTCCCCGAGCTGGTCCAGTCGATCCACTTCGACGGCAACGCGGGTCATGTGTCCCGCACTGTCCTTCGCCGCCTTCACGGCCTCAGCCACACCGCCACAGACGGCGACGTGATTATCCTTGATCAGGATGGCGTCATCCAGCCCGAAACGATGCAGAGCGCCACCACCGGCCTGGACAGCTTGGAGTTCAAAGGCGCGGAAACCCGGCGTGGTCTTGCGCGTATGGGCAATCCGGGCATGTGTGCCAGCGATGGCGTCTACATATTGGCGCGTGAAGCTGGCGATACCGCTCATCCGGCCCATGAAGTTGAGCGCGATACGTTCGGCAGACAGCAGCGCGCGGGCATTGCCGGTAACACTGGCCAGGACATCACCTTTTGAAACCTTCGCCCCGTCCTCGACCTGCGGGCTGACCAGCGCTTCGGGGTCCATCTGCCAGACGGCTTCCAGCGCGGGCTGCATGCCGCAGAACACACCGTCCTGGCGCGAGACAAAGTAGAACTTGCTTTCCGCCTTTGCTGGAATGCAGGCCAGGGCGGTCACATCGCCGCGACCGCCCTGGTCTTCAGCCAGGGCGCGGGTGACAGTCTCGCAGACGAGATGGCGCGGGATCGGATTGACGGGCATGGGGCGTCCTATTCGGCCGGCACGGTCTGGCGTGCGGGTTCGGTGTTGGCCAGATCAAGATCAGCCAGGGTGTAGATTGTGTGGGCGGCTGTATCGGCGCTGGTAGGGTAGTCGGTCCGGAAATGCCCGCCCCGGCTCTCGGTGCGGCGCAGCGCAGCGGCAACGATGAAGCGTGCGGCCACAAGCGCGTCGGCCGGCCCATGGC
>CBFHQE010000210.1:0-2387 GCA_965657935.1 Maricaulis sp. | reverse complement strand
CGCCCACCTGGGTCCGCTCGAGTTTTATATCCAGGCCGGACAGGAAATCTTCCAGTCCCAGATTGGACATCACCGTCGCAGCGATGGCAGGCTTTGCCAGCTCCCCGTTTTGCGACCAGTGGCGGGCAAGCAGACCGAGGATCTGGTCGCCATCAACGACCTTTCCCTTCTCATCACACAGGATAACCCGGTCTCCATCGCCATCCAGCGCGATGCCAAGGTCGGCTCTGAACTTGGTGACCTGCTCCGACAGCTTGGCCGGCGCAGTAGAGCCGCAATCCTTGTTGACGTTAAAACCATTCGGTTCAACACCGATGGGAATGATATCGGCCCCCAATTCCCAGAGGACTGTTGGAGCCACCTTGTATGCAGCTCCATTGGCACAATCGACCACGATGCGAAGACCGGACAATCGCTGTTCCTTCGGGAAAGTGGACTTGGCGATTTCCACATAACGCGCCTGTGCATCATCGATACGTTTAGCACGACCCAGCTCAGCCGGCGCGGCAAGGTTTTCCGACAGATCACGATCCATGCGCGCCTCGATCTCGAGCTCCGTGGCATCATCGAGCTTCTTCCCGTCGGGGCCGAACAGCTTAATCCCGTTATCATGGTAGGGATTATGGGAGGCCGTGATCATAACCCCCAGATCAGCGCGCAGAGAGCGGGTCATCTGAGACACAGCCGGCGTTGGCAGAGGACCAAACTGGAAAACATCCATGCCCACGGATGTAAAACCTGCAACGAGCGCAGATTCAATCATGTAACCGGAGAGGCGCGTATCCTTGCCGATCACCACAGAATGCCTCCCGGAACGCCGCGCGAAATAGCGACCGGCTGCCTTGCCGAGACGCAAAGCCGTTTCCGCGGTCATGGGAAAGGCGTTGGTCTGTCCCCGGACGCCATCCGTGCCGAAATATTTCTTGCTCATGGAGGATTCCTCAGTCTTTCAGTGAGGTATAACCATCACCGCACCTGCTGGAAAGCGCGATTGAGGGTGGACTGTACAGCACTGCTCGGATACGGCTTAAGAAATTTTCCATGGGCAGATTGATGACCAAGATTCGTAAAGCAGTCCTTCCCGTCGCCGGTCTTGGCACACGGGTCCTTCCAGCCACGAAATCCATCCCCAAGGAAATGCTGCCCGTCTTCGACCGGCCAGCCATTCAGTATGTGGTTGACGAAGCGCTGGAGGCAGGCATCGAGCACATTGTCTTCGTGACCGGCCGCAACAAGGCGGCCATTGAGGACTATTTCGATAGCGCCTACGAGCTCGAGGCCACCTTGGAGGCCAAGGGTAAAACGACTATTCTGCAAGAAGTTGCCGCGACACGACCAATAGCCGGATCTATGAGCTTTGTTCGCCAGCAAGCGCCGCTAGGACTCGGACATGCGATCTGGTGCGCACGCGACATAATCGGTAGCGAGCCCTTCGCCATCCTTCTACCGGATGTACTCATCAAGGGGCAGCCGGGTTGCCTGGCTCAGATGGTTGAAGTCCACAAAAAAACAGGCGGAAATGTGATCGCCGTGGACCCGGTTCCGAAGTCGGAAGTTGATAAATATGGTGTGATCGATCCAGTCGAACGCGACGGAAACATGATCCGCATGCAGGGCATGGTAGAGAAACCTCCTGTAGAGTCTGCCCCCTCCAATCTTGCGATTACCGGTCGCTACATTCTGAGTGGAGATATTTTCAAATTCCTCGAAGATCAGGCAGCAGGCGCTGGCGGTGAAATCCAGCTGACGGACGCGATGGCGCGGCTAATGCTGCAGCAGGACTTCCATGCCGTCGAGTTCAACGGGACGCCGTATGATTGCGGGAGCAAGCTGGGCTATCTTCGCGCGACACTCGGCATGGCCCTCAGACACGAGAGTCTGGCGGCGGACGCGAGAAAAACAATCGATCAGGAGTTGGGCGCTTCAGTCTAGGCGTTTTCCAACTGTGCCTGCCTCATCAAGAGGTCAGCCCAGCTTTTTTGATGAAATCGCCAAGCGTCTGCAACAATCACATCAATGCTGGAATGCTGCGGCTCGAAACCGAGAAGCTGTTTAGCCTTCGACGTATCAGCCGAAAGTATCGGCGGATCTCCCGCTCGCCGCGGATATTCATCGTGGGGCACCGGCTTGCCAACTACCCGCTCGACAGCCTCGAGGACTTCTCGAACTGTAAACCCGTCTCCGGTTCCGACATTGCATGCGAAACTGCCCTGCCCAGCCTTCAGATGATCTAACGCTCGCAAATGCACCTCGGCCAGGTCCAGAACATGAATATAGTCCCGGATGCACGTGCCGTCGCGCGTCGGATAGTCGGTCCCAAACAGTTTCATTCGCCCACCAATACCTGCCGCGGCTTTTAGCGCGTTCGGGATCAGGTGAGTTTCAGG
>CBFHQE010000209.1:0-2388 GCA_965657935.1 Maricaulis sp. | reverse complement strand
TAGAGGATGGTCGAAGCGATTTCGCGAAGATCTCCCTCGCTCAAACCGGCCGGAGAGCCGGCACTTGCATTGGTCGCCATCGCGCCGACCATTGCACCGCCCATAACCGCCACAGCTGCGATCGCGATCGTCTTGTAGGGCGCGCTGAAGAGCGACTTGGCGGTTTCAACAACCGCGGCTCCGCCCTCGCTTTTTACTTCATCAGACATTCTACTCTCCAATTCGCCGCAATGGCGTTTTGTTTGGTTTGCGACGAGCCCCGTCGCCGGGTTTGCTCCATCTCAAGGGCGCTGCAGTTGTCAGCGCACGGTCACTCCTGAAATGAAGACAATTTCGACATCGATGCCGGTCGGCATCTCCACGACCGGCTGATACTGTTCAGCCCGTTCGATGTAATACTGAGCCAAAGTTCCGGCGGCCTCGCCGAGACCTTCCCCAAGGCTGGACACAGCGACCTCTTCACCGGACAAGCTGTCGCCCTGGAGGGAACCCAGCGCGCCCCCGATGCTTGAACCGGTGCCAACGCGGCTAAACGAGTTGCCCAGACCTTGAAGCGTGCCTGCGATCAGCGCTCGCTCGGCCAGGTCGCCTTCGCGTGAAATGACCCTGCCTCGAACGCCTGCTTTGCCGCCGAACGCGACATAGCCCTCGACTTCGCTTTCGGTGACGCGACCCGAACCGTCATTGAGCGGGCACGTCATTCGTTGAAGGCGCACATAGACTTTCTCAGACGAAAGTTCCGCCCAGGCCGCGCCATTGACGAGGCAGCCCTCAAGGTCGGTCAGAACCTCCTCGCCATCCTCGATCACAGAGACTGCTGAGCCAGTGATGCGAAGCAGGACCGGCTTGGGGTCTGCCCCAAACGTCGTGCCGGTTGTCGCATCGACGCCTACCAGTACGCGGGCCGGTGCGAAGGAGTTTGGCGGCACATAGCGCACAGCATCACGCACCTCCGGTTGATCCGAGGTCGCCGAAGCGTCAGATCCCGCTTCGTTCGTGAACGATACCGATTGCAACGCCCTGGCGCGTGGTTGCGCGACCGCGCTGTCCAAGCCGCCCTGCGAATTCGACGCCTCGACGACCCCTGCCGGGGCGAATGGATCGCTGGCCGGCGATGAGAATTGGCCCGGGGTTGCGGAGGCCCCGGGCCCGCGAGAACCTGCCGGAGGCCCAGCATCGGCTCGCGTTTGGCTGGAAGCAGGCGTAGCGTTGCGTTGCTCAGCGATCTGACGGCTCAGATCGAGCATTATTGCATTGGCCTCTTCACGAATTTGTTCATTCTCCGCTTGCGCGGCTGCCAGCTGAGAGCGCAGCGAAGCATTCTCCCCACCGAGCAACTCAATCTGGCGGGATTGTTCCCGAATGCCCGATTCAACCCCCTCCAGGCGGTCCTCGTAGGCTTCATAGGCCGACGACTCCGCGACGGGCTGGCGCGCAAGATCGGTCATCGGCGTACGCGACGGCAGAGATTCGCGCTCATACGCTTCGATGGGGTCGACCTCTTGGCCCGCGATCAAGAACCAACCAATGCCGCCGACAATGAGCAGGCCACAGACAACCGCCACAAGCTTGCGGCGATTGGCATTGGCTGTATTAGCGTCCGCCATGACCTGCCTCCCCGGATGAGAGGACGGCGATACGCGCCGTAGAGCCGGCCGGCACTTGGTCGAGCAAGGACACGACCGCGATCACTCCCGGCGCCATAAAGGCATCGTGGATCACCATCACCGGCTGATCGGAGGCGTTGCGGAGCTCGAAGATCCGGGCGCTCATATCGCTGGCTTCCAAGCCCCCGATATCAACGAGATCGACGCTGCGTGCGATCGAGACCGTGTCGATCCGGTCTGTTTCGGTATCCAGCTCGATCGAGTTCATGGCCTGATGAGCGAAAGCCAGGATCGCGGCCGTGCGCGGCTCCGCGCGGCCCGCGCCTTGAAGATTGACGAGCCCGCTGCCTTGTCCGCTTCCGCGAACGAATACCTGCGTTGCTGGCTGTTCGCGGATCGTGAAGAGGAAGTGATAGGTCCGGCCCGCTCGCGTTGTTGCAAAGGCGGAGATCACCTGGTTGGCCGATCCTTGAGCAACCACGACATAAAGGTCGCCGGTCGTCGCGTCTTGTTCGAACTCGATCAGAGGCGCGCCCGGGCGACCGTTCTGCGTGGATCGAACGCCAACAACTGCGTCATTCTCAAACGCAATTCGCGTCACTTCACTCAACGACAGCGACGCTGGGATGCGTTGCCCATCGCGGGCTTCTACATGCAGCGTTCCCCAGTCGCCTCCGAGCACTGTCGCCTGCTCCGACACATCGTTGCGGGCGTGTAGTGCGGGGTCCTGTTGAAGGTCGGTCTGGGCAAACGCTTTGGCTCCCAGGCCAAGCGCTACGAT
>CBFHQE010000208.1:0-2488 GCA_965657935.1 Maricaulis sp. | reverse complement strand
TCCGAAACCATTGGGCGCTGTGGTGGGCTCGAAGCGAGCGACCGAGGTGAGTCCTCCAATCGCGGTGTCCAGCGGCAAATCAACCATGAAACTACTCCATACTGTTCACTGGGAGTACTTCAAAGCGGGCGCCAGAACCTCTTGGTCTATTATAACTCACTGATTTAAATCAATTATAAGCGAGATCGGCCGCGGCCGGCACCGATGCGGAATCCGAAAGCGCGAGACTGACCGTTTCAATTTGCCAGCCGGGTCTCGCAGATTGCGCGAGTGGGTGTTGTCGTGAATTTCGAAATCGTCGGTAATCCATTGATTATTCCGGATTAATTGCCGCGCGGCGGTTTTGGCTCCGGACTTGAAACGATTGGATCAACGAAAGGAAGCTTTCATGATCCATCGAGTTGTCGACATCTTGCAACACCACACCCTCTTGAAGAACGTCGGATGGTTGGCCTCGGCTGAGATGGTGTCTCGCGTGACGCGGATCCTGGCTGCAATTGCTCTGGCCCGCATGCTGGAGCCGGTAGAATTCGGTGCCGCCGCAGTGGCGATTACGGTTTTCGAGCTGGTTCGGGTTTTCAACCAGAATGGCGTTGGCGCCGCTGTCGTAGCGGCGCCCGAACAGGACCTGCCCGCGCTGATGCGCACGGCGCACCTGGCCGGTTGGGTGACTTGTCTCCTACTTGTGATTCTTCAATGTGTGGTCGGCTTCTTTGTCGCCAAGTCGACGGGCTCTGCGGAAATCGGCTGGATGATCGTCAGCCTCGCCGGTGTCTACCTGTTTATGCCGGCCGGCGTGCCTCACGGATGGATGTTGCAACGACAGCAGCGCATGTCACGCATCGCCAGTGTGAACGCCGCCCAGGTTTCGACCGATAATATACTGACCGCCGTGCTGGCATTGGTCGGGTTCGGGCCTTGGGCGATCGTATTGCCAAAACTCCTGACAGCGCCAATCTGGCTGGTAGGCGTGATGTGGCGTCGCCCCTGGCGTCCGGACCGAAGCGCCGGCTTTGCCTCCCCACACAAGCTCGTCAGCTTTGCCGCTCCGGTGCTGTGCACCGAACTTCTCAATGCTGCCCGTTTGCACGTGGACAAGCTGATTATCGGCGCGGTCTGCGGCCTCGAACTTCTTGGAGTTTACTATTTCGCCTTCAATGCAGGCCTGGGGCTGTCCTCGGCCTTGTCGGTCGCCTTCAATGGCGCCCTCTATCCCAATCTCTGCGAGGCCATTCGTAACACCGGTTCAGCGCTCGGCGAGTTTCGCAGGGGGTTGCGGACTGTCGCCGCGCCCCTGGCGGCGGTCTTTATTCTACAAGCTGTGATGGTGCCGCTTTATGTGCCGGTCGTTTTTGGCGCTGATTGGGTTTTTGCCGTGCCGCTGATCGCTGTGCTCTGCCTCAGTGGGCCCGCAAAGCTTCTGACGGACGGATGCGCTCTGATTTTGCGGGCGTCCGGTCTGCCACGATACGAGCTGCTCGCGGTTTTCGCGTCGACTGCAACCTGTCTGGGCGCGATCCTGATGGGTGCCCAGGTCGGACTGCTGTCGGCAGCTATCGGCCTTGCGATTGCCTCCACGCTGATCGCGCTCGCTCTGTACCCCACTGTCCTCACCTTGTGCGCTGATCGCGCACGCCTCCCTTTTGAAAGGAGCCAAGCCCATGAGTAATCATCCGACTGTCACGGTCGTCATGCCCATCTTCAATGCGCGGGCCACGCTTGCCAAAGCAGTTCTCTCGATCCAGGCGCAGACCTTTCGAAACTGGGAGCTCGTCCTGGTTGATGACGGTTCCACGGATGATACGCTCGAAATTGCTCTGGAGCTTGAGGCCTCGGATGAACGCATCCGGGTGACGACCCAGCAGAACTCAGGCCCTGCTCTGGCTCGCAATTGCGGTATCAAAATGGCGCGTGGAAAGCTGATCGCCTTTCTGGACGCGGATGACCGGTGGCACCGGGACCGGCTGGACATTTGCCTTTCGCATTTTGCGCGTAATCCCCAGGCCGGGATCGTGTACAGCCGGGTCGCGTTCCTTGACCGCGATGGTCAGCCGGCAAGCCAGCCTTCACCGCATCATGCCGAATTGTCTTCCGAATTCCTGTTGTCGGAAAATCCGGTTTGCACCACGTCCAATATTGTTGCCCGGGCCAGCTTGATAAACGAGCTGGGTGGTTTTGACCCCAAGATGGCGTTCATCGAGGATCAGGATTTTCTTTTCCGCGCTGCAAGCAAGACGAGTTTCACCCTTGAAGGTGTCGATCGTGTGCTGCTCGAATATCAGGTGACCGATCAATCGCGGTCTTCGGATCTGTCAAAGACAGCAAGGAGTTGGCGTCTGCTCATGGCACGCGCTCGCGCGATAGCACCGCAGGTGGTTGATCCTATATGGCAGGCTCTTGTCGCTGACTTTCATCGCAATCAGGCGCGCCGGGCCTTGCGCAGCGGAATGCCTGCGACTGCGCTGAACTTGATCGCGCAGGCCTGTTG
>CBFHQE010000207.1:0-2525 GCA_965657935.1 Maricaulis sp. | reverse complement strand
AACCGCATACGGACAGGAATGGAACGGCTGGTCGCGTCAACCGTGGGATAGACGTACTCCACTTGGCCATGCCAAATTCTGCCGAGCTGCGCGGGCGAGCGCATCTGGACAATCTGCGCGCTGGTGATCACCGCGGCGTCATCCTCGAAAAGATCGGCGATGACCCACACTTCGCTCAGGTCCGCAATTGTCATCACCTCCATGCTCGGGTGAACATGAGCCCCCTCGCGCACATTCATCCCCAATACGACGCCGTTCCTGGGCGCATAGATTTCGATGAGACGTTGAGCCTCACCGCGCCGCGCGATGATATCGATCTGTGCCGCACCGACACCAAGCGCCTGCAAACGCGAACGCGCCGCGGAGACCAGACCGGGACGCCCGACCCTGACTGCTTGCAAATACTCGGTCTGAGCCGTCACGATTTCGGGCGAATACATGCGGAACAACAAATCGCCTTCCTCAACGACATCGCCGACGGCAGCTATGCGCAGATCCTCGATCCAACCTTGCGCGCGCACGTCCACGACAGATGTCAGCTCGTCGACCGGACGCACATAGCCCACCGTTGTCAGGTCTTCGGCAAACCGTCCGCGTTCCACCTCGGCTGTCCGCACACCAATATTATTCTCAACCGAGGGCGAAATTCTCACTGTCGACGTGTCTGACGGCTCATCGCCTGCATATACGGGGACCAGATCCATACCCATCGGAGACTTGCCCGGGCCATCCCTGCGATAGTCCGGGTCCATGGGCGCAACCCAGTACAGGATTTCAGGTCCAGAACCACTTGCGGCCTCGCCACCACCACTGATCAGGCGCCCGCCGAGGGCTCCAATGGCTATACCTGCGAGCAGCAACAGGCCGGCAATCATCAAGGAACGCGGGGTCATTGGACATCTCCGGTTAAAAAGAGAATCCGGCTTTGCGCCTGCAGCGCATCCACCCGGGTTCGGATCAACATCAACTCGATATCGAGCAAAGCCAGCTCCGACCGGACAAGCTCCGCGAAGTCGGCCTGCTCGTTCTCATAGGCCGCGAGTACGGCATTCGAAGTTTCACGTGCGCGTCCAAGCACGTCTGTCTCGTAGGCCCGAGCTGTCTCGGTGAGGCGTTCGTAACGGACCCAGTTTTCATCGAGTTCGTGCCGTAGATCGAGCAAAAGCGCCCGGCGTTCCAATTCTTCTGCGGACCGGGCATCGCGCGCACTGGCGACCCCCGCATCCTGACGCCGACGACTGAAAATCGGCATCTGGACGCTCACACCGACACTGGCGACATCGGATCGGCTGTCCCGCAACCCATATCCTGCATCCACGCTCCAGCGCGGTCGGTACTCATCCATGGCCAGGTCAATTTCTCGTTGACTGACCGTAATACGCGCATTGCGAGAAGCCACGGCAGGGTGAAGCGCAAGCGCTTCCACGGCCCCACTGGGCGATGTCAGAACAGGCAGTTGGGGAAGGTTCTGCAAGAGCACCCGGTCTGCATGCCCGGCCCCGACATATCGAGCCAGTTGCGCACGTGCCGTTCCACCCTGTCGATCGATCTCGATCAGCCGGGCGTCGAGCAACGCCGTTTCGAGGTCCACACGGATAACATCATGGGAATTGCCGCCGCCGCTCGCAAAAAGCGCCGTTGCAACTTCGCTGAGCTGGCGAATTTCCTCGCGCCGGGCGCGGGTCAGCTCACTCGCGCGTTGCCAATAGTATGCTTCCAGCCAGGCCAGACGAACAGCCCGGGTGATCGACCGGCGCTGCAGAGCCCCCATGGCCCTCGCCCCATCGGCCCGGGCGAATTGCCGAGCCCTATGCAAGTTCCTGGTTGTGCTCCTGGGTATCGCCTGGCGCACCCCGATCTGGGTTTGCGTCATCGCTTCCCGATTGTGATCCAGGTCACTCAGGGGAAGATTGGCGATGCCCA
Source organism: Maricaulis sp. (assembly GCA_965657935.1). Taxonomy (GTDB): domain Bacteria; phylum Pseudomonadota; class Alphaproteobacteria; order Caulobacterales; family Maricaulaceae; genus Maricaulis. The sequence continues at coordinate 602 of CBFHQE010000207.1, read as the reverse complement.
CCCGCACCGTCGGATCCGGCAGCGTGTCGGCGGCCTCGCCTGCATGTTCGAGAGAACCGGCCCGCGCCTGCCAGCTCGCGATGGACGGGTCCTCGTCCTGCCCTGAAATCAGGACGGCTTCCGCGAGGCTTAGCGGTGGGTCATTTTCAGTCTCTGACCATCCGGCAGTTGCCAAATGCAGAGCCGCCGCGGTCGCGGCAAGGGCGGTGAGGGACATGGAGCTCTCCGATACGGGCACAATGAGTGAATTCGAACCAATCGAGTTGGTCATGCATCATCAAGCGCGTGGAGGGTGCTCCGGTCGGGCAGGCATGATATCCGCCGGCGGATAAACCCGCTGTTCGACATGCACGACCCTTGCCTGCCAGGCCAGTGACCAGGGCGCGTCTTGCAACATTGCGGATACGGCTGTTGTCAGGCCACACGGCCCATCTGTGCATCCGGCAAAATCATCACAATCGGAAGAGACGTGACCCAGCCCTTGATCGATCAGGGCGTGGCCCGGGCTGCCCTCGGGACAACACGCATGCTGCGCTGTCATGAAGGCCTGCATTTCATCTGCAGCCTCGTGATCCATCGTGATGGGCGCGGCTTCAAAGAGC
>CBFHQE010000206.1:0-2550 GCA_965657935.1 Maricaulis sp. | reverse complement strand
CGTGGAAAGCTTTAATGGCCGCCTACGGGACGAGTGCCTCAACGAGCACCTGTTCACCGCTCTGGCGGAGGCGCGAACCCTGATCGAGGCCTGGCGGGTCGACTACAATACCTGCCGGCCCCACACCTCGCTGGGCGGACTGGCGCCTGCCATCTACGCCCAGCAAACCCGCAAACACCGGCCCGGTTCGCCTGAGCTACGCATGGGCTCCGCTCACCGGGCCTTGAACCCAGAACCCAAACAGGAAAGAAAGGCGAACAGACTCTACTAACAAACGGCCCGGATCACGGGGCTGGGTCAAGTCGGACGCAACGGGTCGTGAGATCGCCTATATCGATATCCCTCACGGGTTCTGTCAGATTAAACGGCTCGTTATCGGGTCCGGCTTCAATCTGCGCGGATGAGCAACCCGTTTCGTTACTTCAAAACGTCGCCTGAGATCATCCGCCTTGCGGTGATGATGTACATCCGTTTCCCGCTGTCTCTGCGGAACGTGGAAGACCTGCTTCATGAGCGCGGGATCGACGTCACCCACGAGACAGTGCGTTTCTGGTGGAACCGGTTTGGCCCCATGATGGCCCGCGAAATCAAGAAGCGCCGGTCTCAACAGCTGCGCCAGGTCACGCAATGGCGCTGGCATCTCGACGAAGTCTTCGTGAAGATCAATGGCGAGACGCACTATTTGTGGCGGGCAATCGATCACGAAGGCGAGGTGCTGGAATCCTATGTCACTAAGACACGCGACAAGGCTTCAGCATTGAAATTCCTGAAGAAAGCGATGAAGCGCTTTGGTCGGCCGCGAGAGGTCGTGACCGACAGACTTCGCTCATACCGAGCGGCGATGCGCGAGATCGGAAATGCCGATCGCCAGATCACTGGGCGGCATGAGAATAACCGAGCGGAGAACTCACATTTACCATTCCGAAGGCGGGAGCGAGCGATGGCGCGGTTTAGGCGAATGCGAAGTTTGCAGAAATTCGCCGCTGCCCACGCCTCCGTCCACAATCACTTCAATCACGACCGATCCTTAGAACGCCGAGCAAGATTCAAAGACCTCCGCCAGGCTGCCCTCATCGAGTGGCGTGAACTACTGGTGGCCTAGGTTCACGCGCCGCTAGCTATTCGAGACCCGTCCGTTTTAGTCTGACAGTACCCTTTAACCTCGAACGCCACTTTTATCGCCGCGAAGATTTCAAGGAAAACCGATCCGCCGCCCTGGCCGAATGGCGCCAACTCGCAGCCTGACCTAGGCTCAACCCTGGTCTTTCGAGACCGATCCGTTTTTGTCTGACACCACCGGTGAGACGCTAAGTCGGTTTATTCTGCTGCCCAAATACCTCCGAGATACATCTAAAAATTCTGCCAGCGGGTGATTCAGGTGCGAGGTTTGCGCTCGTGGTGAGCCAGATTTCTTGTCGCACGGAGTACTCCGCTAGAATTTGTTTCACATTCGGTACGCTCCGGCCTACGTCAATATTAATAAAGCCAATGCCCAGCCCGCTCCTCACAAACTGCCACGCCAATGCGCGGTTGTCGCATCGAATTTTGAATGGCGAATCACCAAAATCATATCCGAGTGAGTGCAAAGCGCGCGTTATCTCTTGGCTGTGCAAGCCTCCGATGATCACGTGGCTTTTTAGGGCTGCGAAATTTTTGGGTTCACCGTAGCGCTCCACATAATCACAACTCGCGAATGCGCCCATAATATGCTCCAGAATCAGGGTTGATTGAAGCGATGAATCGAGTGGGCAGTGAGTATTGAAGACGAGGTCGGTATCGTCTCGGTGCACATCGGCGGCGTCATCAGTCACAGAGATTTCAATTGTTATATTGGGAAATAGCTCGCGGCAAAGAAGCAAGATGGGAGGAAATACGCCGACTGAAAACCCTTCGCTCATAGCCATTCGGACCGTCTCGCGTGGAGTTTGAACACTGCAACTAGCCTCGAAGTTGAACCTGTTGGCCGCATCCATGATCCGGTTAGCATATTCTTTGAGACTGGCCCCCTCCGCCGTCAGTATTAGCTTGCTGGCCGTGCGTCCGAAGAGCGGCAGTCCAAGTTCCTCCTCAAGAGCTTTTATGTGTCGTGAAAGTGTTGCCTCGCTTGTACGAGAGCGTGCCGCTGCCTTTGATAACGACCCGTATTCTGCAACGTCACAGAAGGACGCGATCAAATTGAGATTGTATTTAAGATTTGGCATGACTTCGAGACTTAGATCCTAAAGGCGTCGAGCAGACGGCAGAAATATTGTCCATGATCAAAAGTTGCGGCGAGGCCGCCAATTATGCCGTTCGGCCCCTCAAAAATAAACAGGTCCCCAGCGCAAAAAATTGGAATGGGCAATTCAAGTTGACACCTTTGATAAAATGTTAGGGTGAACCGCCCCGGTTTTCTGGGAGGCCATTTTGTTTGAGTTTTATGCGGCAATGCCGGCTTGTTCAAGTTTGGCGTAGTATTGGGCCTCGGCTTCGGCCGGCGGGATATTGCCGATGGGTTTGAGCAGGCGGCGGTTGTTGAACCAGTCGACCCATTCCAGCGTGGCGTATTCA
>CBFHQE010000205.1:0-2556 GCA_965657935.1 Maricaulis sp. | reverse complement strand
CGGGGAATGATGCTGGCGCTGCACGCCTCGGCGAAGACCTCCTGCGCCAGGGGGGCCAGACAAAGCTGAATCACCAGATGCCGGACGCCGGAATAGAGGCGGGTATCGCTGCGAAAATGGGTAACTAGACCAGACAGAGTGGAGAGCTCGAGCTGTCCTTGCTGGCTGGCCCGGAAAAAATCATCGATCGGCGCCGCAGAGATTTCCCAGACGAGCCGCGCGCGTTCATACCGGTCCAGGATATTGGCTGGCGCGAAAATGACAGCCGCCGGGTCAAGACCGCGGGTTCGCGCCTGCTGTAACTGGGCATCGATCACACCCTCGAGGCGGCGCTCGCGTTCCTGGGGCGGCAAGGCGCGCAATTCCGCGTCCAGCTGGGCCGGATCCCGCCCGGCTGCCAACAGGCGCAGCGCAAGGGCTTCCTCGCCCAGCCAGTAGGGTCCGGCTTGCGCCCAGCCCGCGAACCGGTCGAGATCCGGACGGCGACGAATATCTCCATTGATCGCGTCGGCGAGCTCCTCCACCCAGATATCATAGGCGTCATCATCAGGCCCGCGTGTGGCCGCAAACACAGTTTCGATCCGGGTTTCCAGATCCGCAGGCGCAGAGGCGACCACTGTCAGCCCGCCCATGTCATCCAGAATGCGCGCGGCATACCAGACCGATGCAGCAATGGCCGCCAACAGGAGCGCCGTCTGAAAGCCCTTGAACAGGAGCCGCCACACCAGCCAGCCCAACATGCCAAGCGGTGACGCTTCCCAGAAAGGCCGGCGAGCATTGACGTATTCCTCAATGCGCGCGAGCCGGCGCGATTCCGCCTCCGTCAGCCCGGCACGCCGAAAGGTTTCAGCGCGACCGGGGCGGTCGTCGCTCTTTTCGTCTGTATCACTCTGCGCATTTGACGCCATGATAGCCCCCATTTCCCCTGACGCGGAGATTTGAATACTCGCGCGAGGGATGCAAGCGCCTTAACCCGAGAGGCGAAGTTTATGCCCGGTATGGGCGGACCACCGCTGTGGAAACTGTGACTGCGACGTTACAGCGCTTGGCAGTTCGCCTCTAAAGACCTATCCAAGACACATACAAAAAGACGAGATCCTTGCCATGACCGCTACCGAAAGCCTGACCCGCTTCCCACCTGTTTCCATGTCCCTGCAAAAGAGCGACCCAGAAGCGTTCGCGCATGAGCTGGGCAAGAGTTTTCGGGAATACGGGTTTGCCGCCATTTCGGACCATGGCCTGGACCAGGACCTGATCGACCGCGCCTATGAGGTTGCCGCGAAATTCTTCGCCCTGCCCGAAGAGACCAAGATGAAGTATTTCATCGAGAACGGCGGCGGCGCGCGCGGTTACACGCCCTTTGGCAAGGAAATCGCCAAGGACGCCCAGCATGTCGATCTCAAGGAATTCTGGCATGTCGGTCGCGACCTGCCCGCCGGTCATCCGTATGAAAAGGACATGGCTCCCAATGTGATGCCCGAAGAGATCGCGGAATGGGAAGAGGTCATCCACAAGCTCTATTCCGCCTTTGACGCGCTGGGCGGTCATGTCCTGCGCGCCATCGCCACGGATCTGGGGCTGGAAGAGGATTTCTTTGCCGACACGGTTCGCGACGGCAATTCGGTCATGCGCCTCTTGCACTATCCGCCGGTCCAGGGCGATACGGGCGGATCCATCCGCGCCGAGGCCCACGGCGATATCAATACCATCACCCTGCTGCTGGGCGCCGACGAGCCGGGCCTGCAGGTGATGACCCGCGAAGGCGAATGGGTCGACATGAACCCGCCGGCCGGCTGTCTGGCCGTGAATATGGGTGACATGCTGTCCCGCTCGACCAATGGCATCCTGCCCTCGACCCAGCACCGGGTGATCAACCCCAAGGGCGCGCGCACCGAGCATTCGCGCTATTCCATGCCCTTCTTCCTGCACTATCGCCCGGACTACCTCATCGAGACACTGCCCGGCTGCGAACGCGAAGGCGTAGACCCGCAAGAACCGATCACGGCGCACGAATTCCTGTTCCAGCGCCTGAAAGAAATCGGTTTGATGTAGGCCGGGGTCTCACGCGCCTTTGGCGCGCACCCACTCCACTTATACTTCGATCTCACGGCAGTTCGCTACGCTCACGCCCCCGATGGGGCGGCGCACTTGCGCCGGCGCGCGGTCGCGCTTGCGAAGCCTGCGGCTTCTATCAGCGTTTTTTGACCCACCGCAAATGTCCGTCATCACCCGGCTTGTCCGGGTGACCCCAGCTCACCAGTCGACAGGATAGTCGAGATCCCCCGGTTGTCCGCTGCGCGGCCTCCTTGGGATGACGAGGATAGGGCAATAGCGACCTTCCGAACCCCACCGCATAGCGAGGCGCTAGGGTGCGGCCCAACGGGCCCCAATGAAAAAAGAGGCACGCGCCCCATGCACGTGCCTCCTTGAGTGGGCATTTTTGAAATACCGGCAGCGGGCTTGTCTCTCCCCCGTCTGCACGTCCAAATATCCCTGGGTTGTATTACCTGGTCGCCAATTCAGACGTTACAACACCTTCATGAATAACGATATTCT
>CBFHQE010000204.1:0-2604 GCA_965657935.1 Maricaulis sp. | reverse complement strand
CTGGCAGGACATTCAAGGCGAGATATCTTCCCCTCCGGGGAAGTGCCGGAACAAAGTGGAGGCGAAGGGGGCGAGCGCAGCGAACTTTCCTCCGGACTTCGCCCTCCGGTCCCTCCGTCTCCGCCTTCGCCAAGGCTGCGGCGGATCCACCTCCCCGGTGGGGAGGATCACCCAGCTCCAAACGCCGCCTCTCTTACCGCGTGCAGATCCGCCATCACCGCCTGGCACAGCGCCTCGATCTCGCTCACAGGCTCAATCAGGTCCGGGATCATCACGGTTTGCATGCCCGCAGCGTGGGCGGCGCGGATGCCGGTGAAACTGTCCTCCAGGGCGAGGCAGTCGCTCGGATGCACTCCGAGCTGGCTGGCGGCGAGCAAAAATGGTTCGGGATGCGGCTTGCCCTCGGTGACATCGCAGCGGGTCACCAGGGTGTGCAGCCGGTCCAGCAAACCAACGCGCTCCAGACGCTGTGGTGCGGCAGGGCGGCTGGTCGAGGTCGCAACCGCCGCAGCGATACCGCGTTCGTCCAGCGCATCCATCATCTCGTAGACACCCGGCTTGACCGGCACGCCATCGGCCATGTGCGCGTCTAGAATGGTGTGCATGCGGGCATTATAGGCGTCAAAGGGGAAGTCCGCGCCCAGCGCGTCCAGCATGATGTCACGGCACTGGGCATTGGGTACGCCGACCTGGGAGCGGTGCAGTGTTTCGGTCATCTCGTGACCGAACTCGCTCGCCGCCTGTTTCATGGCGATGAGGTAAAGATTTTCCGTGTCCAGGAGAGTGCCGTCCATATCGAAGACGACGGCGCGAAACGGTTTGAGCATGGACGGTCCAACAGTGAAAGGTGTGGCTCAAATAGCGACCCGCTGGCCCGGCAAAGTCAAGCAGGATGACAATTCTTGCGCGTCGGCCTAGACAGGCGCGAAGCATGTCAATCGGAGCGCACAATGTCGTCTGGCTTTTATGATTTCCTCAGCGGTGAACTCAAGCAGATCGAGGCCGATGGTCTCTACAAGCGCGAGCGCATCATTACCTCCGAACAGTTCTCCGAGATTGATGTGAACCAGGATGGCCAGGACAGCCATGTCATCAATTTCTGCGCCAACAACTATCTCGGCCTCGCCAATCGTCCCGAACTGATCGAGGCGGCCAAGGCGACGCTGGACACACATGGTTTCGGCGTGGCGTCGGTGCGCTTTATCTGTGGCACCCAGGACATTCACAAACAGCTCGAAGCCAAGATTGCCGAATTTACCGGCTGCGAGGATGCGATCCTCTATGCGGCCGCGTTTGACGCCAATGGCGGTGTGTTTGAACCGCTGCTGGGTCCGGAAGATGCGATCATTTCCGACGCGCTGAACCATGCCTCCATCATTGATGGCGTACGCCTGTGCAAGGCCAAGCGTTATCGTTATGCCAATTCCGACATGAATGCGCTGGAAGACCAGCTCAAACAGGCGCGCGCGGATGGCTGTCGTCATATCCTGATCGTCACTGACGGCGTGTTCTCGATGGATGGCTATATCGCCAAGCTTCCGGAGATTGTCGCGCTGGCCGAGACGTACGATGCGCTGACCATGGTCGATGATTGCCACGCGCACGGTTTCATGGGCGCCAAGGGCCGCGGCACGCCGGAGCATTGCGGTGTACTGGGCAAAATCGACATCATCACCGGCACGCTGGGCAAGGCACTGGGCGGTGCGATGGGCGGTTTCACGGCCGGACGCAAGGAAGTCATCGACATGCTGCGCCAGCGCTCGCGGCCCTATCTGTTTTCCAACTCGCTGGCCCCGTCCATTGTCGGCGCGTCGCTGAAGGCGCTGGACATGGTCAATCAGGGCGATGATCTGCGTGCGCGCCTGTTCGACAATGCCAAACGTTTCCGCGCGGGCATGAGTGCGGCCGGCTTTGACCTTTTGGCCGGCGAACACCCGATCATCCCGGTCATGCTGGGGGATGCGGCGCTGTCGCAGGAGATGGCGACCAGACTGATGTCTGAGGGTGTCTATGTGATCGGCTTCTTCTATCCGGTTGTGCCCAAGGGCAAGGCGCGCATCCGCACCCAGATGTCTGCGGCTCACACGCCGGAGATGATCGACCGCGCGGTCGCTGCCTTCACCAAGGTGGGCAGGGAATTGGGCGTGATCTGATCAAGCTATCGTGATACCGGCTGGGCAAGGCCGGCCGGTTTGGTTATGAGAGTGACGTGCCGAGTTTTTTTTTGGGAGCTTGTTGAATGACAAGACCAATCTCTGCGCTGTTCGCGATTATTCTTCTTTTTTTTGCGGCAACGCCCATGGTCGTTGCACAGTCGTTTGTCGATCTTGTACGCGCACGTTATCCCGAGCTTGCCGAAACCGATTGGCCACAGCTGACCGAATTGTCGCTGGCCGACAGCGGCCTGACCCGCCTAGAGGGGATTGAGCGTTTTCCCGGTCTCCAGCAGCTGGATATCGCCAGAAACGAGATCTCGGACCTGTCGCCACTGGCAAGCCTCGACGAGCTGACGCGTCTCAATTTCCTGGGCAATCAAGTATCGGATCTCGGCCCGCTGGCCGGCATGGACAGTCTTGTCGTGGTCACTTTCGGCTACAATCCGGT
>CBFHQE010000203.1:0-2612 GCA_965657935.1 Maricaulis sp. | reverse complement strand
ATCAAGACAATGTTCTTCGGCGGTGAGGGGTTCTTCTTCGCCAAGCTTCAGGGCCCGGGCAAGGTTTGGCTCCAGTCCATGCCGTTCTCGCGACTGGCGGGCCGCATTCTGGCAAACGTGCCAGTTGCCGGCTCCGGACAGGGCGAGGGCTCTGTGCTCGGCCCGTTGGGCTCGATGATGCGCGGTAGCTAGATATTCTGCCTTCGAATAGTTTATGCAGTTGACAATCACTCGCATTAGCATCAAATGCGGAGGGTCGAAACAATTCGGTCCTCCGTATGTATGTTTGTATCTGTAACGCCCTGAAAGACAGTCAGCTCAAGCAGGCCGCCCGCGACCCTGCTGTCAGTTCGGCTGCCTGCGTTTTCAAGCAGCTGGACGCTCGCCCGCAATGCGGACGCTGCCTTCCCGACGTGAGGGACATGATTTCCTCGACTGAAATTCACGCAAATGATTCTCAAGTTACACGTTGATTTGATAGCGCTTATCAGGCGCAAACATTATTCTTGGATTTCCACAAACATCGCCTAACTTTCCGCTCTGGACAGCTGGGAGTGAGGCCATGAAGGGCGACACCAAAATCATTGAATACCTCAACGGTGCACTGAAGCTCGAGCTGGCGGCGGTGAACCAGTACTTCCTCCACGCGCGCATGTTCAAGGACTGGGGCTTCGCCAAGATCGCCGAGGTCGAATATGAAGAATCCATCGATGAGATGAAACACGCCGATCAGCTGATCGAACGCATCCTCTTTCTGGAAGGCCTGCCGAACGTTCAGGATCTCGCCAAGATCTATATCGGTGAAACCGTCAAGGAATGCCTGGAATGCGACCTCAAGATCGAACAGCGGGCGCATCCCTACTACAAGGAAGCCATCGCTTATTGCGAGAACGCCGGTGATTATGTCACGCGCAAGCTCTTCACCGATATCCTGGCGTCTGAGGAAGAGCATATCGACTTCCTGGAAACCCAGCTCGGCCTGATCGAGAAAATCGGGGAGGAACGCTATATGCAATCCCAGATGAAACCCGGCGAGCATTGAGCTGAGAGATCCCGGCTATGTGCATAGCCTCATTTCCCGATTTGCTTATTGACGCTCATTGGTGAATGCTCCGAGCCGACTGTCCGTCTTTCCGAGTGCGGAGCCGTCAGCTTGGGGGAATGATGCAAACCGAATTCATTCATAACCGGAGATCCGGTCTCCGCATGCTCGCCGCGATTTTGGTGTCGATGACCATGACCGCTGGCGCCCTCGCGCAACAGGCTCCCATCGTTCAGCCCGGCGCACCCGGCGAAGATTCGCGAACCCTGACCCGTGCTCAATCCCTTGAGCTCGGTCAGAGCAGCTATATCGAGGCAGATGCCCGTTTCATGCAGCACATGATCGTGCATCATGGCCAGGCTGTAGACATGGGCGCGCTGGTCTCTCGCCGAACAACAAATGAAGCCGTGCGCCTGATGGCAGAGCGTATTGCCCTGACTCAGGAATCCGAGATCGCCATGATGCGGACCTGGCTGATGCGACGTGGTGAAAGCACCGAGATGGCGGGGCATCACGCCCATCACATGAACCACCAGCCGGACCCGAATGTTCCGGTTATGCCGGGAATGTTAACGCCGGCGCAGATGGATGCGCTCGCGGCGTCCAGCGGGGCCGAATTCGATCACCTTTATCTCACCGGAATGATTCTGCACCATCAGGGCGCCATAGACATGGTCAACGCCCTGCTCAGCCAGCCCGGCGCCGGTGAAGACCCGGAACTATCAGAATTCCTGTCAGCGGTTGTCGCTGACCAATCTACTGAAATCTTGCGCATGCAGAACATGCTCGCGCGACAGGGTTAGGGGGAGACAATGACCCATATCAAGACCGGAATATCCATCCTCGCGCTGGCTGTGCTGGCGACCGCCTGCAGCCAGCCCGCAAGCAATGAATCAAGCGAAATTGCCAGCAATCCGCCGCCAAGCCGCGAAGGCCTGGCACCGGGGCTGTACGATGCCGAGGAAGTCAGCTGGAATGTCGAGCTGGTTCATGCCGAACGCACTCCGGAAGCTTTCGCGCCCGACAATGCGATGTGGGCGCCTGCGGTTGAAATGGCCTTGATGCAGGCGATGCGCGATGGCGAGGAAGTCGACCGCCCGCCGAGTCCGATCTCGTTCGCCAATACGGATCTCGCCTTTTCCGGTGATCGGGTGATCATGGGCAATTGGCACGGTTTCAACATCTTCGAGACCCAGGACGACAGCTCCGTAGAGCACGTGCTTTCGGTGGTCTGTCCCGGCGGTCAGGGCGATGTCAGTGTGCACGGGAATCTCGTCTTCCGCTCGGTCGAAGACAATCGTGGACGTCTGGATTGTGGTTCCGGCGGTGTTGAAGGGGAAAGCAGCGCGGAACGTTTTCGCGGTGTCCAGATTTTCGACATTTCCGATATGAACAATGTTCGCCAGGTTGCCGCCGTACAAACCTGTCGCGGTTCGCATACCCATACGCTTGTGCCTGATCTCAACGATCCAAGCGCAATTTATGTCTACAATTCGGGTACTTCATCCGTCCGCCCGTCGAGTGAGCTGGAGATTTGCTCTGATGGTGAGCCGGAAGAGAACCCGGATAC
>CBFHQE010000202.1:0-2680 GCA_965657935.1 Maricaulis sp. | reverse complement strand
GCCTCGAACCTGCAGACCGCTGACAATTCGGTGTTCACCGCCGACATCACCCCGTCTGCCGACGGCACATTGACGGTTGATGTGGCGGCGGGTGCCGCACAGGACGTGGCAGGCAATGACAACACGGCGGCGAGCCAGTTCTCCGTTGAATACGACGGAACCCGACCAGGTGTGAGTATTGCTTTTGGCCCCGGGGCGCCGGTCGAAGGTCCTCCATTGTTCGTTCGTGGACCTTTCAATGTTGAATTCCGCTTTGATGAGGCGGTTGAAGATTTCACAATTAGCGACATAGTGGTTGGCAATGGAGTTGCCGATGACTTTGGGATTATTTCGACAAATGCTGCACCCGCGCAGATATCTGGTGATGGAACTCAGTTAGCCAGCATTTACACTGCCATAATAACGCCAGCTGCAGATGGTATCGTCACTGTGGATGTGGCCGCCGGTGCGGCTCAGGACGCCGCGGGGAATGACAACACGGCCGCCACCCAGTTCTCCATCGAGAGCGATGGGACGCCTCCATCGCTCTCGATCACGAGCGACGCGGCGACGGTTAGTGGTCCATTCACCGCGACCTTCACCTTCTCAGAGGCTGTAACCGGCTTTGAGCTTGGTGATATTGTAGTCGCGAATGGCGCAGTGTCTGAGTTCGGTGGGGCGATTGATGTCTATACCGCCACCATCACCCCCGAGACAGTTGGGGCTCTGACTATTAGCGTTGCTGAGGGGGCCAGTGATGACGCCGCGGGCAACGCAAGCGGGGCAGGCGATTTTGTCGTCACAGTTCGAGCTGATGCGCCTTCCGTCGATATTGTGATTTCGTCGACAGATGCGGATCCTGGCTCAGTGGCAGCGAGCGCTAGAATTACCAACCCTGGCTCGACTTCGCTTGAATTTACGGCGAACGCAGACGTTCTGTGGCTCAACGTCGACCCAACCTCTGGATCAATCCCGTCGCTGGGTGACCTTGACCTTGTCGTGACGCTGAATGATAGCGTGGATGAGCTCGAACCCGGTGACTACACTGGCACCGTAACGGTGCTCATTGATGGTGGTAGTGCGCCAGCGGGCTTTTTTAGACAGTCAACGGGCAGCACGATCCTGGCCGAAGTCCCCATCGCTCTCCAAGTGGAGGAGCGCTTCGGCACGGTTGAGCTGGTGGCCACTGCGCCTGATGGTGCATCAGGGGATGCAAGCTTTGGCTACACCTCTGACCTGGAGGACTTCGATGGCCTAACGCTGACGACGGCAAATGGCCGCGCTAGTGCAATCAGTGGTGACGTCCTGTTCGGCAGCTATGCGATCGCTCAGTCAGCGCCTGCTGGCTGGCGTGTAGAGGCGGTCTCCTGTTCGGGCGATACCGATGGTGGTTCGACCTTCGATCCAGCCACTGGTCATGCCACGTTGGACATCGACCCGGGCGAAGCTCTGGTGTGTACCTTTCAGAATGTCCGCGACGAGGATGTGGTGCGTATCGCCACCCAGCGTGCTATCCGCAACTTTATGGCTCGCCGGGCTGATCGCATAGTTGCGGCGGCTCCGGACTTCTCCCAGCGCTTCTCTCAGCGGGACAGCATTCAGCGCGGGGCCTTTGCGGCAGGCGTGGACGGTTCGGGTCGCTCGACGGTGGTGTTCAGCGCGTCGCTTTCGGGCATGCGTAACGCCGCTGAGGCGGCGACGCCTCAGATCGCCGGCGCAACCAATTATAAGCGTCCGTTCGCAGAAAACTGGGATGTCTGGCTCGCGGCTGAATTTGCCAGTGTCTCCGACAATCGGGCTGGGGATGATGCGCGTAGTGACTTTGCCGTCACTCAACTGGGTATTGATTACCAGGTATCAGACACGCTGATCCTTGGCGTCATGGCCCAGTATGATTGGATGGATGAGGTCACAAACGAGAGCAATATCGCTGCCGGTGCCATTGCCGGGGTTCAGGTCGAAGGCAATGGCTGGATGGCCGGACCGTACGGTGTGTGGAAGCTCCGCGATACGCTGACCTTCGATGCATTGGCGATGTATGGCACAAGCGACAACACCGTGAACCCGCTAGGGCTTTACGAGGATGCGTTTGAAACTGATCGCTTCTTGCTGCGGGCCAACCTTACCGGTGAGTTCGGGACGGACAACTGGCGGATCCGCCCCCAGGCCAACCTAACTCACTTTGAGGAAACGCAGCGCGCATACACCGACAGTCTCTATATCGCGATCCCTGAACAGACCGTGACGCTAGGCCGGATCACAGCCGGGCCGGAAGTGGTCTGGATGGAGCGTCGCACAGATGGCAGCTATCTGGAGCTCAGCTCCAGTCTGCGGGCCGTGTGGGACTATCAGGCCGCTGACCTCCTCAATGAGGCTGGCCTGCTGATTGATGGCGATAATGAAATGCGGGCCGACGCCCGAGTGGGCATCCGGGCCGGCCTTGCATCAGGGCTGAGCTTCCGCTTCGAGGCTGGCTTTAGCGGTCTGGGCATCGGTGACTTTGAAGCCACTTCCGCCCGCTTCCAGCTGCGCATCCCGTTCGGGACTGGCGGTCGCTGGGTCGACGGGGCCTCTTTGAGTAGAGCCGCGTCGACCATGGGGCTACGGCAGCGCTGCGATGATCCGGCCGGTCAGGGCTTTGCAAACGCCGCGGGCCTGATAGATCGTTGCGGCAGCCAGGACCTTGACCGCTTCATGCATT
>CBFHQE010000201.1:0-2709 GCA_965657935.1 Maricaulis sp. | reverse complement strand
CAGCGCATGCTGGCGATGTACAAGAAGAAGGAGCGCTAGATCATGTCAGCCAATCTCGCCGCACTTCTCTACCTCGCCTCCGGCATCCTGTTCATTCTCGCTCTGCGCGGTCTGTCCAGTCCGGAAACGGCTCGCCAGGGCAACCTGTTTGGCATGGTCGGCATGGCAATCGCCATTGTGACGACCCTCTTCGCCGTCAATCTGGACGGTGCGGGTATCGCACTGATTGTCGGCGGGGTTGCGATTGGTGGCGGTATCGGCGCGATCATCGCGCGCCGTATCCCGATGACGGCCATGCCCCAGCTTGTCGCCGCCTTCCACTCCCTGGTCGGCATGGCGGCTGTGCTGGTGGCTGCGGCCGCGCTCTACGCACCGGAAGCCTTCCACATCGCCAATGATGTCGGCGACCTGAAAGGCCTTTCACTGTTCGAACTGTCGCTTGGCACGGCCATTGGTGCGATCACCTTCTCCGGATCGGTCATCGCCTTTGCCAAGCTGAACGGGAACATGTCCGGCGCACCCATCCTGCTGCCGGCCCGCCACCTGATCAATATCGCCATCGGTGTCTTCATCGCCGTGATGATCGCCTTCCTGATGGCCTCGGGCGGTGACGCCAAGACGGCCTTCTGGCTGATCACCATCGCCGCATTCGTCCTGGGTGTGACCCTGATCATACCGATCGGCGGTGCCGACATGCCGGTCGTGGTCTCGATGCTCAATTCCTATTCCGGCTGGGCCGCAGCAGCGCTGGGTTTCACGCTGGAGAACACCGCCCTGCTGGTCACCGGTGCCCTCGTGGGCTCTTCCGGTGCGATCTTGTCCTACATCATGTGCAAGGGCATGAACCGCAGCTTCATCTCGGTCATTCTCGGCGGCTTTGGTGAGGATGGCGCCACATCCACAGCCGCCAGCCCGCAGGGCAATGCCAAACAGGGCTCAGCGGAAGACGCCGCCTTCGTGATGAAAAACGCCGGCAAGGTCATCATCGTCCCGGGTTACGGCATGGCCGTCGCCCAGGCCCAGCACGCGCTGAAGGAAATGGGTGACCTCTTGAAGGCCGAAGGCGTTGATGTCGCCTATGCCATCCACCCGGTCGCAGGCCGCATGCCCGGCCATATGAATGTCCTGCTGGCCGAAGCCAATGTGCCCTATGACGAGGTGTTCGAGCTGGAGGATATCAATTCTGATTTCTCCAATGCCGACGTCGCCTTTGTCATCGGTGCCAATGACGTCACCAACCCGGCCGCCGAGGATGATCCGGGTTCGCCGATCTATGGCATGCCGGTTCTGCAGGTCTGGAAAGCCGGCACGGTCTTCTTTGTCAAACGCTCGCTGGGCTCCGGTTATGCCGGCGTCGAAAATCCGCTCTTCTTCCGCGACAACACCATGATGTTGCTGGGCGATGCCAAGAAAATGACGGAAGAGATCAACAAGGCGATGGGGTAGTTTATCCTCCCCACGGGGAGGTGTCCTTCGTAGCCTTGGCGAAGCCGTCAGAGGGGCCGGAGCGCAAAGCGCGGAGGTCAGCTCGCTGCGCTCGCCCCCCTTCGACCTCGCCTACGCCCAGGCTTCGGCGAGCCCACTTCCCCATGAATGGGGAAGATAGCCAGTTCCAGTTCATCTTGGCTCGTCTAACCTGACCCCATGCTTTTCGAACTCGCCCTGGCAGACGCGGTCGCCGATGACTGCACCTTCAACGCCATCCCGCTTTACGGCGAGGTGGAAGTCGTGGAGAGTTTTGCCGATATCCGGGTGCAGGTCGTCACCAGCTTCCCGGATCTCAAGGTCAAACAGGTCACCAGCTTTCCCGATGGTTGTGGTGAGTGGGAGTTTGTCGAGAGCTTTCCCGACTTCACCATCGAATTTGTCGACAGTTTCCCCGACATCAAGATTGAATACGTGACGAGCTTTCCCGGCCTGCCCTGACCGTCACCGCCGGCCTATCCGGTCGCACTTCCCCAATAGTCATAGGCCGCGATCTTCAAAGTGTCGGGAATATAGGCCTGTTCCATCACTTCGATATCAAAGCCCCCCTGACGAATAAGCGCAGGTATATCGCGGGTCAGATGGCATCCACCCGCCACAACTTTCCAGGCCGGTTCGACCCGGTTTTGCCATTTAAGCACTTGTGCATCCGGTGCTTTGCCATGTTCGCAAAACAGGAGTTTTCCGCCAGGCTTCAAGACTCTCCGCATGCCTTGGAGCGCCTCTACAGCGTCCGGGATCGTACAGAGGGTGTAGGTCAGCACGACCGTATCAACGGAGTTGTCGTCCAGCGGGATCTGCTCACCCGGCAGGTCGATCAGCTCAACATCGACAGGCGCGGCTTCGATATTCCTTCGCGCTTTGCGGCGCATTCCAGCTGACGGTTCCAATCCCCAGAGATGCGTGACCCTGGACGGGTCATAGAACTGCAGATTGGGGCCTGCTCCCATGCCAATTTCAAGCACGCGCCCCTCAGCGGCAGGAACAAGTTTCTGGCGCTGTTTCATGATCGGCGAAGAGCCGCAGGCCGCCCCGATCAGATGCGGCAGGATATGGTCTTCATAAAACGACATGTTGTCCTCCCCGGCCGATACATCCGTCAGAACGTTCAAAGTTCCGGCTTGGCCGCTTCGCCGGCATCTTGCGGAGCCCCGCTTGACACTGCAAGCCGGGTGCGCGAAATCGGTGACATGCTCACCACCACCATCCGTGTCGGAGACGCCA
>CBFHQE010000200.1:0-2742 GCA_965657935.1 Maricaulis sp. | reverse complement strand
TCTGGAATAGCGTGCATACGATTCTGACGAACGACCGGTGGACGGCCACTCAATCACTCCCGCGCGAGAGATACACGCACCGCACGAGCCGACAATTCATCCCAGAGCTGAACAACCGCGGCATGCGGAGTTTCGTCACGGACGAGCAGAAGAACGCAGGCATAAGGTGTGCGAGAGGCGATTCTTTCCGCGGGGCCGAAGCCTCGGTGAAACTCTCCTCATTGAAGAGGAATTCTCCCTGCTCGGTCACGCGAAGTTCCAGCCATTCTCCACAATCCGGGATCACATCCGAATCTGGCAGCGGAGCTAGATTGACGTCAGGTTAGCTGTGATACGTCGCCAGAACCACCGTCGCTACCAACACCACACCCAGGAGGATTATACCGGCCGCGAGAAGAAAAATTGTGCGAACCACCTAGAGCCCCAGCTTGTCCCTCAGGATCTGGTTCACCGCTTGCGGATTGGCCTTGCCCTGCATGGCTTTCATGACCTGGCCGACAAACCAGCCCATGGCTTTCGGC
The DNA here is from genome assembly GCA_965657935.1 of Maricaulis sp. Classification (GTDB taxonomy): domain Bacteria; phylum Pseudomonadota; class Alphaproteobacteria; order Caulobacterales; family Maricaulaceae; genus Maricaulis. The sequence continues at coordinate 2,221 of CBFHQE010000200.1, read as the reverse complement.
TTCTCCTTGACGGAGGCGGCCTGGTCCGGATTGTCCGCGATAAGCTGGTCGATGACGGCTTCGATGGCGCCGGTGTCGGTGACCTGTTTCAGGCCGCGATCCTCGACGATCTGTGCCGGATCACCTCCTTCAGACCACACGATCTCGAACACGTCCTTGGCGATCTTGCCGGAGATCGTGCCGTCCTTGATGAGGGCCACCAGACCGCCGAGCTGGTCCGCAGAGACCGGGCTGTCATTGATGCCCATGCCTTCCTTGTTCAGACGACCGAAAAGCTCGTTATTGACCCAGTTGGACGCCAGTTTCGCATCGCGACCCTCGGCGACGGTTTCGAAATAGTCCGCGCGGTCCTTGTCGGCCGCCAGTACGCTGGCATCGTATTCCGACAGGCCGAGCTCGGACTTGAAACGCTCGCGCTTCTGGTCCGGCAATTCCGGCAGGCTGACGCGGATCTGATCGACCCAGTCCTGCTGGAGTTCCAGCGGCAGCAGATCGGGATCCGGGAAGTAGCGATAATCATGCGCCTCTTCCTTGGAGCGCATGGAGCGCGTCACACCGGTATTGGCATCAAACAGGCGGGTTTGCTGGTCGATCTTGCCGCCCTCCTCGATGATATCGATCTGGCGCTTGGCTTCGTATTCGATCGCCTGGCGGATAAAACGCAGTGAGTTGACGTTCTTGATCTCGCATCGGGTGCCGAGATGGGAGAAGTCACCGGTCTCGCGGAACTTTTCATACTGGCCCGGCTTGCAAACCGAGACGTTGACGTCAGCGCGCAGCTGGCCTTTTTCCATATCACCGCCGCACGTACCGAGATAACGCACAATCGTGCGCATCTTGGAAACATAGGCGGACGCTTCCTCGGGCGAACGCAGATGCGGGCGGGAGACAATTTCCATCAGCGCCACGCCGGACCGGTTCAGGTCCACATAGGTATGGGTCGGGTCCAGGTCGTGGATGGACTTGCCGGCATCCTGCTCGAGGTGCAGGCGTTCAATGCCCACCTTGAAACGCGAGCCGTCATCACGCTCGCACTCGATCTCACCTTCACCGACGATCGGATACTGGAACTGGGAGATCTGATAACCCTGCGGCAGATCCGGGTAGAAATAATTCTTGCGGTCAAAACGGGACCAGAGATTGATCTGAGCATTGAGACCAAGGCCCGTGCGCACCGCCTGTTCAACCACGTGCTGGTTGATCACCGGCAACATGCCCGGCATGGCGGCATCCACCAGGGAGACCTGGGTATTGGGCGCCGCGCCAAAAGCCGTCGCCGCACCAGAGAAGAGCTTGGCATTGGAGACCACCTGGGCGTGGATCTCCAGCCCCATGACAATCTCCCAGTCGCCGGTTGCGCCGGCAATGCGATAGGTGTGCTCACCCATGTGAGTTACTCCTCATTCTTCTCGTCATCATCCCATGTGGGACGTTCATCTTCGGGGACGGCCTTGGCAGCCGCCAGAATTCGTCCGGCCGCGGTAACCGTCAGGCCGAAAAGTACAAAACCGGCACCCGGCACCATCAAAACAATGGTCCAGATCACCTTGGGTTCGAGCGCCACGATATCGCGATACACCAGCGCCCCTGCCAGCAGCAGAAGGGCTCCGAGCAGGAAGCTGGGCCGCGCCAGTTTGAGCGCCCGAGGGGTGTTGGAGGGATCCATCAACCCACTTTCTCCACGGCTACGCCCTGCGGCGGCTCCTTGTGGTAGAGCTCGATGGCCTCAAAGCTCACCCGGTCGCCATCTCGCTGCCACTTGGCCCGCATCACCTGTTTCTTCCAGTCCAGCTTGAAAAAGTGGCGCGCCACATTGATCAGTGCATCGCGCTGCGGCTGGATATCAAGAACCTTCGCGAGGGACAGCAGGTTGTCCGAAGCGAACACGCCGCCCAGGCTCCATTCCTGTCCGGCCTCGCCCTGTACAACCAGCGCCTCATCTCCGGCGGGCACCCAGAAAACACCGTCATCGTCCAGCTTGCCCTGGCGGCGAAACGGCGTGCCTGCGCCACTGACAAATCCCAGCGATTGCAGATGGAACAGCGATTTGAGCTGACCGAGATCGCCTTCCTCAACCGGGATGAAATCACCCGAGATAATCAGGGAGGCATATTTGTTGATCAGCCCCAGCTCGCGCTGGCCCAGCTTGGACAGGGTCGCCAGCAAGCTTGTCGAGATGGCGCCCGGGTGCAGAATTTCCTGCGCCAGACAGGCCGCCCAG
>CBFHQE010000199.1:0-2824 GCA_965657935.1 Maricaulis sp. | reverse complement strand
ACGCGGGCTGGTACACGCTCCCCAGTTCGGATCATGTCTGGCCGTATGGCCTGCGCGAAGCACCCGCAGCGGCGCTTCCAGACGCCGACCTTGTCCAAAGGGATGTCGTCCTCTTGTTGGGCGAGCTAGATAATGATCCCGAGGCCGAATATCTGCGCCAGACCGTCGAGGCCAGGGCCCAGGGGCCACACCGGTTTGCGCGCGGTCATTTCATGCTCGATGTCGTCGAACAGCGCGCCGAGGCCGCAGGACTGCCCGCGAATTGGCGAATTGCGACGGTGCCGGGAGTTGGGCATGACAATGCGCGCATGGCCGGACCGGCACTCAATCATCTCATTGACGAAAATCGCTTGGCGCAGCCCGAATGTGCCCGCCTTGCGCGAGGAGAATAATCCGTGACAGATAAAAGCATGGACGAGACCCCAGCCCTCTATCAGCGCATCGGACTGTTTGCCGGGCCGCTGATTGCGCTACTGATCGCCAGTTTCTTCGCGCCGGAAGGCTTGCCGCGGGAAGCTGTACTGGTTGCTGCGATCGGCAGCTGGATGGCAATCTGGTGGGCGACCGAAGCCATCCCGGTCGCGATCACCGCCTTCCTGCCGCTGATCGCCTTGCCAATTCTTGGTGTGGCGCCCATACGGGACATCTCCTCTCCCTACGCTCACCCGATCATCTATTTGTTTTTTGGTGGCTTTGTTGTTGCGCTGGCGATCGAGAGATGTGGTCTGCACCGACGTATCGCGCTGGGGATTTTTCGACTGGTCGGGACGGATGCGCGTGCGTTGGTCGGCGGTTTCATGCTCGCTGCCGCCTTCGTCTCCATGTGGATCTCCAATACATCCACGACGCTGATGCTGCTACCGATCGCGGTCTCTGTGGTCACTGTTATTGGCGAAACAATGCCAGAGCTCGAGGTCAAGCAGCGCTCCCACTTTGGCACCGCGCTGCTGCTCGGTCTTGCCTATGGTGCGACACTCGGCGGTCTCTCAACCCTTGTCGGAACGCCTCCCAACGCTTTCATGGCGGGCTTTATGTCCGACAATTACGGCGTGGAGATCGATTTTGCGCGCTGGATGCTGGTCGGAGTCCCGGTCAGTGTCATCCTGCTGCCCATTGCCTGGTTCTCTCTCACGCGGATCATTTTTCCTGTCAGTTTCAAGGCGTCTCCGGAGGCGGCCAAGCATATCGCCTCCATGCAGTCCGGCCTTGGTGAAATGAGCAAGGCTGAATGGCGCACGGGCGCCCTGTTTGTTTTCCTGGTGCTTGGGTGGATGCTGCGAGGACAGCTTTCCGATGTTCCGCTCATTGGCAGTGTTTCGGACACCGGGGTTGCGATGATTGCGGCGGTAGCTGCATTCCTCATCCCCTCCGGTGAACGGGGACAGGCGTTGATGGTGTGGGAAGACATGGTACGTCTGCCCTGGGGCGTGTTGATCCTGTTTGGAGGCGGACTGGCTCTGGCCGCCGCGGTCTCGACGTCGGGGCTGGCATTATGGCTGGGCCAACAACTCTCCCCGCTTGGCGCGCTCAATCTGGCGCTTCTGGTCATTGCGGCCTGCGCCCTGGTGATCTTCCTGACCGAATTGACGAGTAATCTGGCGACAACGGCGACTTTCCTGCCCGTTATTGCGGCGATTGCGGTTGAGACCGGTCAGGATCCGCTGGTGTTTGTTATTCCGGTCACGCTCGCTGCGAGCTGTGCCTTCATGTTGCCTGTGGCGACGCCGCCCAATGCAATCGTGTTCAGCTCGGGCATGGTCTCGATCCCGAAAATGGCCCGGGCAGGGCTCGCGCTCAATATCATCGCTGTGGCGGTCCTCAGCGTGATCGCCCTGACACTTGCCCCGATGGTGTTTGGCTAGCCATGCGTTGCGTCGGACTGATTGGCGCGTTTCTGACCACTGTGTTGTCCGGGTGCGCCATGCTGCCCGAACCCTCGGCGCGGGGCTGCGTTTCGGCAACGACGGAGATCGCCGGAGGCAGTCATTTCGCCGAACTGGACGTGGGTTGCGAGCGGGTCGCCTTGACCGTTCGGCCGGAGGTTGAGCCAATAAATCCCAGCCCGTGGTATGCGCTGGAGCTCGTGACCGAGTCCCGCCGCGAGGTTCAGCTGGAGATCAATTATGCGGGATATTCGCATCGTTATCATCCCTGGATAAACGGACCGAACGCGGAATGGCGGCGGCTCACCCAGGACCGTGTCACGACAACGAATGGCGGCGAGTTGGTTCAGGTTGATCTTCTTCTGGAGGTCGGGCGCACGATTGTCGCGGCCCAACCAATTCTGGCGCAAGTTGAACATGCGGCCTGGACGGAGCACTGGCGCGACCTCAATCCGGCGCTGCGCCAGGAGGTTATTGGTTCGTCGGTCCAGGGACGCCCGTTGGTCGCCCTTGGATCCGTCGCGTCAGACCCTGACCTGACGCGGCCACTTGTCGTCATTCTCGGCCGCCAGCACCCGCCTGAGGTCACGGGTGGCTTTGCGATGAAGGGTTTTGTCGAGGCATTGCTTGAAGCCGCGATGGCGCGACCTCTGCCCTTTGACTATGTGATCGTGCCGGTGATCAACCCGGACGGTGTCGAGCATGGGTTCTGGCGGACAAATGCCAATGGAGTCGACCTGAATCGAGACTGGCAAAACCAAACCCAGCCCGAGACCCTGGCGGTTTGGCAGTTCCTCGAACGCAACGGTCTGACCCTGCGCAGCGAAGTCATCATGGTCGATTTTCACTCCACTCTGTCTGATCGAATTTACCGTGATGCCTACGAGGCGGAGGACTGGCGTGACAGTCGGATCGATGGCTGGTTGTCCCGGCTAGCGACG
>CBFHQE010000198.1:0-2833 GCA_965657935.1 Maricaulis sp. | reverse complement strand
CCGTTTCCTCAGTGTACGCGCGGACGGCGCTAGTGCTTTGTTATTGAAACGGTTTAAGTCACGTGCCTCCCCGGGAGACTTAGCCTCCCGCGGAGGCAAGGGCTGTCACCGCGGGGGGCAGGGCTGTCACCGGGAGAGGCGCTCGCCATGGCGCTATTTTTCCCAGAGAGACCGCGCGCACCCCCGTCGCGGTCATCTGCGCGCGCCATCGTCCTAGCCTGTCGAGCTGGCGCGGCCGACTTTTTCGCTTCCTTTTGGTCTGTTGTTCGATTAAGCATTCAGGGCGCGACCGCGCTGTCCCCAACTAAGGGATAGCGATGAATATTACTGGTGAGACCCTACGACAGATCAGGGTCAAACTTCCTCGTGATTTGCTCCAGCAGATCGACGAGCAAGTCCGTAGTCGGCATTTTGACAACCGCACGTCATTCATTGTCGCCGCCTGCGCCGCATATCTGGACAACACACTTCCATCTCTCCAGGCAGCACGGCGTCATCAGGAAGAGCTCGGTTCATTCCTGGGTTATCTCTCAGCGGCGGCCCTAAAAAGCCAGCTCTGCGAAGAAGACCAGCTGACAATTCGCAGCATGGCTGACGCGTTGTTTTTGTCAGGAAACACGGCACCGACCGACATCCTGGACGCGCTTGAATATCCGCGCGCCAAGCAGGAGGCGGCGGAATGAATTCTCGTCATTCAACGCCCATCGGCGACCAATCCTTCTCGTCCACGTTTCTGCGTGGCGGCCAGATTTTCATGCACAATGCTCGCATGTACTGGCAGCTGCTTTCGCGGCTTTTCATGGTCTGTGTGGTGCTCACTTTCGGCACCGCTTTCATGTTCGCCTTGACCTTCGCCGACCCGATCGCGGCGCGCTTGGCCGGCTCGCGTTCGATGGCCTGGGCCTTCGATCAATTCGGGCAATCTGATCGGGAAATGACGGTCATTGATGAGAACCGCGACATCCTTCACATGACCGTCGAACAGGTTCTCGCGAACCCGTTTATTCGCGCAGAAACCGACATCTTTTTCGCGGCCCTCGAACGCAATTTGGTCATCGCTGGTATCATCGGATCGGCGATCTTTTTGTTCATGCTCTACTGGTTCGTGAACCACGGACGCCGGCTCGGTTCCGACACCCACTTGCGCGGCGCGACCATCGTCGAAGCGAAGCAATTGGCCGTTGAAATTCACTCCTCCAACCACGCCCTGGCCCGCCGCTTCAAGGTCAAAAAATACCGCCCATATTCTCTCGCCGGGATCCCTTACGCCTTTCGCGCAGAGACCACCCACACGCTTCTTGCCGGTACGACCGGTGCCGGTAAGACCCAAGCAATGATCCCGCTTCTTCAGGAGATCCGACGGCGCGGGGATCGGGCCATTATCTACGACAAGATGCGCTCGTTCGTGCCGATGTTTTTTGACGAGGCGCGTGGTGACGTAATCCTCAATCCTTTGGATGATCGCTGCCCGCAGTGGTCACCCTTTCATGACTGTCGTTCGCTGGAAGACTTTCGGCAAATCGCCGCCGCTCTTATGCCCGATCCGGGTTCTTCCGATCCATTCTGGGTGGAGAGTGCGCGCGTCGTCTTTGCCGTGACCGCCCACAAACTCTATCGAGCCAACCGGCGCACCAACAAGGATCTGATCGACCTCCTGCTTCGCGCCCCTTTGGCCAATCTCTCGGCATTCTTGCACAACACCATCGCGGGATCGCTGATCGACACATCCAACCCCAAAACCTCACAGTCTATTCGCGCGACTTTGACGACCGCATTGGCCTCACTGCAGGCGATGGAACGCGCCGGTGTTGAGCGTGACAGCTTCTCTATCCGACAATGGGTCGAGGATGATGACGCCTCATCATTCATGTTCATGACCTCGCGCTCGGACAAGCACGAATCCTTGCGCGGCCTGATCACGGTCTGGATGGAGCTCGCCATGAACTCGATCATGGCGCAAGACCGCGATCCCGACCGCACCATCTGGTTCTTCATCGATGAACTGCCCTCGCTCTACAAACTCCCCTCATTGGAAAAGGGTCTCGCCGAGGGCCGACAATTCGGAGCTGCTTACGTCCTGGGGATCCAGTCCACCTCGCAGCTTGAATCCATCTACGGTGATGATGTTGCGAAAACGATTACCGGCCTGGCGCGCACCAAACTGATCCTGAATTTGGGCGATCCAGATACCGCAGCGATCGCGTCAAAATATATCGGTCGGGCCGAGGTCCAGAGGGCCCAACGAGGGGTCGGTTTCGGCGCGCACCAAACACGAGACGGCGTGAACTACACCATCCAGGACAAGATGGATGATCTCGTCATGCCAGACCAGCTCCAACGCCTTCCCAACCTTGCTGGATACCTGGTACCCGCAGGCGCTTTTCCTACCGCCCGCGTAACCCTTGAGTTCACCAAGTTGGGCGAGAAGACGCCCGGCTTCGTTGAGCGCCCAGACGAGTACGAGGAGCTCGACGGGACATATTTCGAAGAGGGCGACAATACTGAAGCGTCCAGCCCCGCCCCCTGGGCCACGAGCGGCAGCAACGCCAACCCAGTCACTGCGCATCATACGCCACTCGTTGCAAGCGCAGCGCTGGCTTTGGCGGCCGATCATCTGGCTGATGACGAGGACGGTGAGGGCGGTTCTGGCACTGCTGGCGATCCGGCCGAGGCTACCACCGGAACTTCGGACGGTTCCACAGAAGCAACCGGGGCGACAGGCGAGGGTGGCCCGGTTCACGCCCACGACGCCTCTGCTGAGGCGCCCGATGCCAATGCTACAGACGCGCCCGCTGGCTGGGACACTGCCAACAACGACGCACCCAGCGTCGAC
>CBFHQE010000197.1:0-2882 GCA_965657935.1 Maricaulis sp. | reverse complement strand
GGAGTGGATCCTGGCTGGCGGGACGTTTGGTCGTCGCCAGGGCCTGCATGTCGCCATTCGCAATGCGGATGGCAGTCTGAAAAGCCACCGTGTTGTCGCTGAGACCGAAAATTTTTACATTCACGACTTCTTCGTCACCCGCAGCAAGGTCATTTTCCTGCTCCACCCGGTATTGATGAATCCGCTCGGTTTTCTCTCCGGCGTCCAGGCCTTCACCGAGAGTTTGCGCTGGCAGCCCGAGCGCGGCAATCGCATCCTGGTCGTCAATCGCGAGGGCGAGCCGGAACCGGTGTGGCTGGAGACGGAGGCGGCGTTTATCTGGCACGCGGTCAATGCCTATGAGCGTGAAGATGACTGCATCATCATGGATTTCCCGGGCTATCAGAACCCGGACCACATGATCGGCGAGGATCCGCAGCTCGACGCCATCATGCAGGGCCGGCTGGGCGAGGCCGTCCACAAGGGCGAGCTGACACGCTATGTGCTCAACCTCAACCAGCGTCGAGTGCAGGGCGAGGTATTGGACGCCGCGCATCATGAATTTCCGACCATCGACCCGCTGGCGCTGGGGCGCGAGCATCGTTTTGCCTATCTGGCAGCGTTCGGGGCGGGCGGTGTGACACGCGGCGTCAAGCGTTTCGACTATGAGACGGGTCAATCCGCCAGTTTTGACTTCGGACCGGGAGTCACGGTCGGTGAGCCAGTCTTTGCACGCGCACCGGGCGCATGGGCAGAAGAGGGCTGGCTGATCCAGCAGGGACTGTCACTGGAAACCCAGCGCAGTTTCTTCGCGGTGTTCAACGCCTCGGCAGTGGGCGATGGGCCGGTCGGAATCGCCCACGCAGAACACCATATTCCAATCAGTTTTCATGGCTGTTGGGCGGCGGCCTGACACATCCCGTTGACTTCAGCGGCGTGCGATTGTCCTGTCTCGGTTCAGCTCCGAGGAGGGATTTATGCCGACAGCGATTGATGGACCGCGCCTGGCGCCACGTGATGGTCAGCCGCCGCGCAAGCTGGTCATTCTGCTGCACGGATATGGTTCAAACGGCGATGACCTGATCGGTCTGGCCCATCACTGGGCGCCGCACCTGCCTCACGTACAATGGGTCTCGCCAAACGCGCCGGACCCGGTGCCGGGCGCGCCCAATGGTTTCCAGTGGTTCCCCATCTCCCAGCTCGATCCGGAGCGTATCCAGCGCGGCGCCGAGGACGCTGCGCCGATTGTGGATCATTTCATCACCCAGGAGCTGGCGCGTTACCGTCTTGAGCCACAGGACCTGGTGCTGTGCGGGTTTTCACAGGGCTGCATGCTGTCGTTACATACCGGCCTGCGCCGGGAGCAGCAGGTCGGCGGTATTCTCGGTTTCTCCGGCGCCTTGCCAGGCGGCGAGAAACTGAAGGACGAGATGAAGACCAAACCGCCGGTTATGCTGGTGCATGGTGATCGTGATGACGTCCTGCCGTTACCCTTCATGCTGGATGCGGCGCAATCCATCTGTGCGGCGGGGCATGGCGCGGAATTCCACATTTCCCAGGGTGTGCCACACTCGATCGGGCCTGACGGGCTTGATCTGGGGCTCGATTTCATGAAATGCGCCTTCGCCGGGCGTTACATCTAGGCCACACCGAACCTGCGACATCAAAGATTCTCGGGACAGTCATGTGACTGTCACGCGAACACCTGTAGCTCTGTCAGTGTCGTGGATGTGGTATGATTCCTTTCGGGATTGACCCCAAGCCCCAACAGGAGGTGCGCCTTCAGGACCCGGGTCCAATACAAGCGCCCCCTCCAGGACCGCACTGGCGGTCCCGACGAGGGAGGTTACCATGCAGGTGCTTGATGCAGCACCGCAGGGAATGCCCTGTCTCGTTCTGAATGCGGATTATCAACCGCTCAGTTATTACCCGCTCTCGACCTGGCCCTGGCAGGAGGCGATCAAAAACGTCTTCCTGGAACGGGTCGCCGTGGTTTCGCATTATGACGAGGTTGTGCACTCGCCCAGTTTCGAGATGCACGTGCCGTCCGTCGTGGCGTTGCGCGATTATGTCAAACAGGACCGGGCGCCGGCCTTTACCCGATACAATATCTGGCTGCGCGACGGCTTTCGTTGCGGTTATTGCAGCAAGCAGGGCGTGGAACACCTCACCTTTGACCATGTCATCCCGCGTCGCCAGGGCGGAAAGACCAGCTGGGAAAACATCGTTGCCGCCTGTGGGCCCTGCAATCTGAGAAAGGGTGGCCGCACACCGCGTGAGGCCGGCATGCCGCTGGCCCGGCCACCCCAGAGGCCGAACACGCATGAACTCCAGGCCCAGGGACGAAAATTTCCACCCAAATTCCTGCACGAAAGCTGGATGGATTATCTCTATTGGGATGTGGAGCTGGAGCGCTAGTTGCGCTTGACCTTGCTCGCGGCTTGTCGCCCCATGCGCGGGGGAGGGCCAGTATGTTCCGAATTATCCGATGGTTGTGTTTTCCAATTGCCCGGGCGCTGGGGTGGTGGCCGATCGCTGTCTATTACGCGTTGGTCCTTCCGCTGATCGTCGTCCGCCGTATCCTCTATCCGCTGCCGTCAGACGTGGTGGCGCAGGTGCCGAGCTGGCTGTTTCCCGCGGTCTATGCCTTCGTACTGGCCGGGTTCCCGATGCTGGTGTGGCTGCGTAACCGGGAATGGTATCGTGTGCAGGCCAGATCATGAGCGTGAACCGCATTGCCATCGAGACGCGCGGGCAGGGTCTCTATGAATTTACCGATGCGGCGGCGCGTCTTGTCCGTGAGCAAGCGGCAGAGGAAGGTCTTTTGACCATCTTTGTGCGTCATACATCCTGTTCTCTGACCGTCCAGGAAAATGCTGACCCGGACGTACAGAGGGATCTCA
>CBFHQE010000196.1:0-2927 GCA_965657935.1 Maricaulis sp. | reverse complement strand
CCCGGAAAATGGACCGGCCTGATGCCGCCATCTGGCTGGCGCGGGCACTGGGCCTGAAGCTGTCTGATGAAATTGAAACGCCACAACTGGCGGGGCTGCCAGATCCGGTGGTGCTTGTGCCGTGCGGAATGGAGGAACAACTCGGTGACGATGCGGTCCGCGGGTTGATTGAACACGAATACGCCCATCTGGAACGCGGGGATTTGTGGTTCGCACTGGTGCAGCGCCTGATCGTCTGTGTGTTCTGGTGGAATCCGCTGATGCAGAAGGTGGCGGGCGAAATCGATTTACAGCGCGAGATGGCCTGCGATGACATGGCAGTGTCCCGGTTCGGCAATGCTCATGGCTATGCCAGCAGTATTCTCGACCTTGCCGACCGCGTTGCCGTGCGTCACACGGGCATGGCCGCAGCGGCCATTGGCTCGCCCTCTGATCTCGTGACCCGCATGCGCAGATTGATGGACCAGCCACAGGTGCTGCATCATCCGGTCCTTTCTCTGGCCCTGCTGGTTCTCGTCCTCTTCAGTGGCGGCGCCGTGGCAGCCTTGATGCCCCGCGCCGAGTTTGTATCACCCTCACAGCTCACCGCGCAGGAGCGGCGTTACAGCGAGGAGCTGGTCGAGGCCGTGGGGACGCAGTCTGATGCAATCATTCGCATGTTGCTGGCGGACGGCGCGGACCCGAACAGTCAACGTCCTGATGGTCAAACGCCATTGAGCCGGGCCATGCAGACCTCGCAGACCTCGACCATTCGCATACTGCTGCAAGCTGGTGCCGATCCGAACACCGTGATGGTTGGTGGTGACCGGCCAATCCATGCGGCGCTTCGAAGCCAGATTGTCGACAATGTCGAGCTTCTGCTCGATCACGGCGCGGCAACAGATATCGCATCGGCCAACGGAACAACCACGCGAGAACTCGCAATGAGTTCCCGCAATCAGGACCTGATCGAACTAATCATGTCTCAACCCCGTCGCGACTAGAGACGCGAACCCCTGAAAGGACTGACCATGAAGACCTGGCTTGTCGCTTGTGCGACGGCAATGATGCCGTGCGCCCTGAGTGAGGCCCAGCCGGCTCACTCGGAAATCACTGCAACCCACGTCAATGCCTGGACCGAAAGCGGCCAGTTTAGCGGGGCTATTCGTGTCCAGAGGCCTGGCGCAACAGCGGTTTCGGAGGTGCGAGGTGTCGCCGACGACACGACCGGACGTCCGATCACGCAGGACACGCCCTTCTACATCGCCTCGACCAGCAAGGCCTTTACGGCAGTGCTTGTGCTGCAGCAGGTGGAACGCGGGCGGATCGATCTGGATGAGCCGATCGCCGAGGTCTTTCCAGAACTGGAGCGTGCGGTCAGCCTGCGCATAACGCCGCGCCATCTGCTTTCCCATACCGCAGGGCTGACACGTGAATTTGCCGAGGCGCTGCCGCCCCAGGACCAATACGCCCTGGAGGATGTGCTGCGCGCGATCAATACCGCCGGACTGATGTTCGAGCCGGGCAGCCAGGAAGCCTATTCCAATACCGGCTATATCCTTCTCGCTGCCCTGTTGGAGCGCCAGGTCGGGCTCAGCTATGCCGAGCTTCTACAGGCCTATATTGCAGCGCCTGCTGGGCTGGTGACGACGACGGTCACGGCTCCTGCCGATGTCGCGAGAGGGTACACAGTGCCTGACGCACTGAGCCGGGTGCCCTATGACGCGGGTGACGATACCCAGGCCGGACTGCTGGGCACAGGCGGGCTTTACTCGACGACACAAGATCTGTTCGCCTTCATCACCGCGTTGGCGGGCGGCGACCTTCTGGGCATGGAGATGCAGGCCTTGATCCTGACTCCGGTCGAGGTCAACGGCGCGCCGGGCTCGGGTGGCATGGGGCTGAGTTTCTACCCGACTTCCACCGGCGGGCGTCTGGTTTCGGCTTCGGGGGCGGGCAGAGGCACGCTCTCTTTCCTGGCCTGGCTGGAGGGTGAACCGGAGCGCCGCATGGTTTCCCTGGTCAATGATTCCAGATTGGGGCGTGGAGGGAGTTTTCCGTTTTACATCGGGCTGTTGCAGATCATGCTGGGTGTTGATGAGGGCACCGACCCTGTTGCGACGCCTATGGCGGACATGCTCGCGACCCTGCAGGACAGCGGCGAGGATGCCGCCTTGGACATGATTGCGGGTCTGGACTGGTCCAGCCCTCCGGTGAGCAACGCAGCTGCGTCCCAGGCGACGGGTGCGCCCGATGGCGGCGTCGGTGAGACCATGTATGCCTGGGCGCCGGAGACGGCTGATGCCGGTGAGGAATGGTTGCGCCTGCGTTGGTCACAGCCCGTTGAGGCGACATCGTTACGGGTGCAGTTTTCCCAGGTCCCGGGTGTGATCACTGGCCTGGGAATCGGCGACGCGCCTGTCGAGGCTCGGGAAGAGCCGGATGTCATGGAATACTCCGAAGAGGGAGCTCCGATCGAGGTCTATGCGCTGACACACGGTGAGACGTCCCAGCTGACCCTGCATCTTGATACCCGCCGACAGGCTGGTTGGCCGCAGATTGATGCGGTGGGGCTGGTTGACAGGCACGGCGTGGTGCACTGGGCTGACGAGGCGGCCGCCTCCACCAGCGCCTTCATGAGCGGTGACGTCTCCATCCACGACCTGCCCAGCCCGGAGAATTTGATCCGGTTGGCCCTCCGCCTGGAGGAGACGGGTCACGGCGAACTGGCAGGTGAGGTGCGGGCGCTGAGCGAACGTGTGCAGATGCCGGAATAGGGGCGTTGCCCCGCGGGCGCGGGTTTTGCGCGAGGCTTGTCCCGCAAAACGGGTTGAGCTTCGCGCCGTCGCCGGTCAAAACACCTGCATGACACGTGCCGACAAATATCTCGTTGAGAACGGCTATTTCGACACCCGGGCACGCGCGCAGCAGGCGATCGATGCCGGGCT
>CBFHQE010000195.1:0-2938 GCA_965657935.1 Maricaulis sp. | reverse complement strand
GTGGTGATCATTCCAACACCCTGCCGCTGTTGCGAGCCGTGGCGAAGAAGTATGGCCCGGTGAACTTCATCCATTTTGATGCCCACCTGGACACTTATCCCGCGGCCTGGGGCTGCGAGTATCACCATGGGGCCTTCCTGCGTCATGCGCTGGAAGAAGGCCTGGTGAAGCCGCAAAACACCTGGCAGTTCGGCATTCGTGGTCCGCTGGCGGCCAATGATGATCTGGGTGTGGTCGAGAAGTTCGGTGTCAATGTCACCACGGTCGATGATGTGCGCATCAACGGTCTGGAGGCCTTTATTGACCGCCTGCCGAAATTCGAGGGCCCGACCTATATGTCCTTCGATATAGACGCGCTGGATCCGGCCTATGCACCCGGCACCGGCACGCCGGTTCCCGGTGGCCTGACCACCTATGAAGCCCAGCGTATCCTGCGGGCTTTCGAGATCGATAATCTGGTCGCGGCCGACATCATGGAAGTCTCGCCGCCCTACGACCCGACCGAGATCACGGCGCTGGCGGCTGTCGATGTGATGTTCGAACAGCTCTGCCTGATGGCGTCCAACGTCAAGTAAGCAAGCTGACAGCCTGTTCCAGCCGTCTATACTCCCCTCGAACACAGATTTGAGGGGAGAGACCATGTCTGTCACGAAGAGCCTGATCGGCGCCGGCGCCATGCTGGCGGTCGGATCCGCGGCGATGGCTGAAACGCCGGTGCCGATGCGTCCGGTCAACACCTATTCCATCGTCGCGCGCGATGCCGAAACAGGCCAGATGGGGGCGGCGGTGCAGTCGCACTGGTTCTCGGTCGGCTCGATCGTGGTCTGGGCCGAGCCGGGCGTCGGCGCCGTGGCGACCCAGTCCTTTGTCCTCCCCGATTATGGCCCCAATGGCCTGGCTTCGATGCGGGCGGGCATGAGTGCGCGTGAGGCGCTCGACGCGGCCCTGGCGACTGATGACGCGACCGCCGTCCGCCAGGTCGGCATGGTCGATGCCCAGGGCAATGTCGCAGCGCATACCGGCGAAAATGCCATCGCTGCTGCCTGTCACATTGAGGGTGAGGGTTTCACCGTCCAGGCCAATATGATGCTCAATGATACGGTCTGCCAGGCCATGTATGACGCCTATCTGGCGGCGGACGGAGATCTGGCCGAGCGCCTGATGATCGCGCTGGAAGCCGCCGAGGCCGAGGGTGGGGATATCCGCGGCAAACAGTCCGCCGCCATGCTGGTCGTCTCCGGTGATGCCAGCCAGCCGGCCTGGGGTGGCCGTGTCGTGGATCTGCGTGTGGAAGACGCGCCGGACCCGCTGGCCGAGATGCGGCGTCTTCTGACCATTTCCCGTGTCTACGCCCTGATGACCGAAGGCGATGACGCCATGGCTGAGGGCGATATGGAGCATGCCGGTCGTGCCTATGCGCAGGCCGGTGAACTGGCGCCGGACAATCACGAGGTCACGTTCTGGCATGCGTTCGGACTGGCCACGGCCGGCGACCTGGACGGTGCTCGCCCGTTGTTCAGTCGTGCGTTCGCGGCCTGGCCGCAATGGCGGGACATTATCCCGCGTCTCGTCGACAGCGAGCTTCTGGCTGCCGAGCTGGGCGAAGATATCGCGGCGATTGAATGAGTGACGCCGAAATCCGCGAAACCCTGACAGCGCTGAAGGCCGAGCTGGTCGCGCTGTCAGAAGGCGCGGATGATGATCGCAAACCGGTGGAACTGGACCAGCAGTCGGTCGGCCGCTTGTCACGCATGGATTCCCTGCAGGTCCAGGCCATGGCCAAGGCCGCCGATGCCCGCCGTGCCCAGGAAATCCGCCGCATCGATGCGGCCTTGCAGCGCCTGGAAGAGGGCGATTACGGCTGGTGTGTGGAATGTGGTGAATCGATCGAGGTCAAACGGCTGGAAATAGATCCGGCGGCGCCGCGCTGTTCGGGCTGTGCCTAGGCTGTCGTCGGCATCAGCCACGCCTGCAAATATTCCCGCAAGCGGTCCTCGACGGGCACTGCCTGGTTGATGGCGCAGAAATTCAGCGCGATGGCCTGGACATAAAAGGCCTGAACACCCTCCGCCATCAGCTGGGGCGAGATATCGGTTCGAAACGGGCCCTTGGCCAGCCAGCCGGCGATGACGATGACCTGGCGCTCAAACGTCTGGGCGATGGGACCGATCTCCTCGATCGCGGCCGCGCCAGACAGGCGCAGGATGACATCGAAGACGTAGCGCTCACACCGCATCAGGTCGAGCAGGGGCATGAGGGCATTGATCAGCTCGTTGATGTCGTCGGGCGCCGGACGCGACTCGATTCCATCCAGACATTCATTGATGCGCGCGCCGATCAATTGATCCATCAGCGCATCCTTGTCCTTGAAATGGGCAAAAAACGTGCCCTTGGCGACGCCGGCGCGCTGGACCACTTCTTCTGTTCTCAGATCCGTATAACTGCTTTCGGAAACAATGGCTTGCGCCGCGGCGACGAGTTTGGCGCGGGTTTCCAGCGTGCGTTTTTGTGGTGCTCTTCCCATGCCCCTTGCTCCCATAAAAACTGACTTCGGTCAAATTTATTATTGACCATGGTCAATTCTTGAGTCTATTAAATTGACCGTGGTCAATAAAAGGGACGCATCATGAAAACGAAACGCATCACATTGCTCGACGGACATCCGGCCGAGACCTCGATCTCCAGACAGATCATCGAGACGTATGCGCAAGCTGCGCGCGGTGAGGGGCATGAAGTCCGGGTGCTGCATCTGCACGATATGGATTTCGACATGGATTACGGCTTTGCCGGCTACAAAAATCACAAACCGCTTGAGCCCGTGCTGGAAGAATTCCTGCAGGCGCTGGAATGGAGCGAGCATTTTGTGTTCGCGACGCCGATGTGGTGGGGCGGTCTGCCCGCCAAGCTAAAAGGACTGATCGATCGCTCATTCCTGCCG
>CBFHQE010000194.1:0-2981 GCA_965657935.1 Maricaulis sp. | reverse complement strand
CTTGGCCTCAGCTGCCACCTCAACCCCGGTGGATCCACGGAAGTGAATGCCCGCCGCATAGATCAGGCACTTGTCGGTGTTCACGGCCCCAAAAACACTCGAGGCAAGCCAGGCAGTCGAAAGCAGGAAGGCCGTGGCTTCATCGGTCGCAATGCGCGCCTGCATGCTCACCTGAACTGCGAGGTTGAGATCTTCGGCCAGACCCTTGCCGAGGAGTGCGGATTTGGCCGGAGCTTGTTTATCCGGCTCCGCCCCGTCGGCGCAGGCGTCATCGCTGACGTCATCCTCGGAGCGGACCAGTCCGCGAGTGATGAACGGGCTGGTGCCATGAAGCGTTACCACCACGCCAGCGTTCGCCATCTGATCGTCCGTGTAGACGGGGGCCTGGATATCACCAATTTCCTGGCGAACACGCGCCTCGCTGTCCGCGAGGGTCTCCAGCTCGTCAAGCTCCTCGTCGTTATAGACAACGCCCTCTTCGCTGCCCTCGCACCGCTGATCGGCAATTTCCGCGATCTCGTCCTGGCGCTCCAGGAAGCTCTGGAGTTCAGCCTCCAGCTCCGCCACGCGAGCCGAGGCCGACTCCGTGAGGGTAGGGGACTGCGGGTAGATCCGCTTGAGCGAGCTGGTGAACTGGTAGGCATTGTCGAGATGAACTTCGACCCACTTCCAGCCCTCTTCGGCCACCTGGGCTGCGAGCTCATCGAGCTTGTCAGAAGCCAGCTGGCGAACGAGAGCCGGATCGCAACACACCGAGGCATCTTCGTCGAAGAGGTCTTCTCGCACGGCGCCGCCGGCGTCACGATAGGCGTCGAGGCCGATGAACTGGACGATCTGGGAGGTGACCGGCATGTCCGTTTCGGCCAGCAGGCGACGGATCTCTCGCGGACCGGTATAGGACATCACCGAGTTGAACACTCGAAGCTGGACAGCCTGGTCCGGCTCGAACGTGTACGCCTGGAGCTTGGGCAGATCGATACGGTCATCTTCGAATGCGGCGATGATCTCCGGATGGACGTCAGCCAGAGCCAGGCGCTGGGCGACGACGCGCTCAGTAATGCCGAAGCGATTGGCGATTTCCGTGTTCGTGACACCTTCGCCGGCGAGAATGCCGAAGGCTTTGCATTCCTCGATCGGTGAGAAGTTCTCGCGCTCGTTCGACATGATGGACGTCTCGATCTGAGAGATGCGGTCGTCATCATCCATGATCACGGGGATGCCGGCCGACAGGGACTCCGGCAGGCGGCCCTGATCCTTCAGCAGTTGCAGCGCAGTCAGACGGCGGCCGCCATCATGGATGCCGACCTTACGCTTGGATGCGCGAGCACCCTTGAGCGGCTCGATCAGCCGCCCTTTCGCAGCAATCTGGTCGGCCAACCGCGCAATGCCGGCGGGGTCGTAGGCCTTGGAACGGACGTTGGTTTCCGCGATCAGAAGTTGACCGAGCGGGACGGTGGAAGGGGAATTGGTCATGTGAAGTACCTCCTGGCTTGCCCTATGGGCAACCAGCTTCACCGACCTTTTCTTTTCTCCGAGCGAGGGGCGCTAAATCCCGACGCGGTAGTTATCGCCCGGCTCAACGCCATATGGGTTGGGCGAGTGAATGTGGATCTGCTGCATGACGCGCTGCCAAACAGAAACAAAGCTGCCAACGGTGGTCGGGAAATCAGCGACCGCCTCCATAAAGGCGGAACGCTCCGTGAGCTCGCTAATAGCGCGTGTCGCCGAGTTATGAATCTCGTGCAGATCATCCAGATCCATCAAGGCCTGGTTGAAGGATAGAATATTCGATCCGGATTTCGTGCCGACGATATGAAGCCCCACCATCCTGAGCAGTTCGGCATTGCTGAGCCCAGAGAGATCCTCCACCGGCTCCCAGCTGACCCCGCCAATCAGGATATTGTACTCAAGCAGGGGATTGATCTGACGGAAGACGTCCAAGTGCGCCTCCACAGATTCATCGCTATTCATGGCCTGAAAATAGGCTCTCTGCGCGTAGGCAAGCTGGAGCGTGGAAGCATAAAGCGATCGCGTTCCGTTTTTAAGTCGAACAAGGCCGCTCGCGACCCGATCGGAAGGCTCCAAGGCTTCGCACCGCGCATGGTCGTCCCAACTGGCGTCTAAACGTTCCACACCGTCACACATAATGCGCAACGCCAGGATGCTCTTTTGCAGGGAATCGAAAGTAAAAAAGGTCCGCACAGCAGGCGCAAAAGCGGATCCATCGTCTTCCAGGGCAGGGGTGAAGTCACTCGTGAGGGAATGAAGTAAGCAATACATCGCCAGTCGCAATCAGCGCGGCGATCAGTAAACCCCGCGGTCGGTCGTTTCACGCTGCTTCCAATTTGCAGCAACAGTAAAACTATCAATGTGCGAGAACAAAATCGACCGCTCACGCGCAGGCAGGGTCATTATCGTGTAAATCGCGCGCTCGAACTTGGCTGCGTCTTCTATCGCAACCTTGATCTGATGGTCCGTGAGGGCCAACGATCCGGGCAGGGCGAGATAGTAGGGAGGCACGTTCAGCGCAGTAGCGATCTCGACCATCTGCTTTGTGCGCATGTCTCGATCACCCGCACGCAGTCGATTATATGTGCGGGCGTTCACCGGCAGGAGCGATGATCGCTGCTTGGATGATAAGCCATGATGGGAGACCCAAACATCAACGAACCGGATCACCGCCTGTTGGAGAGTGTCCAGCGCCTCATGAGGTTCCCAGGTTGCAACGTCACGCATGAGCATCCCATTTGTTAATCGGCCAAACTCAAGCAGGGAAGGGCACGCGAAACAACTCCCCCCCTGGCAGCTTCGCGACACCACGACATGCCATCTGGCGCGAATGCGGAGCCCGGATGCAACTTACAGAGGAAATCCGGGGAATATTATCGACGCGAAACACAAGCCATGTGTAAAAACCCGCCCGATCTACGTCACAAAATAACTCGTACTTGAATAAATATATTCAACGGCAAACAATCCTT
>CBFHQE010000193.1:0-3025 GCA_965657935.1 Maricaulis sp. | reverse complement strand
GGCCCGATAGCCCTCGCCGACCAGCAATTTCGCCACTTCCTCGGTCTGTTTGCGCGACAGGCAATAGACAATACCGGACTGTCTGCGCCGTGGATCGAGATACTCGAGCAGCTGGTCCTTCCATTTCTGTTATGGCGAGACCGCCAGCGACAGGTTGGCCCGGTCAAAGCCGTGCACGACGATATCGCCCTCACCGGCAAACAGCTTGGCTGCGATATCGCTGCGGGTAACCTCGTCCGCCGTGGCCGTGAAGGCGCCGATAACAGCGGTGGGAAAGCGCTCGGCGAGTGCCGACAGCATCTCGTATTCCGGCCGGAAACTGGCGCCCCATTTGGAAATGCAATGCGCCTCGTCGATGACGAACATGGCCGGGTTCAGCCCGTCCAGCGCTGCCAGCATGCGCCCGGTCATCATGCGCTCCGGCGACATGTAGAGGAGTTTCGCCTCGCCCGATTTGAAACTCTGCCAGGCCTGGACATTCTCATCCCGGCTCCGACCGGAATGGATCGCCACGGCTTTCACGCCATTCGCCGCAAGCCCGGCGACCTGGTCATCCATGAGGGCGGTCAGCGGTGAGACAACAACGCTCGGCCTGCCCATCAACAGCGCCGGCACCTGGTAACACAGCGACTTGCCTGCGCCCGTCGGCATCACACACAGCGTTTTCGTTCCGTCCAGCAATCGCTGGACGATCTCCTCCTGACCCGGTCGAAAATCGGGAAAACCGAAAGTGTCTGAGAGTAATTCGCGCGCGCGTGACATCACTGACTGCAAAATGGACTGATGGGCGGGGCTGCGGGATTCGCAAAGGCGGGAAAAACCTACGCGCGCAGGCCGCAGCGGACCAGCACCCGGGGCAGGAAACTTCGCCCCGCTTGTTCGTCTGGCCTACCTTGAGACGTCGTCGCCCGGGCCAGGTGACACTTGCAATATGCAAATAATCACTCGCACCCTGCAACCAACTTTATTGCAAATTGCAAGTTATCAGAAAAACACTATGAATAACAACGCATTAAAATCGGCCCTAAACTTGCGTCAATGAAAACGAACCGATCGGAGGCCGGATTTGTGATCGAACACCCATGCGCTCGCCCTCAAAAAACCGCTGAACGTGAACTGCAAATCCACCGTGAATTCGCGGCAAACCTGATCGCATTGAACAATGAAGAGGACCTGCTTTGGTATGTCGCCGAAAGTGTGGTCGGACGCTTGGGCTATCTCGATTGCGTCATTTATCGCCTTGATCCGGCAAACAACATACTGACCCAGGCCGCCGCGATCGGCGAAAAAACTCCCTTTCGCCGCCAGATCAGGAACGCGCTGCGTATACCTTTTGGAAATGGCATTACCGGCGCGGTTGCGGCAGCTCGAGAACCTTTGCTGATCAACAACACTCGGTCAGACCCTCGGTACATTCACGACCTGGCTCCTCCAGGGTCAGAATTGTGCGTACCGATTTGTCACGGTGATGACGTTCTCGGAGTACTGGATTCGGAGCATCCGGAGACGCATTGGTTCACTCCCGAAGATATCGGCACGTTTCAGGCGATTGCCTCCCTGACAGCGGCGCAATGGTCACAATGCAAGTTGATTACCTCGCTGCGCTCGACATCAGAGCGACTTCGTATTGCCGAACGTCAGGCAGAGGCTGCAAACAAGGCCAAGCAGGACTTCCTGGCCAATATCAGTCACGAAGTACGAACGCCGCTTAACGGCATCTCCGGCTGTCTGGAAATTCTCGAATCCACACCACTGCGTAGTGATCAACTGGACATGATTGAGAGGGCGCAACGGTCAAGTGCTGACCTGAGGGCACTGATCGATCAACTACTCGACTTTGCCCGGATCGAAGCCGGAACGATGGAGTTGAAAGAGGACATCGTGAACCTGCAAACACTCACAGAAGACGTCAGCGCTGCCTTCAAACAACAGGCCACCGAAGGGGGGCTGGATTTTCAGCTTGAGGCCGACATCGCACCCAACACTGTCTATACCGACGCCCAGCGTATCCGTCAGATCCTGTTCAACCTGGTCCAGAACGCGATCAAATTTACCGATAAGGGATTTGTGAAAGTGGGCATCAAGAGGTTACAGGGGCAAAATCTTTTTCTGACGGTTCAAGATACCGGCATCGGCATGAGTCCGGAAACTCAGGAACGGGTCTTTGGACGCTTTGTACAGGCGGACGGATCGAGGTCCCGTCGGCACGGTGGTATCGGCCTCGGACTAGCGATAACTCGCGACCTGGTCGAACTGATGGGCGGCAAAATCGCTGTCGAATCAAGCGAAAAACAAGGCAGCCAATTCTCTGTCTGCATTCCCATTCGTGAAGCGAGTATTCCGGATAATCAGGACGCCGCCCAATCGCCTGAACTGCCGGACTTCACGGCTATCAGGATATTGCTGGCGGAAGACAGCGATACCAATGCATTCGTTGTGACGCACCATCTCTCCCGATGCGGCGCCAAGGTTACACGCGCTCGAGATGGACTGGAGGTCCTGGCGGCGCTGGACAAGCACGAATTTGATGCCGTGCTCATGGATGTATCCATGCCGCAGATGGATGGCCTGGAAGCGACCCGACGAATGCGCCTGGCCCCCCGTCTGCCTTCACTGCCGGTTATCGCGCTGACCGCGCACGTCGCCGCTTCCGATATTGACGCCTGCCGCAAAGCTGGAATGGACGATTTTCTGACAAAACCGATTGATCGCAGCGCATTATACCAGACGCTGACCAGCCACATACGCGCTCAGCAGGATAAACAAGGCGGTCTCACACCATGATCGTCTGTGCCGAATTGGCAGGCACACCCCCCTCGACAAAGCGTTTGTAGACGTCGAGCGCTGCCTCACCGCCGGCCTCCTCCGCATAGTCGAAATAGCCGCTACCCGCGTCCGCGAACCCGTCCCAGCCTGCGCGGTAACGGGCGCCAAAGGCGTCCTGCCCCCATTCCCTGATCCGGGCGCGGGCATGATCAGGGGCGAAGAAGAATTGCGGTTTCGGTCCCGGGAGGTCGGAGGCTGG
>CBFHQE010000192.1:0-3025 GCA_965657935.1 Maricaulis sp. | reverse complement strand
CGCAGGCTGTGAATGAGCAGTGGATATTGAGCTTGCACGATCCCGATATGGCGGGGCTGGAGGTCCGGACTCGCGATATTCAAAACCTTGAGCTTTTATCCGTGGGTGGCGACCGACTCGGGTTCGTCCGGTACGAATTCCCATATCGAAGCGATATGGAAAACTACATCGTGTCTTTCTCCACAGTCGGATCGGGGGCGAACCTTCAATGGTACGCTTGCGATTATCATGGGGTTGAATACCGGATCGAGGATGATTTCCGCCGAGCGGTCCCGACTGGCAGGCGTAACAAATAGCTCAGGAATTTGTCCTCGATGGCGCTCGAAACACTCGCGCGGCGAGGTTGTTGGGGGTCAATGCAGAAAACAGGGGCACACCCCCATTCTCCCACTCGCCACGAATCACGCCACCGCCTAGGGTGCGCGCAACATCACTGAAACCCGTCATATCGAGACCGCAAGGAGAGCCCCATGAGCGAAGCCGCTTTTGAAGACGAACTCCTTGCTGACACGTCTGGCCGTGTGAACACCGATCCGGAATTTGTCGCGGAACTGGTCGAGGCGATCCTGAATGGCAATGCGGACCTTGTTCGCCGCCTGCTGACGCCGCTGCACGAAGCGGATATCGCCGATGTCATCGAGCAATTGTCCTCCTCCAAACAGGAGGCGCTGGCCGAACTGACGCCGGATATTTTTACCGGTGATGTGCTGGCCGAGCTGGAGCCGGATACGCGCGAAGCGGTGATGGAGCATCTGGATGCCTCTCACCTGGCGGCCGCGATTGTCGATCTGGACAGTGATGACGCGACCGAGGTTCTTGAGGAGCTCGACGAGGATGTGCGCGAAGCCGTCCTGGCCGAAGTTCCCGATGCGGATCGCGAGGCAGTCGAACAGAGCCTGGCCTTTGACGAGGAGACCGCCGGTCGCCTGATGCAGCGCGAGTTTGTGGCGGCACCGGACTTCTGGACGGTGGGCCATGCGCTGGACCATATGCGCGACAGTCGCGGCGAGATGCCGGACAAGTTCTTTGACCTGTTTGTGGTTGATGCCGGTTTCCGTCCGGTGGGCGAAATCCCGGTGTGTCGCTTGCTGGGCGCTCGACGCGATGTTCAGCTGACCGAGATCATGGAAAAGCCGCGCATTCTTGTGGCGCCGGAAACCGACCAGGAAGAGGTCGCCTATGTCTTCCACAAATACCACCTGGTCTCGACGCCGGTGGTGGATGGCGCTGGCCGGCTGACGGGCATGCTGACGCTGGATGATATCGTCGATGTCATCCAGGAAGAGAACAAGGAAGACATGCTCGCCCTGGCCGGTGTGAATGATGCCGGATTGTCCGATACGGTGGTCCAGTCCGTGCGCTCTCGCGCGCCCTGGCTGCTGGTCAATCTGGCCACGGCGGTCCTGGCGTCCGGGGTGATTGCCCTGTTCGAGGGCGCCATCAATGAATATGTGGCGCTGGCCGTGTTGATGCCGATCGTGGCGTCCATGGGCGGCAATGCGGGCACACAATCCCTGGCGGTGGCCGTGCGGGCTCTGGCCGAGCGTGACCTGACGGCCGCCAACTCCATGCGGGTGATCTGGCGTGAACTGGCCACCGGCATGCTCAACGGTGTCATCTTTGCGCTGGTTATGGGGGCTGTGACCATGGCCTGGTTCCAGGACCAGCGACTGGCCGGTGTGATCGCCCTGGCCATGGTGCTCAACCTCGCCTGTGCGGGGGTGTCGGGAATCCTGATTCCCTTGGGACTTGTGCGCGCGGGCGCCGACCCCGCGGTTGCATCTTCGGTCTTTGTAACCACAGTGACCGATGTCGTGGGATTTCTTGCATTCCTGGGGCTGGCGACACTGCTCCTTCTGTGATGATATCCCTCCAGCTGGGGAGCTAAGGGTGGTGAAAACAATGCGAGAAAACTTGCTTTCGCTTGCGTGTTTGGTGGCGGTGACAATTCCTGCAGCCCATGCTGACGGGGAGTGGCAGCCCGCTGCGCGCCTGGATGCGCCCCGTGCGGGCCTGTCCGTGGTGGTGCTGGATGGCCGGCTGTATGCGGCCGGCGGGGCCGGTCTGACCGATCCGCGCGCCGAGTTTGAATCCTATGACAGCGAGATCGATCGCTGGATGCCGGAGCAATCGCTGCCGCGCGGGCTCGAACGGTTCGGCATGTCAGTGGCCGATGGCCGGATCTATGCGGCCGGAGGTTATGCCCCCGGTGAAATGGGTGTCGGGCCGAGTGCCTCGATGTGGTCCTGGTCGCCTGAACATGCGGTCTGGCAGAGCGAGGCCGCAATGCCGGCCGCCAAGGCTGACTTTACCCTGACCGAGGTTGACGGGCTGCTCTATGCCATTGGCGGCAGCCGCGATGATGGCGAGTTCTATGTCTTTGATCCGCAAACCCGCGAATGGGATAACGGGGCGGTGCCCGAGGGTGTCACCCGGGCCGCGGCCGCGGCTGTGGCCATTGACGGTGAAATCCTGATCGTCGGTGGTTTTTTGGCCGGCGCTCCGATCGCGCGCTCGGATATTTTCAACCCGTCCACGGGAGAGTGGCGCGCGGGCCCGCAATTGCCGGCGCCACGATCCGGTGTGGCCATCGCCTATGATGGGGAGCGGGTGCACGTGTTTGGTGGCCAGGGCGGTGAGGGTAATACCACGCTGGACGAACATCTTGTGTGGACGCCGGGCCAGTCCGGGTGGCAATCGGCAGAGGAACTGCCATCGCCGCGCACAAACGCGGCTGCAGCGACCCTGGATGATGGAATTTACATTGTCGGTGGCGGCAGTGGCGGAGGGTTCTTCGCTCCGTTTACCGCGCTCGATGCCACTGATGTCTACCTGCAAGGTGAAGGCTGAAACCAGGGCGGCTCCGGTCTTGCAGTAGGGGATTAGACCCCTGTGTGCCGTGTCAGAATTGAACAAGATGAAACCGCAACTGAAATCTTCCACCGCCGCGCGTGCCCTGATCAAGCGCTTTGAACCGTTCAATGGAACCGCGATCATTGGTGATGATGGCCATTGGGTTGTCGGC
>CBFHQE010000191.1:0-3037 GCA_965657935.1 Maricaulis sp. | reverse complement strand
TAGGGGGGTGAACGCTGCTAACTCACTACATCTTGTGTTAATGATGCTGAGAATGGGTCGCAGTCGCTATATATAGCGGATGCAATATGCAACAGAATGGGTGATTCACCTTCTCTTAACTTTTGAAATTGTGTACAACAATTCGCTCGAGGGTTGTCTAAGCGAGCAAAAAGTTATGGTTCTAGCTCATGAAGTGTTTGACGACGCCGAAGTGCTTCGTCTCGAGGGCCGCGTGAAATGGTATGATCCAGCGCGCGGATACGGTTTTATAGATGCGGTCGATGGGCAGGGCGATATCCTGCTTCACGCCAGCTGTCTCCGACGATACGGACAAGGTCCGGCTCTTCCTAATGCGACAATTGTCTGCAAGGCGGTCAAGGGTGCCAAAGGGCGCCAGGCGATCGAGATTGTCGAGATGGCGGGAGGTGATGCCGAAGCTCCGGTTCGTCCGCGCCGTTTTCACCCCGGAACCACGTCCTCAGCACCATTCTGTAACGCGGTCGTCAAATGGTTCGACGCGCTACGCGGATACGGTTTTGTCACGTGTGATGAAGTGGAAGGCGATGTCTTCCTGCACGCCGCGACACTGCGTCGAGCGGGCCTTGATGAGGTCCAGCCGGGCGAGAGCCTGCAGGTGCGTTGTGTCGAGGGCCCGAAAGGCGCTCTGGCTGCGGAAATCAAGAGTATGGCTCACGCCTGATCTCTTGCTGCAATGCGCGGTGATTTGCGCGCATCGAATGATTGCCTTGGCCGGTAAGCCCGGATAGCGTGCCGGCCATGCGCATTCTGATCTCATCCCTGCTTGTATCGGCCCTTGCCGGCGTTGCTGCCGCACAGGTTGATCCGTCCGCCCAGGACACCGTCATCGAGTTTGGCGGGCCTGAAAGCATCATCATTGCCTCTGCCGAGAACGAGCACGAATTCGTGGTCGAGTTGGCCGAAACGCCTGAACAAATGCAGCGTGGCCTGATGTGGCGCGAAACGCTGGACCCCGGCGCAGGCATGCTGTTTCGCTATGACCCGGTGCGTCCGGCGTCCATGTGGATGGAAAACACGCTTGTCGCGCTCGATATTGTCTATGTCGATGAAAATGGCGTGATTGAAAAAATCATCGCCTACGCCCAGCCGCAATCGCGCCGCAGCCTTGGTGCGGACGCCGAAATTGCCGGCGTGCTTGAACTGGCTGCAGGTCGGACAGTTGATCTTGAAATCCGGCCCGGGGACATCGTGCGCCACCGTTTTTTCAACAACTCCGATGCTGTCGCTGAAGAAGTGGCTGAAGGCGTGAATGAAACCGAGACTGCAGAGGAAACGGTTTCTGACACTCAGTAGGCTTGCCTTAAGAGCCAACCGCTTACATAAGGACAATATCGGGGCGTAGCGCAGTCTGGTAGCGCACCTGGTTTGGGACCAGGGGGTCGCAAGTTCGAATCTTGCCGCCCCGACCATTGTCGGAACCCGTCCGAGGGGAGAGCTTAATGTTTGCGAAGATCTACCGTCCGGCCAAGAATGCAATGCAATCCGGTCGTGGCAAACTCAACACCTGGCTTCTCGAATTCACGCCATCTATGGCGCGCAGACCCGACCCGCTCATGGGCTGGACCTCGACAAAAGATACCAAGACACAAGTGCGCCTGAAGTTCGACAACAAGGACGACGCGATTGCCTACGCCAAGCGCCAGGGCATTCCTTTCCAGGTCAGCGAACCGCAGCAGGCCAAGCGTTATGTGAAGTCCTACGCGGACAATTTCTCGGCTGACCGTAAACAGCCCTGGTCGCACTAGACCCTGATTTTGCCTCCGTAGCTCAACCGGATAGAGCGCCCGCCTTCTAAGCGGATGGTTGCAGGTTCGAGTCCTGCCGGGGGCGCCACTCCTTTGATCTCACGGCAATTCCCTGCGCTCATGCTTCCGATGGGGCTTTCTGACCGCCCGGCACGCTATCGCGCTTGCGAACGCAATGGGTTTGAAGTGTCTCTTCTCAGGCGTGCGTCTCAGTCGATGCCCGTCACTCAGGCGCGCGCCGCGACCGCCGCAAAGCCCTTTTCCAGATCCTCGATCAGATCCTCCGGGGCCTCCATGCCGATGGCCAGCCGGATCAGCGCGCCATCGTGAGTGACCGGCGTGGCCGAACGTCGGATCTGGGGGTCACAATGGATCGCCAGGCTTTCAAACCCGCCCCAGGAATAACCGATCCCGAAGACCTCCATTGCATCCAGGAAAATCTCGCTGTCAGCAACGCTCCACCCTGGTACCTCGAACGAAAACAGGCCGGCACTTCCGGTGAAATCCCGCTGAAACAGGTTGTGTTGCGGGTGATCTCTGCGAGCCGGGTGGCGAATGTTTCCAACTTCAGTGCGCTCAGACAGCCAATCTGCAATGCTCAGCGACGTTAAAGCGCTGCGCTGCATGCGTAATTCCAGTGTTCTCAGGCCCCGCACGGCCAGATAGGCATCGTCGGGCGCGGCGTAGAAACCCATGCCGCGTTCGGTGTTTTGCAGGCGCTGGCCCAGTTCGGGCGTACGTGCCACCACCGCACCCAACATGACATCCGAATGGCCCGCGACATATTTGGTCAATGCCTGGGCAGCGAGATCGATTCCGATCTGCAGCGGTTTCATGGTGAGGCCGGCGCTCCAGGTATCGTCGATAATACTGGTGACGCCCTTGTCCTGCGCGATACGCGCGATGGCCTCAAGGTCCTGTAATTCCATCGTCAGCGAGCCCGGGCTTTCCAGCAGGATGGCCTGGACATCGCTGTTCATGTGGTCGCCGATTTCGCTCGCGATATCAGGGGCAACGAACTGCGTCTTGATGCCGAATCTGGGGGCAATGTTGATCAGGAAGCTACGCACTGGGCCGTAGATATTGTCGGCAGCCAAAACGGTTCCGCCCGCCTCCACGACTGTCAGAATGGAAAGGATGTTTGCTTGCAGGCCAGAACTGGTGAGGGCACAAAAACGGCCACCCTGAAGGCCTTGGATGGCGTCACGCAGCGCCTGCTGCGAGGCCAGACCGACACGGCCATAATGGGGGCG
>CBFHQE010000190.1:0-3078 GCA_965657935.1 Maricaulis sp. | reverse complement strand
ACCGGCATTACGGACAGTGACCCAAGCGACCCAGCCGGCAATGGACGCGGACGCTCCGGCATCACCGACAGTGACCCAAGCGACCCGGCTGGCAATGGCCGCGGACGCTCCGGCATCACCGACAGCGATCCCAGCGATCCGGCTGGCAATGGGCGCGGCTCAACAACGGATAGCGACAGCGGTTCCTGTTCTGACCCGGGTGGTCGTGGTCGCGGCCACGTTCAGCCAGGCACGACGGACAGCGATACGGGCGGTTGCGCCGACCCGGCTGGCCGCGGGCGTTCGCGCCGCTACTAGACCAATGGTCGATGACGGACTTCCGGAACACCGGAAGTCCGTTCTCATTTCGGGAGACAAAAAATGGCCAAACGTGGAAAAATTTCTCGCCGCTCCTTTCTGGTGCGTGTCGCAGGCGGATCCCTGACACTGGGAGCTGGCAGCGTTGTCAGCGCATGCGCAACGACCGGTTATACGGATGCGGACCCGTTTGACCCCGCAGGCGGCGGACGAGGCCCTGGCTCCCGTGGCGTCACTGACGGCGATTCCGGCGCCTACGCCGACCCGGTCGGTCGAGGGCGCGGCGGATATCGCTCCGGAACCACAGACAGTGATAGCGGCTCCTATGCTGACCCGGCTGGAAATGGCCGCGGCGGGTCAGGCGTGACCGACAGTGACAGCGGCGCTTACGCTGATCCCGCCGGAAATGGTCGTGGCGGTCGTCGTTCTGGCGTCACCGACAGCGATCCCAATGATCCGGTTGGCAATGGTCGTGGGGGCTCCGGCGTTACCGACAGTGACAGTGGTTCCTATGCCGACCCGGCCGGGAATGGCCGAGGCGGCTATCGCACCGGGATCACCGACAGCGATTCAGGCTCCAACGCGGACCCGGCTGGCAATGGACGCGGACGCGGTTGCACCGACAGCGACTCGGGCAGCTATGCAGACCCGGTTGGACGCGGCCGCTGCTGAACCTGCGCCAACTGTAAAAACAAGGCTTCGCGACCATCTGTCGCGAGGCTTTTTTCGTGCGCGAAATCCAATTCCACGCTTAGATACCCGTATTGAAAATGGGGGAGTGAATCCATGAAACCCTGGGCCAAGGACGTATTCGGCTATTTGTTCGATCCGGTCTCAGCAGATGACTTCTTTGCGCAATACCACGAGCGCAAGGCGCTGGTGTGCAAACACAAGGATGGCAACCGCTATCGCGACTTGCTGTCGATCGAACGCATTGATGAGCTCGTCTCCAGCATCAACTTCCAGCCCGGATCCCTCGACATGACACGGGCGGACCCGCCGGTGAATCGTGAGGATTATACCTTCAACTCCGGTGCGATCGACCGCGGCGGCGTGGCGCGTCAATTCCAGCAGGGCGCGACATTGATGCTGCCGCAATTGCACGAGGTCGACGCCACTCTGGCCGACTTCTGCCGGGCCATGGAATCGCGTCTCTCCTGTCACGTCCAGACCAACATCTATCTCACCCCGCCGCACGCACAGGGTTTCAAGACTCATTATGACGACCATGATGTCTTCGTGCTGCAGGTCTCCGGCTCAAAGTCCTGGCGCCTTTACGACATGCCGGTCGACAAGCCCTTCCGTGGCGAAGGTTTCCGCAGTGGTGATCATGAAATCGGTGACCCGGTCGAGGAATTCGTCCTGGAAGCTGGCGATTGTGCCTATGTCCCACGAGGGCTTTTACATGATGCGCTGACCCATGGTGATGATGCCTCCCTGCACATCACCGTTGGCCTGATCGTGAAAACCTGGGCCGATCTCATGCTGGAAGTGATCTCCGAGGTTGCCCTGCGCCACCCGGAATTCCGTCAGTCCCTGCCGGTTGGATTTGCGCGCCCCGATTTCGACATGGAAAGCGTGCGGCCACACTTCAACAGCCTGGTCTCGACCTTCGCCAAGGAAGCTGATCTCGACGAGGCCTTCAATATCTATGTGGACAATTTCATCCAGTCACGCCTGCCCGCAACCGAGGGCACGATTGCCAATTTCCAGACGCCCACGGATCCGAGCAAGCGCTATCGCCTGAAGGCCAATACGCCCTGGCGCATGGCCGAAGATGGCGAAGAGATCGTTATCATCACCTCGGGCGGGGAGATCCGTTTTCCGGCGATGGCCGAGTCAGGCCTGCATACCTTGCTTGATGGCGGCGAAATCAGCCTCGAGACCTTCTCGGATATGGACGAGAAAGACCAACAGGCGACCATTGGCCGCCTGTTCGCATTCGGTCTTGCCGAACCTGTCTGATCAATACCGGCCGCAAGGCGCTCGTCAACCGAGCGCCTTGCGGACCGCGTCAGCCACGGCCGGCGTCGTGATATTGAAATGCTCGTAGAGCTCTCCGGCCGGAGCGCTGGCACCAAAGCCGGCCATGCCGACAAACTGGCCGTTGCGCCCGATAATGCTGTCCCAGCCAAATCGCAACGCCGCCTCGACGCCGATCACCGGAAGACCTGCTCCCAGGACTTCGTCCTGATAAGAGGCGTCCTGCTCATGGAAGATATCCAAACACGGTGCTGAAACCACGCGCACGGCGATACCTTCTTCGGCCAGTTTGGCCTGCGCCTCGACAGCCAGCGACACTTCCGAACCCGTTGCAATGATCACAGCTTTCGCGTCTTCCGCATCACGCAGCACATAAGCGCCACGGCGTGACAAATTCTCGAAACCGTCGTCCTCGCGCAGGAATGGCAGCTTCTGCCGCGAGAGCGCCAGAACACTCGGTCCATTGTCCCGCGTGAGCGACAACTCCCAGGCTTCCGCCGTTTCCAGCGCATCGGCCGGACGGAAAACATGCATGTTTGGAATGGCACGCAACGATGCCAAGGTTTCTACCGGCTGGTGGGTCGGGCCATCTTCGCCCAAACCAATGGAGTCGTGAGTCAACACATACACCACCGGCTGTTCCATGAGCGAGGACAGCCGCATGGAGCCGCGGCAATAGTCAGCAAAGACCAGGAAAGTCGCGACATACGGCGTGATACCTCCGTGCAGCGCCATGCCGTTTGCACAGGCCGCCATGCCATGCTCTCGCACACCAAAGTGGATATAAGGGCCTGCATA
>CBFHQE010000189.1:0-3128 GCA_965657935.1 Maricaulis sp. | reverse complement strand
GCGCCGGTATCGACAAGGAATTCAACCCGGGTCTGGCCGACCCTGGCATCCAGATAATAGTGTCCGTCATTTCTGCGCTGGAGGGTAATCGGGTCCTCCTGAACTTGGGCAATTTCGCGCTCGCTCGCGCGAGGTTGCGTCCAGGTTTTGGAGAGCTCCCACTCGCGATGTTCATTGTTGAAGAGGGCGAAGGCGATAAATCCGCTGAGGATGCCTCCCCAAATGACCTGGTTCCGCCTCGGATAGCCATGGGGCGAGTGGCCGGCAAACAACACCGCGAAGAACAGACCGGCAAAGATGGCCAGGGCGTAGAGCATGCGCAGCAAAGCGTTCATGTCATTCCACAAGGGCCAGCTGACACCGCGCAGAACCAGCAAGACAAGCGCAATTCCCAGCAAGGGGAGCGCGGCGCGACTGACAAAATGATTCATCACTCAAAACTCCCGGCCTGTTCAGCCCGACTGGTTTTTGCGTTTTGTGTAGGCGTCACGGCGCCGGGGCAGGTCCTGCAGGATCCCGTCTCTTTCGTCATCGCTGTAGCGTGTCCACAGACCCAATTCCTCCATGGTTCGGAAACAGCCTACGCAGAGGCCTTCCGCAGGATCGACGAAACAGACTTTCACACAGGGCGTTTTGATGGGCGTGTTCATGCGACTTACATCTGATCTGTTGGGCCGGGAAGCAAGGGTGGATCAATCGCCGCGTTTCGGGAAGAGTTTTGACCGGAGCCACCCCCAGGTGGAGTTGCCTTTCATCGCATCGCGATAGGAATTTTCCATGAACCGGTCCAGCGTTGCCAGCTCGCCCAGCAAATCGGCCCGGGTTTTCATGGGTTCATCCGGATCAAGGCGTTTGACGACCCTGGCCGGATTTCCCGCCATGACCGCATAGGCCTCGACATCCTTGGTGATGACGGCACGGGCCCCGATAACGGCATGATCGCCGATCGTCACACCCTTGCCGATGAAGGCGCCATCGCCGATCCAGACATTATTGCCGATTTTCACCGGTTTGAACGGTGGATTGGGGTCTACGCGGTCGTAGAGGCTGTGCCAGTCGCAATCAGTGATCGTTGCCTCGCGGGCGATCAGGCAGCTGTCACCGATCTCGACCTGTCCCGCTGCCAGGATACGCGTTCCGCCCGCCATGAAGACATAATCCCCGATCTCGATCGTGCCGGCCTGGTCCTGCGGTGACCAGACCGTGAAGCGGATCGGATCTGCTGCGCTGGCAACCAGGTGCAACTGGTGACCGGCGTGAATATTGGGACCGAAGACTTCGATATTCCAAGGGCGGACCAATTTGGGTTTGCGGCCCAGCGTTTCGAAATGCGGCCGTGTGAAATGATCGGTCCAGCCGTTTTCAAATTGCTCCCACAGTTTGTGCATCCAGTAGGGGCGATGGTCGCGTCTCATGTCGGACTCCGGGGAGGCGGGCTGGTGGATTGGCTCGAACTCGTTCAGTCTTGACCATCACAGCGCACCCGTCGCGGTTTGTCTCGCGGTCAGAGCACAAGATGCTGAATACATGAGGTCGAAATGAAGCTGGCAGTTGTCATGAATGCTGAGGAAGTCACCGCCTTTCTCGATCGGGCTTTCCAGCAGGATACGGCCGGGCGGGGGCGGTTTGTCGTCACCGGGATGCAGCCTGGCGAGACCGAGGTTCGCTTCGCGACTAATGAGCGACATCTTCGCCCGGGTGGAACCATATCCGGGCCGACCATGTTCGCCATGGCAGATGTGTGTGCTTATGCGGTGGTGCTGGGCCATGTGGGCCCCAAGGGCCTGGCTGTCACAACCAATCTCAATATCAACTTCATGCGCAAGCCGGAGCCTGGCGTACTGATCGGCCGAACGCGTCTCTTGAAACTGGGCAAGCGACTGGCGGTTACGGACTGCGAGATTTACATCGAGGGCTCGGACGACATGGTGGCTCATGCCACTGCAACCTATTCCATCCCCACCAGCTAGGAGCGGACAATGAGCGAAGAGAACCTGAATGATCCATTCGAGGATGCGATCCGCAAGCTGGTTGCAGATGTGAGGGAAGGGCGAAGCGTCTCACCGGCTGATGTCGCCAAACTGGTCGACCCGGATAATCACACCAAGCGGTTCGGTCATGTGCGCCAGGCGGCAATCCGCCTGCACAAGGCTGGTGAGATCGCCATTCTGCGCAAGGGAAAGCCGATCCCGGACGCCGACACATTCAAGGGCGTTTACCGGTTGGGTCGTGTCTGAACCGCTGGACAAACTGCTGGCGGACATTCGCGCCTGTCGGGTTTGCGCAGAGGCGATGCCGCATGAGCCCCGTCCGGTTATCAGGGCGTCATCCACAGCGCGCATTGCCATCGTCGGTCAGGCGCCGGGAGCCCGGGTGCATGCCTCGGGCAAACCGTTCACGGATCCCTCCGGGGACAGGCTGCGTGAGTGGATGCAGGTGGATGAAGCGACCTTCTATGATGAAAGCCGTATCGCCATTGTGCCGATGGGGTTCTGTTTCCCTGGCCTGGACGTCAAGGGCGGTGACCTGCCGCCGCGCAGGGAATGTGCACCACTCTGGCAGGAAAAGGCGCATGCATTGATGCCCGAACTCGGGCTGACCCTGCTCGTCGGGCAGTATGCACAGAAGTTTTATCTGCGTTCGCAAGCGCACAAAACACTCACGGATACAGTTAAGAACGCAGCGCAATATTTTCCTCGATATATACCGCTTCCGCACCCGTCCTGGCGGAATAATGCGTGGTTGAAGAAAAACCCCTGGTTCGAGGAAAATATTCTCCCGATGTTGCGGTGCCGCATCGCCGAAATGTTATCGCCATCATGATTTTTAGTGTTTTCACGCGCTTGCGGCAGGTCGCGTGAAAGGGTACTCCACGCGCGAATTTGCAGCGATGCTGTCCTCGCACAGAAAGGGTTCGCGCGTCATGAGTGTTTTCGAACACCCGTCTTACGACAACCACGAGAAAATTCTTTTCGCGACCGACAAGGTCACCGGCCTCCAGGCCATTATCGGCGTACACTCCACGGTCTCCGGACCGGCGTGTGGTGGGTGTCGCATGTGGTCCTATCCGAGCTCGGCAGAGGCTCTGGAAGACGTACTGCGTCTGTCTCAGGGCATGAGCTACAAGA
>CBFHQE010000188.1:0-3207 GCA_965657935.1 Maricaulis sp. | reverse complement strand
GATTTATGTCCGCGAACCCCTGGCAGCCGAAGACCGCGTCGATGGCCCGCCCGGCGTGTTCTACGTGCTGGACGGAGACTATTATTTTCCGGCCCTGGCAGCCGGTGTTTTCAATACCGAATATTTTGGTCACACACCCAATGCCTATATGGACGGCATTGGGTATCAGGACCTTGAAACCGTTTCGCTGAACCGCCATCGCACCCGCGATTACACACCGACCTCGTTCACCCCTCCTGATGAAGACCACCCGCTTCGTCCGCATGATTATGAAGGATCTGGCGGAGCTGACGCCTTCCTGCGTGTACTCGCAGAGGAAATCATCCCCTTCGTTGAAGCGCGCTACGAACTCGACAATTCAGAGCGCGGCCTGGTCGGCAAATCGTACGGAGGCCTCTTCGCCAGCTACGTCCTCCTGCAACGGCCCGAACTCTTCCTTCAATATGTCATCATCTCGCCCTCTCTCTGGTGGGACGACTTCATGCTTGCGCACGATGATCGCGCGATGATGCTGATGGAGGCACAGACGCGGGATATAGCGCCATCAGCGCCGACCCGGATCGTCTTCACCGCGGGCTCGCTGCAAGAGCGCCTGGGCATGGTGACGGATGTTACCCGTTTTACCGAACGGCTTGCGGCACGCGAGGACGCCAATCTCGACTTCATCTATCGGGTACTCGACGGCGAGCAGCATGAAAGCGTGTTTCCGCGCGCGGTCATGACCAGTTTCCGCCTGCTACAGGGCACGCTTGACTGGAAAGATGAGGACAGTGGTGGCTAACCCGGCTTTCGCGCCCGGCTGGTCAGTACACATGGCGTCATCAACAAGGTGTTGGGGTCGGCTTGGCGCCGGGCCAGAAAGGCCAGAAAGGCATCGGCGTCGTCACGCGACAGAAAGCCCAGTTCCACCAGTCGGGCCGGCGCTTCCTCAAGCCAGGTAATCGGCCAGCGGAAGATGGGATCTGAAGGACGCGCGGCATAAAGAACCGGCGTCATCTCGTCTATTTCCAGGCCGAGCTCCGCAAACCAGGCCGGAAAGCGGCGAGCAATATTGGGATCCCCCTGGAAGTGATGCCAGCTGGCCTCAACGGCGGTGACGAAACGGTCAAATACCGGCTCACTCGGTTCCAGCCGGAAACTGCGATAGTCGACATATTCCTGGGCCACGAACACGCCGCCAGGCTTGAGCGCACGGCTGATCCCCTCCAGCGCGGCGCGAGCATCGGGTAGAAAACACAACACCCAGCGTGTCCAAACCGCGTCAAACTCCGCTTCGGGCCAGTCGAACTCATTCAGGGACGTGTGAACAGTGCGGATATTGTCCAGCCCGCGACGGCTCGCACCCTCACGAAGGGCCTGCAGAAAAAGCTCGGACTGGTCGACGGCGACAACCTCGCCTGCCGGGCCAACAAGCTCAGCCAGATCAAAACTCGCATATCCAGGACCACACCCCACATCCAATACCCGCATGCCCGGCCGGATTCCGGCCCGGCGCCAGGCGCCCAACCCGGACTCCCGCCACAGGCTGTGCTGCAGACCAAGCCGCTTCAACTCCGCGTCATTGGTCCCGATGATGTAGTCGTCCTTGGCCAGCTCAGTTTCGCTCAAAATCTGCTCCCCGCTGAATTCGTCGCGCAGCTAAGCATGGATTGGGGCTAAAACCAGCCCGAAAACCGATGTTCCATCACCACCCGACAGCGGCACGCAAGACGCGGGGCCGTTTGCAGGCATCGGCTTTCTGCGGTCAATACAGTGAAAAAGGGAGGCGCTAGCGGCTGCGGTCGAGACGTGTGCTGGTCAGGTACATGGCCTTGCTGGCCTGGCGTTGCAGCCCTTCGACATAGACCTCGTCGGAGCGGACCTGCTGCACCGATTGCACGGCAAGCCAGCTCAGCAAGCCGGTCAGGCAGACGGCGCACGCCCAGCACAAGCCCGTGAACACCCGGATCGGGTCCCGCAATATTTCAAGGCTGGACTGCAACATGTCCGGCGGATTTCCCTCGCTATGATCGAGAGCATTCTCGGCAAGACAGGGCGGGTTGCATGTCATAATTCATGCGAAATATGAATATGTGCATGCAAATTCGAGTCTCGATTCGAAATCAAGACTCTAGACAAATAGTTTCATTTGATGACCAGATGCACAATTCACCCAATGAGAGAATATAGCTCCAAATTCAGGTCCGGAATCAGCCCTCGCGTGGCGGTAATGAAACGAGAAACTGGCCGTAAACCCCTTGCCGGAAAGAGGTGAACCAGAGCATGTCCTGGTCGGCATTCACCCAGGCGCCATACTCGTATTCAGTTGTATTGACATCAGGGCCAAGGGGTGTCGGGTCTCCCCAGCCATCTGCTCGCGCATAGCTGATGTAAAGATCGTCCCCGCCCTGGCCATCCGGGGCATCCGTTCGCGTGAACACCACAAAACTTTCATCCGGCGCGACATAGATGTCCGCCTCGGACAACGCGCTCGACAGGTCGGCCAGACGTTCGACCCGCCAACCCGCCGTTAGATCAGGGCGCGCGCGATAAAGATCCGAGGCGCCCGCTCCTCCATTGCGCCGCGAAGCAAAATAGATTGTGCCGTTCGCCGCGATCGACGCGTGAAAATCATGGGCGGATGAATTGACCGGTTCCTCCAGTCGCCTGGCGGCTACAAAACGGCCCTCATGAAACCGGACGAACCAGAGATCCCAGTCGTCGCGGGCTTCGCCCGGCAGCGGCGCAGACGCAAAAACCGCACTGCGTCCATCCGGCGCGAAGCGCATGGCCCGCATCGCGACCGGCCAGGGTGCACCATCGATCTCGACCAGCTCAGGCACCCGCCAGCCTGAATCGTCAAGGTAGGTCATCATCACCCGGTGATTGCCCCAGTCATCGTCATGTCGGCCAAAGACCATGATCGATTGATCGGCATTGAAGCTGATCCAGCTCGCATGCTCGTCAGGGCTGACCGTTGCAGGAACAGTCTCAACCAAGCCTTCGGCATGCTGCGCGCTCATCAGCACAATGAGACTCGACAAAAATGCAACCAACATCACTCGCTCCCTCGCCTGCACCAACAGGCGAGGGGAGAATAACGAACTCATCGAGGCTCGCCACTTAAGCTGACGTAATTCGCTGAAATGTGAGGACTGGAAACACCAACCGCCCGTCCTTGTTCCCATACGGGTTCAAGAGGCGGGCGGCCGCGTTGCTTGGTCGTCG
>CBFHQE010000187.1:0-3273 GCA_965657935.1 Maricaulis sp. | reverse complement strand
GCCTTCTTTGGAGTGGCTGCACCGCAGAGCGCTAATGTTCGATCGATGCTTGAAACCAGGCTGGCTGAAGAAAAATGATCCTGATCGGGCTCACCGGATCCATTGGCATGGGAAAGTCAGCAACGGCCGCGCTGTTCGAAGCTGAGAGCGTGCCGGTTTTCGACTCTGATGCAGCCGTTCACACGCTGTATTCCCCTGGTGGAGCCGCGGTCGAGCCCGTTGGAGCAGCATTCGGAGATGTACTCTCCAAAGGAGCAATTGACCGCGCCAAACTTTCGACGGTTCTCAAAGCAGACCCGAGCGGTTTTGCTAAACTTGAAAGCATCGTTCACCCTTTGGTCGAAGCGGAGCGAACAAAGTTCCTTCAGACAGCCCTGGCCAGCCAGGCCGAAGCCGTGCTGTTTGATATCCCGCTTCTCTATGAGACGGGTGGCGAAGCCGCTGTGGATGTGGTTGTGGTTTGTCATGCTCCTGACAAAGTGAGGCGGGACAGAGTATTGCAACGACCAGGCATGACTGAAGAAAAGCTGGCTTTAATACTTGCCAGGCAAATGCCGGAGGCGGAAAAGCTAAGACGCGCTGACTACGCGGTGGAAACATCGCAGGGCCTTGAACAGGCGCGCGAACAGGTGCGCGATATTCTGGCTGATATCGAGCGTCGCAAGACAGAGGGTGAATTGGGCTGATGCGTGAGATCGTTTTCGATACCGAGACCACCGGTCTGGAAGCGAATGGTGGTGACCGCATTACCGAGCTGGGCTGTGTCGAGGTGATTGATTGCATCCCCACGGGAAAGACGTTTCACGCCTATATCAATCCGGAGCGCTCAACGCCGCCGGAAGTCGTTAAAATCACCGGTCTGACGGACGAGTTTCTTGCTGACAAACCAGTTTTCGCGGCGGTTGCTCAGGGCGTTATGGATTTTGTCGGGGATGCCGTCATGGTCGCGCACAATGCGCCCTTTGATCGCGGATTCATCAATATGGAGCTCATCCGACTAGGCAAGGACGCGTATCCGGAAGACCGTTTCAAGGATACAGCGCGCATAGCCCGGGCGATGTTCCCAGGTAGCTATGTCTCCCTCGATGCCTTGTGCAAGCGTTTTGATATCTCGCTGGAAACCCGAGAGAAACACGGGGCGCTGATTGACTCCCTCCTGTTGGCGGAAGTTTATCTCGAACTCACTGGAGGCCGAACACGGGCGCTGGACCTTTCCGGCAATGCGGAGCGCATCGGGGACCGGGTTGAATTTCCACCCCGGCCCGCGCGATCGCGTGATCTGATGAGCCGCCTTAACGAAACGGAGCGCGCCGCCCACCTCGCATTTATCGACGAAATGGGCGATGACGCGCTCTGGAAACAGCTTAAAGCTTTGAATTAGTTGGCTGCAGACGGCTCGCCATTGCCATTGGTCTCGGCACCTTGGGCGGCGGCAGCGCGTTTGGCCATCTGAGCGCGATACAGATTCGCGAAATCAACCGGGTCCAGCATCAGTGGCGGGAACCCACCATCACGCGTAATGTCAGCCAGAACGCGGCGGGCGAACGGGAAGATCATTCGCGGACACTCGATCAGCAGGAATGGTTCGCGGTCGGCCTCTGTGATGTTGGCCATCTGGAACAAACCAGAATAAGCAAGCTCCGCGATAAAGACGACGTCCTCGCTCTCATTCACAGCGCGGGCCGAGAAGTTCAACGTGACTTCATAGGTGTCCTGGCTGATCGTGCGCGCCTGAACATCAATTCCAAGATCGATATTCGGGGGCTTCGTGCTGCGAGCAGAATCCGTGTAGGATGGGTTCTCGAAGGAGAGGTCCTTGATGAATTGTGTGAGGATGCGAAGCGACGGAGGTTTCGGCATTTCGCCTTCTGCAGGCGTGTTCGGAGCGTCGGCCATAATTGTCCCCTGGCGGGTCAGCGTTGATCAATAGGCCCGTGGGGCCAGACATACGAAGCGGGCCGGTTAGCATGCAAGAGATACAGCGGCAAGCTGTAAGCCTGATATTGAACTAGCTGACGAAGCGCCAAAATGTTCTAGTATTGAATTAGGTGCCAACAAAGCAGCCAGCAGGGCGTTGACCGAATGATCGATCTACTCACCATTCTCATCTTCGGCGGCATCGCCGTTTTTTTCGGATTCAAGCTGTTTACGGTGCTGGGTCGGCATGAAGGCCACATGGAAGCGCCGAGCTCCGAGAATGTTGGACCGGCAGGCATGGGAGCGCCCAAACCCGCTTCACCGCTGCGCCCGGCCTTTGAAGGCCCGGCGGCTGCGGGACTTGAAGCCATCGCCGCAGCAGACAGCCGATTTGATCCCAGTGAATTTGTGGAAGGCGCCAAGCATGCTTACCGCATGATCGTTGAGGCCTTCGCTGCCGGTGATCGCGACCGACTTTCAAACCTGCTCGCAGCAGACGTGCTTAAACGATACCAGGCAGCGATTGACGTACGTGAAGGGCGCGGCGAAAGCGTGAAATCTGAAATAGACCGGATCAAGTCCGCTGATATCACCGAAGCCGAACATCAAGCGGGAACCGCGCGGGTGAAAGTGCGCTTTGAGGCTGAGATTGCCACCGAAACGCGTGATCAAGCGGGCAAGCTCGTGAGTGGCGATCTGGCAAACCTGTCCAAGACGGTCGAGTACTGGACCTTTCAGCGCAAGACTTCGAGCTCTGATCCCAACTGGGAGCTGTCCAGTGTCTCCGTGGCTTAAGCGCGGATTACTCTCCAGCCTCGTTTTTCTGGCGGCCTGTCAGCAATCTGAACCGGTCGATGAACCGACCCCGGAGACACCGGAGTCAACAATCGTGTTGCCGGATCAATTGCTGCTTGTCCCGGCACATTGGGATGCGCTGCGGGATTGGCAGTCCAGTGACCCGGTCGCCGGCATAACAGCCTTTCTCCGCTCCTGTGAGCGCTGGCACAATTGGGCCGAGGATCGGCCACTCAACCCACGCGCCGAATGGGCAGGCACGGTTGGCGACTGGCGCGCCGCGTGTGCGTCGGCGACCCTGGCCGGCGGTGATGCTGACTCCCGCCGAGCCGCGCTGGAGGCTGTACTGACACCGATCCGAGTTGTCGCGGTTGGCGAAGAAGACAGCGTCGAGACCGCCGATACGGGCTTGCTGACAGGCTATTACGAGCCCTTCGTGGAAGTGCGCGAAGAGCCGAGTGTCGAGTTTTCCCAGCCGCTGCGTCGGCGTCCCGACGACTTGGTCACAGTTGATCTGGGTCGTTTTGACGAGGAACTGGCCGGCCAGCGTCTTGTCGGACG
>CBFHQE010000186.1:0-3355 GCA_965657935.1 Maricaulis sp. | reverse complement strand
CGGTGGCGCAGCCAACCGACCTCGCAGGCTGACAAACTCGTCAACTGCGACATGATCAAGATTGAGCTCGACAAGGCGACCACCGGGTGAAAGCTGGGCATCCGCGCCAATGTCTACCCCATCGGTCTGGATGATGATTTCCTCGAAGACGTAATTCTCTGCCGCGTTTCGCGACAGGGTAAAACCGGCCAGGCCTTCAACCCCGATTTCCTTGAACCAGACGCCATCTGGCGCCTCGATCCAGGCTTCGGTCAGGTCCGCATCCACATCAATGGACTGGATATCCAGCCCGTTGGAAATGGCACGGGCCTCCACGCCGACAAAACCGTCCAGATATCGCCGCGCCGGAATGCCAAATTCGTCCAGCGCCCGAGCGCCCAGTCGCGCCTCCACCTCGAATGTGGTCGAGGACTGGCCTTGCGGGAGGGTGAAGTCCTCCACCCAGTTCACGCTGACCGGCGTATCAACCCAGTACGCATCCCCGACAGCACTGAGGCGATTTTGATCTGCGGTAATCGAGACCGTGCCTTGATCGAGCGCGAGCGGGGTTTCCGGGACGGCCAGAGAGACCCCCGTCAAATCCCCGGTGATCAGAAAGGGAACGTCCTCTGCCGGCACTTCCGAGAGCATGGGGCGCTGAATTTGGAAGGTGATTTCCCCTTCACCGCCCACGGCTTGGGGATCGATCCCGTACTCGGTGGGAAAGCCGAGGGGCTCCTCATCGATCAACGCCAGAATATCCGTCGCTGTGCCGTAGCCACGACCGGAATAGGTTGCCGTCGCGCCTTTCGGATTGAGACGCGGAATATCGACATGACCTTCATGGATTACAATATTGCCGACCCGACCTGCCGTCAGACTTGCCTCGAAAGCATTGCCATACAACGTCGCACTGCCGACAGCTTCGGTGATCGGCGTCATGGTCGAGATATATCGGATGATGCCGTCTTCCACATCGAAGGAGAGGTTCAGCCGGTCATTGGCGAGCGCCTCGCTGGCGATAGAGTCGGCATCGATATTCATGTCCAGACGCGCATTGTAAAAACGTCCGCCGAGGATGCCCTCCTCGATCCAGTCGCGGGCGCCATCGGCAAGATCCACCGGCCAGTAGGCGAGCACGGCCTCCGCTGTCACATCTCCCAGCACTGGACCGGACAGAACAATATTCGGCAGCCAGCGCCCATCCTCGACCTGGCTCAGACTGGCATGCCCCGTCAGTTCAGCGCGGATACTGTCGAGCTCAACATTCAGCGACTCATAGTCGATACGGCGTTCCTCAAGATCCGCGCGCCCGGCGACCTCGAGCCCCCCCCACCGGGGTGATCGCTCAAAGATATCGCCCAGATCGACAAAACCCTCTCCCGCACTGAATTCATAACGCCAGCGCATGGGCAATGCGCCGGAATAGGCGTCCAGATCATAAATCCGCCCGGACAGCTCACCGGCAAAAACATCGGATGCGATACGCCCTCGATCAAGGGATAAAGAGCCCAGCTGCGGATCAAACACCAGCGACAGCTCAGCCCCGGCAAAGCCGTGCTCCGCGCCCTGGGAAAGAATGACGCCCTTACCGATATCCAGCTCGAGGGAAGCGGTCTGGATACCCGTCGCAAGACGAGCATCCATAATGAGGTCCAACGAGAGCGGGGCATCCAGTACCCTCAGAGCGGAAAACGGGCCCTGGGTGGGTGCCACTGAGGCCAGGTAAAGCTCGTCGACATCCACTTCCAGCAACAGCGATGTCAGGCGTGCGCCGGCCTGCATGCGAATATTGAGGTCCGCAAAACCTGATGCCGTGGCAATCTGGCCTTGAAGGATGGATATGATCCGAAATTCGTCACGGGTGAGTTCCACACGGGCATTATTGACCAGCCAGGCGACACCGCTGATCTCGTCGACGATCCGCACCGTGGCATCGCGGACTTCCACATTTCGAATCTGGCCGAGCGGACTGTCGCTGGCTTCCGGATCCTGCAGCAGCAGGAAAAGCGAAGCGCTGTCATCGCCTCCACGCTCCGGTTGGCGCGCCGATGCGGCGACACGGTCCACGCCCCCCAGGCCTGCCCCAACCGCGCCGTCTGCGCGTCGGACAATCGAGACCGAACCACCGTGAACGCGTAATAGAGTGGGCTCAATCCGCCCGAATATCATCGGCTGGATGGCCAGCCCGGCCTCGATCAGCGGAGCGCGGGCAATGACCTCGCCATCCTCCTGCGCCACCGCAACATCCCGAGCGGTGACGATAATGGCGCCGTCGGCGGCTTCATAACGCGCTTCCAGGTCGCCAAGGGCTACAACATCACCCTCAAACATCTGGGCGATCTGCGCCTGTACATCTGCGCGTAGAAAGCCGAGGTCAACCGGCCCCGAGGACAGGCGCCAAAAGATGAAGCCCAGGCCAAAAATCACCATCATCAGGAGAACGGCAACGGCCTCTAGAACATAAATCAGTGTCCATTTTGCGGAGCGGCGCAGCATTATTTACGCTCCACCGCAGTGGCACGGCTGGACGCGCGGGCGCGCTCGGGCAATTTATCGCAGCAGCAACCGCTATTCTTGCGACTGGGGAGAAGTGACATGAGCGAACTCAAAACAGGCGACCTGGCTCCGAATTTCAACATGCCAACCGATGGTGGCGCTGGCGTAGAGCTTTCTGCCCTGCTTGGCAAAAATATCGTGCTCTATTTCTATCCCAAGGACGATACGCCGGGTTGCACCACCGAGGCCATCGACTTCAGCACGCTGATCGCAGATTTCGACGCCGCGAACTCGGTAGTCATCGGCGTTTCCAAAGATACTGTCGCCAAACATGACAAGTTCAAGGCCAAACACGAACTCAAGATCGTGCTGGGTTCAGACGAGGAGGGCAAAGTCCTCGAAGCGTACGGCGTCTGGGTGCTCAAGAAACTCTATGGCCGTGAATATATGGGCATTGAACGCGCGACCTTCCTGATCGACTCCCAG
Organism: Maricaulis sp.; assembly: GCA_965657935.1. Taxonomy (GTDB): domain Bacteria; phylum Pseudomonadota; class Alphaproteobacteria; order Caulobacterales; family Maricaulaceae; genus Maricaulis. The sequence goes on along the minus strand of CBFHQE010000186.1, from coordinate 391 downwards.
GGCAAGATCGCCCAGATCTGGCGCAAGGTGAAGGTGAAGGGGCACGCACAGGCTGTGCTCGACGCTGTCCAATCACTTTGAGGAAACGAGCAGTGGACATACAGCAGGCCTGCCTCGACGTCCTCAATACGGCAGAACCATTGTCCAAGGCAGCCAGGGCACGCGAAACGGCGGCTCTGTGGCGCCGCGATGCTTTGCCGCTTCCGGCAGACTGGGCGGCGGTCTCACCAGACCATCGCCCCGCCCGGCCTGAGCGTCCTGCACTTGTCCCGCCGGGACAGGTGCCGCGTCGTCGCCTCACGGGATCAGCCGGCCGTATCGCACTGATGCACGCCATCGCCCATATCGAGTTCAACGCCATCGACCTGGCGTTTGACCTGGTGGCCCGTTT
>CBFHQE010000185.1:0-3356 GCA_965657935.1 Maricaulis sp. | reverse complement strand
TGACGGCGTTGACCTTGACGTTCTCGGAACCTTCTTCGACCAGGAGTTTGGCGACGGTGCCCTCTTCGACGGCTTCAACTTCCATTGTCGCCTTGTCGGTCTCGATCTCGGCAATCACGTCACCGCTCTCAACGGTGTCGCCTTCCTTGATATTCCACTTGGCGAGCGTGCCCTCTTCCATGGTCGGAGACAGGGCGGGCATCAGGATTTCAATAGACATATCTTTAGTCCTGCAGGATTAGCCGTTCGCGGCTTCGGGCTGGTAGCGCAGCGCGTGTTCGCGCATGCGGGTCGCAAATTCGATAAGGGTGTTCAGCGGGCGGATCAGCACCTCGATGGCGATCATCTGGCCGTCATCATTGAGGGTGATGCGGTCAATACCAACAAGCCCCTTGCCATCCACCGTACCGGTGAATTCGAGAATGATCTCATTGTCCTTCACCCACTCATCGCGATAGCTGAAGCCTTCAATCGTCGTGATCACACCCATCAGGATATGCAGGAGATAATGCTTGTCAGCGCTGGGTTTCCAGACGACCGGGGAATGTAGTTCACAGCCCTCGGCGATGATGCCGTCAAGACGGTCACGATCGCGGCTTTCAACCGCGCCATGCCATTCAGCGAGGAAGTGTTTGACTTGCGGGGTCATGCTCACACCTCCACCAGCACGTCCGTATAGAGCTCGGACGGATCCGGCTCGGGTGACGTCTTGGCGAATTCGGCGCTTTCATTGACGATGGCCTTGACCTCTTTGTCCATGGCCTTGAGCTCGTCTTCGCCTGCCCATTTCTTTTCGAGGATCTTTTCCTTGACCATGTCGATCGGGTCGTGGTGCGAGCGCACTTCGTCGACCTCTTCGCGCGAGCGGTATTTCGCCGGATCGGACATGGAGTGACCGCGGTAGCGATAGGTCTTCATTTCCAGAATGTATGGGCCCTTGCCAGAGCGCGCGTGTTTTGCAGCCTTGTCGGCCGCCTTGCGCACAGCTTCAACGTCCATACCGTCGACCGCTTCACCTGGAATACCGAAGGAGATGCCTCGCTTGTGCAGTTCTGTCTCGGACGAGGCACGATTGACCGCGGTGCCCATGGCGTACTGGTTGTTCTCGATCACATAGATGACCGGGAGGTTCCAGAGCTTGGCCATGTTGAAACTCTCATAGACCTGACCCTGATTGGCCGCGCCATCACCAAAATAGGCGACAGAGACCTTGCCATTGTCCTTGTACCAGTTGGCGAAGCCCAGACCGGTGCCCAGAGCGACCTGCGCGCCGACAATGCCGTGACCGCCATAGAAGTTTTTCTCGCGGGAGAACATGTGCATCGAGCCGCCCTTGCCACGGGAATAGCCGCCCTCGCGGCCCGTCAGCTCGGCCATGACGCCCTTGGCATCCATACCGCAGGCCAGCATGTGTGCGTGATCGCGATAACCGGTAATGACCTGGTCACCCTCCTCCAACGCAGCCTGGACGCCCACGACGACCGCCTCCTGGCCAATATACAAGTGACAGAAGCCAGCAATGAGGCCCATGCCATAGAGCTGACCCGCTTTTTCCTCGAACCGCCGCATCAGCAGCATGTCACGATAGTATTGAAGCAATTGCTCTTTCGAAGCGCCTTTGGCGGCAGTACGTTTGGCTGGCATATTTCGCTCACGAAATTAATGGGCGCAATTGCGCCGGGATCGTGCGAGCGACTTATCAGAGTTTGCGGTAACTCTGCAAGATGAAACACCCCGAATTCGCCGAGAAAGCGAATCCCGGACAGCCCCCGGCGGGCTATTCCGTGTGCGAAGAAAAACTAGCGACGAATGCTTGTGTCGATTTCCACAATGAAATCGCGGGGATGGGCAACGTTGAGAACATCGCGGGCGCGTTCGTCGAGATAATCCAGATCCAGACTATCGGACCGCAATCGGGCTGCGATCTCTTCCATGCGCTCACGCTCGGCACGGGCATCAGCGAGCTGGATTTCCGTTTCGCGGATTTCGTTCTCGATGACGAGCCAGTTGAGCACACCCTGCTCACCGGTCAGGGCGTGATAGCCGAAATAGGCTATCGCCATAGAGATAAAAAAGCTCGGTATGAAGCGCTTGATCGCGTCCACCGTGGACCACCCTGTCTGCCGGCCATTCGCCGTGTCTAGGGCTGTGAGTAGACGCGATCAGCGTGAAGGAAGCGTTACCGGATCAGCAATTGATCGCGGAATTGCCAGCATAAACAGCGGTGTCGGAGAGTTCGGACTCAATACGCAGGAGCTGGTTGTACTTCGCCGTACGGTCTGCGCGGGCCAGCGAGCCGGTTTTGATCTGACCACAATTCGTCGCGACCGCGAGGTCGGCAATCGTGCTGTCCTCGGTTTCACCGGACCGGTGGCTCATCACCGCGCCGTAACCGGAACGCAGAGCCATATCGACCGCGTCAAGGGTCTCAGACAGCGTACCGATCTGGTTGACCTTGATCAGGATGGCATTGGCAGCACCGATTTCGATGCCGTGCGCCAGACGTTCCGGATTGGTCACAAAGAGATCATCACCGACCAGCTGGCACTTGCCGTCAAGGCGATCGGTCAGGGCCTTCCAGCCATCCCAGTCATCCTCGGCCATGCCATCTTCAATCGAGATAATCGGATAATTGTCCACCAGACCGCCGAGATAATCAGCAAAACCTTCCGCGTTATAGCTCTCGCCGGAGCCGGTCAGCTCATAGCGGCCCGCCTTGTAGAACTCGGTGGAGGCCACATCCAGCGCCAGGGCAACTTCCTCGCCCGGCTTGTAACCCGCCTGTTCAATAGCGGCCATCACAGCGTCCAGGGCCTGTTCAGCCGTTGCGATATTCGGTGCGAAACCACCCTCATCGCCCACATTGGTGTTGAGACCCTGCTTTTTCAGATTGCCCTTCAGGGCATGGAAGATCTCGGCACCGCAACGCAGGCTTTCGGAAAAGCTTGGCAGGCCGATCGGCATGATCATGAATTCCTGGAAATCGATCGGATTGTCCGCGTGGGCGCCACCATTGAGGATGTTCATCATCGGCGTCGGCAGGACACGGGCATTGAGACCACCGATATAACGATAGAGCGGCATGGCCTGTGCGTCGGCTGCGGCCTTGGCCACCGCCATGGAAACGCCCAGCATGGCATTGGCGCCGAGGCGGCCCTTGTTGGCCGTGCCGTCCAGCTCGATCATCGCGTCGTCAACACGCCGCTGGTCCTCGGCTTCAAAGCCGGCCAGGGCTTCGAAAATTTCGCCCTCGACCGCTTCGATGGCCTGACGCACGCCCTTGCCACCGTATCGCTCGTCGCCATCGCGTTTCTCAACGGCCTCATGGGCACCCGTGGACGCGCCGGAAGGAACCG
>CBFHQE010000184.1:0-3426 GCA_965657935.1 Maricaulis sp. | reverse complement strand
CCTGCATAGTCGCCCGCTGCGACGACACCGCCATGTGAGGTCTTGGTCAGGTTGGAACCCGTCAGGTCGGCGGAACCGCCGATCAGGCCAGGCCAGCTGCGAATGATGGCTTCCAGCGTCTTTCCGGACGCGGCCCGGGAGGCCAGATCCGGACGCTCTGCGGCGACCTGTTTGCGCCACGCAGCCAGAGCCTCAAGCCCCGCCTCACCCGGCTCCCCGGAGAGCTGGGCCACCAGCTCATCAGCCTTGTCTGTTGAGGCCAGGCGATCACGCCAGGCTTCGTGTGCTTCCGGAGACCCGACCGCACGCCAGTTTTCATAGACCTCGTCAGGAATAACAAACGGGGCGTGATCCCATCCCAGAGCCTTGCGCGCGCCTGCGATTTCATCATCGCCCAGCGGAGCGCCATGGCTACCGGCAGTACCGGCCTTGGTCGGCGCACCAAATCCAATCGTCGTACGACAGGAAATCAGCACCGGCTTGTTGCTTTGACGCGCTTCGGACAACGCCTGATCGATCGCGTCCATGTCATGGCCGTCAACCCGGGACGTGGCCCAGCCTGCGGCCTCGAAACGCTTGAGAACGTCGGTGGACTCAGAAACGCTCGTCGCACCATCGATGGAGATCTCATTGTCGTCCCAAAGGACACAAAGCCGGTTCAGCTTGAGATGGCCGGCGATGGAAATGGCCTCATGGCTGATCCCCTCCTGGAGGTCGCCATCGGACGCGATGACCCAGGTACGGTGATCGACAAGGTCGTCACCATATTCAGCGTTCAACATACGCTCGGCAAGAGCCATACCAACCGCCATGGAGATACCCTGCCCCAGCGGACCGGTCGTCGCTTCCACGCCCGGGGTGTGACCATATTCGGGGTGTCCGGCGGTCAGCGAGCCCATCTGACGGAATTTGCGAAGCTCATCCATGGTGATGTCTTCAAAACCGGTCAGATGAAGCAGCGAATAAATCAGCATTGAACCGTGGCCGGCCGACAGAATGAAACGATCCCGATCTGCCCAGCCCGGCGCTGCTGCGTCGAACTTCATGTGACGCGACCAAAGCACGGTCGCCACATCTGCCATACCCATCGGCATGCCCGGGTGTCCGGAATTTGCCGCCTGAACTGCATCCATCGACAGGGCCCGGATTGCGTTGGCCATGTCAATGTATTGCGAACCAATATTCGTGCCCATGAGCGCCTCTTTAAGATCCGTAGTCCGTGTAGCGGGATTCGGAGTTTGGCGAAGCCTTACCGGTCCCCAAAACCGGTCCGGTCCAGCAACGCTTTGGTGGACGCGTCGTACTCCTTCGTATCGCCTTTGAGAATACCTGTTGTCAGGACCTTCCCAAGTTCTACGCCCCACTGGTCGTACGGATTAATGCAGTAGATAACGCTTTCCACGAATACCTTATGCTCATGCAGGGCGATCAACGCACCCAGCGTTGCCGGAGTGAGGTCATCCAGGAGCAGCATGGCGGATGGCCTCCCCCCCGGCATGGACTTGTGGCTGGCCAGCTCCCCCTCGTCCGCGGTCGCCACCTGCCGACCGTCCAGGAGAGCCGCGCCCTGAGCCGCCATATTCGCAGCCAGTGCCCGCTCACGCGCGTCGGCGCTCGCGAAATGGCGTTTGACGCCGATGAAGTCGACAGGCACCACATCCTTGCCCTGGTGCAGCCACTGGAAGAAGGAATGCTGGATCTCTGTTCCTGCTCCACCCCAGACCAGAGCGCCACCCGCGGTTGGCGCCGGTGCGCCGTCCAGGGTTACCGATTTGCCAAGGGATTCCATTTCCAATTGCTGGAGATAATCCGCTAGCTTGCCCAGACGGGCAGAATACGCGGCGACACAACGGCTTGGATAACCCAGCACAACGCGGTTCCAGGCATCAATGAGACCTTTGAGAACGGGGAGATTTTCGTCCAGAGGTGCAGACGCGAAATGCTCGTCCATCTGCTGCGCACCGTCCCGGAACGCGGCGAACACATCCGGGCCGAGACCGATCTCCAAGCTTAACCCAACCGCACTCCACACCGAATATCGTCCGCCGACCCAGTCTGGAAAATCAAACACACGTTCTGCGGGGATGCCAAAGGCGGCCGCCTTGTCGGGAGCAGCTGACGCCGCCGCGAAATGCCCACCGAGCTTGTCGGCGTCGACATGCGCTGACAGCCAGGCCCTCGCAGCCTCTGCTCCCATCAGGGTTTCCTGCGTGGAGAAAGATTTGGAGGCAACGATAAAGAGGATGCCCTCCGGGTCCGCACCGCCAACAGCGAGGCGCAGATCGCTTGGGTCGAGGCTCGCGACAAAACGAATCTCCGGTCCGCCGTCAGCGAACTCAGCAAGCGCATCAGCGATCAGGCGCGGACCGAGATCAGAGCCGCCGATGCCAATATTGACCACGCGGGAAATGGACTTGCCTGAGGGCTGATAGACGCCGGAGCGGACAGCTTGCGCAAACTCACAGGTCTGCGCCTGGGTGCGCTGAACCAGTTCAGCGGCATCAGTGCCGGCAATTCGGGCACCTTTGCGATAGGCCATGTGCAGAGCCGGTCGCCCCTCGGTCGGGTTGACGATACCGCCAGACAGCAGCGAGTCGCGCTGCCCGGATAAATCCAGTCTCTCCACCACCGCCAACAGCTCTTTGAATGCCGCCCGGTCGAGGCGCTGCTTGGTCAGGTCGAGCTCTATTCCTGCCGCATTGAATACCCAATCGGATAGCGTCTCGCCCCGTCCGTCTACGATCGTGCGGAGCGATGTGCCGACCAGACGGTCAGCATGGGTTTTCAGGACGTCGAAAGACATGGGGGTTACCTCGTCAAATCGGTAAATCTGGGTCGCGCAGCATGGACGACGGGGCGATGTTTAGGCTAACACAAATCTGTGTCGAGTATTTTGTCGGCCTCAATCAAGGCGCCGAGCACGTGATAGAGCGTGCTTGCGGGCATCCGGTCCATTGATGCCTGGCCGTCAGCCTCTATTCGGTCCCTCCAGCCGCCTGAAGGAACGCCGGAAAAATGGTGATTGAAAAGGCCGTCAGATGCCATATCCAACGCTTTGCCGGCCTGGTCATATTGCCGACGGTATGCGACGGAAGCTGCTCGGAACCACTCGGTCTGCATCCACGTGCGACTCTCGCAAGCGATCGGCGTGCCCGAACGCTTGAAAGACGCGTACAGAAGCCCGGTTTCCGGATTTACACCCTGGCTGAGAACACACTCGAACATGACCTTCGCCGCCGGGTCGATTTCCTCATCAGAAGAAACTGAAAATTGGTCGAGAAGCCACACCCATTCAGCTAGATGCCCTGGTTCTGCGACCTCCCCTTTTAACGCTGAAACCGCGCCAAAATCGTCTTCGAAAAACTCGAAAAGCTTCCCTGATTCAGCCGAATAAAAATACTCCGAAAACATCTCTTTAATCGCGTC
>CBFHQE010000183.1:0-3598 GCA_965657935.1 Maricaulis sp. | reverse complement strand
CTTCCTTGCCAATATGTGCCACGAGATCCGCACGCCGATGAACGGCATTCTCGGCCTGTTGGAGCTCGCCCGGAACACCAGGAGCGGCGTGCCCGACAGTGAACACGTCCAGATCATGCATTCCTCCGCGCGCACCCTGGTTGCCGTGCTGGACGATATTCTCGACTTTTCAAAGCTGGAACAGGGCGCCATCGAGATCGAGCCGGTCGACACCGTTATCGATACGCTGTGCAGTGATGTGCTCAGCCTGTTCGAGGCCAAGGTCGCCAATACCAGCACCGCGCTGTCCGTCGAGATCGCAGCGGATATTCCGTGCATTCTCGCGCTCGACCCGACACGCACCCGCCAGGTTCTGTGGAACCTCGTCGGCAATGCGGTCAAATTCACCGAGCGAGGCCGCATCGACCTGACCGTCGAGCGCCTGCCCGAAGACCGCGACACCTTGCGATTCTCGGTCGCCGACACCGGTATCGGCATGCCGCCGCGCGCACGCGACCGCATCTTCCAGCGTTTCACGCAGGCCGATGCATCCACCACACGCCGCTTCGGAGGCAGCGGGCTGGGCCTGTCCATCTGCCGTGAACTGGTCGAGCTGATGGGCGGAGAGATCGGTGTGACGAGCGAGCAAGGCCAGGGCTCGACCTTCTGGTTCACCCTGCCCCTGGTGGCGGGCACACACATCAATACGGACCGACCGAGCGAGCAGACAAGCGACACAACAGAGCTCGCGCGCCGCATGCTCGTGGTCGACGACCAGTCCATCAACCGCACCGTCGCCCAATCCCTTATCGGTCATCTTGGCCACGACGTGACCGTCGCGCAGAGCGGCGAAGTCGCACTCGAGATGGCGCGTCGTCAGGGTTTCGATCTAATCTTCATGGACATCCACATGCCCGGCATGGACGGCTTCGCGACCACGGCCGCCCTGCTCGACAATGCAGGCCAGTCGACCGGCACGCCCATTATTGCCCTGACCGCGAGCACCATGGAACAGGATCGCCAGAACTATGCCAACGCCGGCATGAGCGCCTGCATCGGCAAACCGCTGGAGCTTGACGCCCTGAAAACCGTGATCGCCCGGTTTGCGGGCGAGCCGCGTAAGGCGGGATAATGCCAAGGAAGGGAATGGTGCCTAGGGACAGATTCGAACTGCCGACACGCGGATTTTCAATCCGCTGCTCTACCAACTGAGCTACCCAGGCACTGTTTCCGCTGCGGTCGTAACCGCCGGAGAGCGCGGTTTATACGGCGATGATTTGCGCCTGTCCACGCTTCAAGGACGCTCACGCGCAGCCAATTGCAGTTAAGCGCTATTCTTCATTGCGATTGTTATAGGGCGTCTCCTCGGCCTGGTCGGCCGGCTCGCCCGGAATGGCATAATTGCCTGACACCCAGTGTCCCAGATCAACATCCGCACAGCGCTTGCAGCAAAAGGGCTTGAATTCCGGGTCAGCAGGTTGACGACAGATGGGACATTTCATCGATCTCACTCCTAGTCTGCGCGCACGTTGACGGTACGCGGTGCAGCGGTCTCGTCCAGCTGCAATTTCGGCAAAGGCCCCAACCGTTCCCCCCAGGCTTCACGCCAGCCGATCCTATCGGCTTGCAGCCACTCGAAGACAGCCTGACCGGCCTTGATACTCACCGAGGCCTTGCGGGAGTGCGGCAGCGCCGTTGCGGCCTGGCGCAAGCTGCGCAGCGCCTCGGTCTCGACAGTGGGCTCGCCACGCCTGTCCAGCATCACCTCGGCCAGGGTCCGACCGCGACGCTGACGCGCAAGCTCACCGATACAGAACTGGGAAAGCGGTGCAACATCAACCTTGGCCCGGTCGCGACGGAACGCCTGGCGCAGGGCCTGTTCCGTCCCCTTGCGGTCCGGCTGGGCACGCATGTGAACAAAATCAATCGCCACCAGCCCGCCCAGTCCGCGCAGGCGCACCTGGCGCGCGGCTTCCTTGGCAGCAGACATGTTGAGCTGTTGGTTAAGCTTGCCGGCATGGCCCTGGCCCTTGCGGCCATCCGCATCAACATCGATCGCGACCATGGCGCGGGTCTGCTCGATATACAGTGAACCGCCGCCCGGGATCATGGCTGACGGGTTGAGGGCCTCGTCAAAGGCCTCCTCCATGTCGAGTTCACTTTCATCAGCCCACAACACCTCGGCATCCCCAAAGGCGCGCACCAGCCTCTGAGCCAGTATGGGGGCCGGTTCCAGGCATTCCGGGGCCGGGCCGTCTTCCAGCTCCACCAGAGCCAGATTCGGCCCCTTGTCGGCATAGGCTTCCCGCGCGATGCGAACCTTGATGGCGGCACCTTCATGCATGCCCTTGGGGCGACCAGACTTTCCAAAAGGCAGGAAAGCCTCCTCGCCAACGCCCAGCTCGACAAAGGCTGCATTGAGCGCCATTTCGACCTTGCGCACGCGCCCACGATAAACCTCGCCCTCGAGCGCCCGACGCCCCTGCTCGCTCCAGCGATCCAGGTGCAGTTCGACGATACGGCCATTCTCGACCACGGCGGCGCGTGTCTCGCCGATATTTTCCTCGATCAGAATGGTGCGGTTCATGACGTTTCAGCCTCGCCCTGGTCAGCCTCGCCCTGGCGGATCAGGACAGGAAAGCCTGCGCCCGTCAGAAGATTGATGGTCTCATAAAGTGGCAGCCCCACCACGCCGGTGAAGGATCCGATGAGATTGATGATATAGCCGCCCGCCATGCCCTGAATGGCATAGCCGCCAGCCTTGCCCTTCCACTCACCGGACGCGAGATAGGTCGCGATTTCCGGCGCGCTCAGATTCTTGAACTTCACGCGGGTTTCCACCAGACGCGAGGTCAGCTGACCATCGGGCGCCTTCACGGCAATACCCGTGTAGACGCGATGGCTGCGCCCCGACATCAGGCCCAGGCAGCGTTGGGCCTCCTCGGGCGTTTCGGTCTTGGGCAGGATGCGGCGCCCGACACAGACGACGGTGTCTGCGGCCAGCACAAAGCCGTCCTCGGCGCCGGGATGGGCCGAGGCCTTCTCCAATGCCAGACGCAAAGCGAGCGGCCCCGGCAATTCGCCGGGGATTTCGCTCTCGTCGATATGGGTCGGCTCGATACTGTCAGGCTCAAGACCGGCCTGACGCAACAGATCACGCCGCCGGGGCGACGCGCTGGCAAGGATCAAGCGTGGTCGGCGCGCGACCGGATCAGCTCTTGTCATCGCGGATCCACGCTGTCGGATTTATTTGAAGCGATAGGTGATGCGGCCCTTGGTCAGGTCATAGGGCGTCATCTCGACCAGAACCTTGTCGCCCGCCAGGACACGAATGCGATTCTTGCCTGCGGTGTGAGCAATGATCTCGTGATCGTTTTCAAGTTTCACACGGAAGGTCGCGTTCGGAAGCAATTCCGTAACCTCGCCGGGGAACTCCAATAACTCTTCTTTCGCCATGCGGCTCCACTTTCATGGTTTCGAAAACTGGATGTTCAGACCTGCCGTCAGCCTGAGCGGCGCTATCTAGTCCCGGTCGGCGGTCAAAGTCGAGGGCTAGCGCGACATTTAGGCGGGTTGAAAGCTGCGGATGTGCTCGTGGATCTCATCACGCGTCTGTCTG
>CBFHQE010000182.1:0-3612 GCA_965657935.1 Maricaulis sp. | reverse complement strand
AAGCAGATGTGCCTCAGCTGACGTGGCCGCGGCTTCTGCTCCGAGTTCTCCCTCCGCGTGGAAGCCGTCACTCGCATTCATCGCGCAACGTCTCGCATCGCCAAAATCTTCGAGCTGAAATGCGGCGACTGCCGCATTCTGCCACCGATAGCCTGAAACCGCTCCGGCCCCGTCGACACGCTCCGCGTTCTCAGCAGCGACCCGCCACGAATCATAGGCACGATCAAAATCTTGTGCTGCCGAGGCATAATAGCCAAGATTCTCCGCGAGCGTGCCCAAGGTTCCATCATCCACTCGGGCCCGTCGCGCCGCGCGATAGACAGCATCAGCTGATGCCAGGATCGCCTCCAAATCTCCGCTTTGCTCCGCCTGTTGATAGGCGACATACAGCAGGGCGACATCGTTCGGCAGTGGTTCCTGGGCCATGGCGCCCGCCCACGGCACGATCACGATCGCGGCAAGAGAGATAAGTGAGTGTCGCATGCTGCCCCCCGGATTAGCTCACTCAATCGATATAAAACCTCTAATTGAAACTGTCCATCACAGATCAAGACAGGCCAATTTGCCGGGCATTCGTCTGGTGGGCAGCGTTACTGACCGCCGCAGCTTGCCGGATTAGGGCAGCGATTTGAGGAATCCTCACCGCGATATCCGCGCTGAAGGGTTTCCCCCAATCCGCGCAAACACGACTGGTCCTCCCCCCGGGACAGTTCCGCCCCCGCGCGCCAGTCCGGCTGTTGCAGAAGGCAGGAGCCAGCCCTTTCATCACCGGACTGGGCGCTGCCGGCAACCATGGCCTCCCCCTCTGCAAACATAACCAGCTGGACAAGACCGGGGCGCGCGACGACCTGGCCGTCAAAGCGGGCCGCTGCATAGGCGCGACCGCTGATCGCCGTCACTGCAGCCGCTGCGAACAGGCCTTCGGGCTGTTCGAAAACAACGTTGAGGTTTTGCGGTTGCCCGGCGCTGTCGACGTCGAATTGTACAACCACGACACCACCCTGTTCGCCCGCGCTGGCCGGGTAAAGCACGGCCGGAGCCGTTTCCAGCTGGGCATCTTCGAACCCCGGCTGCTCCACGAGATCACGACGCTCCAGACGGTTCGCCGCCGCGTCATATTGAGCCCCCATCTCCGCATGGATACTCGCATAGGGTTGTTCGGCCAGTTCATCGCCCGTGCTGGCCGCCAGAAGTTCGGAAATCTCGGCGTATGACCAGGCATTCCACAACGTATCATCAGAGGCTTCGGCGACCGTCAGCAAGGCCAGTGACATGCGATAATGGTCTTGCGCAAGGGCCCAGCGACCTGCCGCATATTCGGCCTCGCCGAGGCTATAGAACATCAGCCCGTAACGACCATCCAGATCGCGTTGATCGGCACGAAACGCCGCGATGGCGCCGCGGGCAGCCTCGCCAGCGGCGGCGACACTGCCGCGTGTGCGCAAAATGCGAGCCCTGAGATAGTGCATGTCTGCCGCGATCGGCCGGTCCTGAACGTCGATTTCGGGACGTTCGGCAAGCGCGCTCAAGGCGGCATCCGCGTTCGAAAGAGCGCTTTCGGTCTGGCCGAACGCGTCGGCTGCATTGGCGGCAAGGCTCCACCGCCAGGCACGGTCGGATGCGGGGGCGCCGGTATCGGCGGCGATCAGCGCAGCAGTCCGCAGGACATCAAAGGCGATGCCGTGATCGCCGTTTTCGCCCGCAAGATAACCATAGACCTCTGCAAGCAGGCCCTGGGTGGCTCGATCAACCCCGCTGGCAACGGCCGCATTGTAGGCCTCGCCAGCCGCCGCCTGCGCGGCGCGCAGATCACCGGCCTCCTGGGCGGCCTGATAGCGCAAATACGGTTCGGCGACAGCGGGTGGCAAACCCTGGGACAGGCTGCTGTGTGAAAACAAAAGGACGCTGGCCAGGACCAGCCCGACAAAAGAGAATTGACGCATCACCCGCTCCTGCACCTGAAACACCCGGTGATCACTTGGTCTCCAAGCAATACCGCCATCATGATAGCGCAATCATTTCGTTTGGAGCAAGCAGAAGCCAATCCGAAGGAGGCCATGCGTGTGGTGCTGAAGACTGCGGATAACGTGCCAAGGCGTCGTGTTTTCCCGTCTAGTTCGCTGATTGTTTTCAGTCCCGGCCTCAGCGCCCAGTCTATTCGGCCTCATCCACAAAGCGGACTGTTCTGACCCGGTCGAGGGCGTCACCCCGTCGCGGATGGATACTGACCTGGCAGCGTTTATGCGCGCACGACGCCGATTGCGAGGACATCCAGCCCTCCCCGCACGCAACGCTTTCATGCCGCCAAAACAGTGCCCCAATCAAGAAGTGCCCGAGCGGGTAATGCCCAGCGCTACCGCCCGCGAAACTTGACTTGTGGGCGCGGCAGATCGATATGCCGCCCATGACTGAGACAGCGATCAAACCCGTACATGTCGTCGGTGGCGGCATGGCCGGATCCGAAGCGGCCTGGCAGCTGGCAAGCGCCGGCGTGCCCGTCATCCTGCATGAAATGCGCGGGGTGGTGGAAACCGACGCCCACAGCACCGATGGGCTGGCCGAACTGGTCTGCTCCAACTCCTTCCGGTCCGACGACCACCAGACCAATGCGGTCGGTGTGTTGCACCAGGAAATGCGCTTGCTGGACTCCATCATATTATCCGAGGGTGACGCCAACCGCCTTCCAGCAGGCGGTGCACTCGCTGTTGACCGTGATGCCTTCTCCCAGGCTGTGACGGCGCGTCTGGAAGCCCATCCGCTGGTCACCATTGTGCGCGAGGAAATTCCCTCACTGCCGCCGGAAGACTGGGACAATGCGATCATCGCGACCGGTCCCCTGACCTCGGAAAGCCTGTCAGCGTCCATCCTCAAGGAAACCGGCGAAGGCGAGCTGGCCTTCTTTGATGCCATCGCGCCGGTTATCCATCGCGACAGCATCAATATGGACAAGGCCTGGTTCCAGTCGCGCTATGACAAGGGTGAGACCGAGGCCGATCGAACCGCCTATCTAAATTGCCCGATGGATGAAGACCAGTATAACGCCTTCATCGATGCGCTGATCGAAGCCCCCAAGACCGAGTTCAAGGAATGGGAAGACACGCCCTATTTCGACGGCTGCCTGCCCATTGAGGTCATGGCGGAACGCGGTCGCGAGACCTTGCGGCACGGCCCGATGAAGCCGGTTGGCCTGACCAATCCGCATCAGCCGGAGATCAAGGCCCACGCTGTCGTCCAGCTGCGCCAGGACAATGCGCTGGGAACCTTGTTCAATATGGTCGGTTTCCAGACCAAGATGAAATACGGCGCCCAGACCGAGGTCTTCCGCATGATCCCGGGTCTGGAAGATGCGCAATTCGCCCGTCTGGGTGGCATTCACCGCAACACATTCATGAATTCCCCGCGCCTGCTGGACAAGCAATTGCGGTTGAAGTCACAGCCGCGGCTGCGTTTTGCCGGCCAGCTGATCGGCGTTGAAGGATATGTGGAAAGTGCTGCCATGGGCTTGATGGCCGGCCGTTTCGCCGCCGCCGAACGCCTTGGCCAGACGCTGGCGCCACCGCCGGAAACGACGGCCATGGGCGCGCTGATCGAGCATGTCACGGGCGGCCACCT
>CBFHQE010000181.1:0-3698 GCA_965657935.1 Maricaulis sp. | reverse complement strand
ACCGTGCAAGAGGGCTGGCATATATTCCTCTATGGCAAATTCACGGGCATCAGCCAGGAAAGCCTCCAGGTCACCATTCCAGCGGCTCTGATCGACCTTGCCGTGATACCAGGCCGTCGCGGCAAAACCCGGCATCAGGCCGACATAACCGACATCATTGCCCGGCGAGGTGTCGTCATAACGAAAATCCACGACGGTGGAGATCAGGGCCACGCCATTGATGGCAACATCGGTATAACCGCCCTCCAGCTCGTTCAGGAGGGCGCCAATGCGCAGCGTGCCATAACTCTCGCCCAACAGGTATTTCGGGGAATTCCAGCGCTGATGGTCGGCCAGCCACTGGCGGATGAAGGTCGCCAGGCTCTCGGCATCCTCGGTGACGCCCCAGTAATCGCTGGTCTGGCCTTCGCCCAGTGTCCGACTCCAGCCCGTTCCGACCGGGTCGACAAACACCAGATCCGCCACATCGAGGATGGAATGCACGTTCTCGACGATGTCAAAGGGCGCAGCGCCATCATCCATCGCATCAGGCAGGGCCAGGCGCTGCGGGCCGAAAACGCCCATGTGCAGCCACAGGCTGGCGGAACCCGGACCACCATTGAAAACGAAGGCGACCGGGCGGGTCCGCGGGTCGGTCATGCCGTCCGCGATATAGGCGGTGGAGAAAATGGAGGCGACCGGATTGCCTTCATTGTCTTCCAAATAGGTCTCGCCAGCCGTGACGCTGTAGCGAATTCTCTCTCCGCCAATATTGACCTGGCCACGGCTCTCATAGGTGCGAGGCTCAGAAGCGCTGGCGTCCTGGGCCTGTGCGGCAAAGGACAGGCAGGCCGCGCTGAAGGCGGCGGCGATAAGACGGATCATTTTGGACCTCCCCAAGGTTTGGCATGAGTCTAGGGCAGGTGTGCGGTCCGGCAAAGTGAACTTGGTGTTATCGCCTATTCACCGACATACGCCGTGACGCGGACTTCCACGAAAAGCGGGTCCGCCCAAAGCGCGTCGACGCCAATACCGGTCCAGGCCGGGTAGGGTTCTTCTGTGACAAATTCCTCGCGGACGGACCGGAAGATTTCCTGATGCTCGCGCATGTCGACATGAAAAGTGGTCATCTCGACAACATCGGACCAGCTGCTGTCGGCGGTATTGAGCAGGGTTTCGATGCGTTGGAACGTGTCACGGATGGCCGTTTCATAGGCTTCCGGTGTGCGTTCCTTTTCAGTGCGGATATAGCCGACAACACCGGAAATGAAGATGAAATCGCCGGCACGTATGGCGGGTGAGGCGCGGAAGCTGTCGTGAAAGTTTTCCTGGCCTTCAGGGATGAAGGCTTCCTGGGCCACGGTCGGCGCGGCCAATGCGACTACGGCGGCTGCTGCTGCCAGCAGGGTGGGCATACGGATCATGTCGGTCTCTCCAGGTTTTCGAACGGTTTAGGGGAGGGGCGCGGTGCCGCACGACCGACATTTGCGTGAGGCAGGTTAAATCACAGAAAGATTGGCGAGGTCGCAGGCTTTCGGCGCTTCGGCGAATAGGCTATAGCGCCGCCATGAATTATCGCCACGCTTTTCATGCCGGCAATTTTGCCGACATTCTCAAACATCTTGTCCTGGCTCAGTGTTTCGAACACCTGAACGCCAAGCCCAAACCCTATCGTTATATCGATACCCATTCCGGGATCGGCGGGTATGACCTCGCCGGTGACGAGGCCGAGCGCTCTCCGGAATGGAAGGAGGGTATCGGCCGCCTGATCAATGCCAATCTGCCGGACGAGGTGGCGGGCCTGCTCGCGCCCTATCTCGCCATCGTCCGGGAGATGAATGAAGCTGACACGCTGCGCCATTACCCCGGCTCTCCGGAAATCGCGACACGACTGATGCGCGAGACGGACCGTCTGCATCTGTGCGAGCTGCACCCCCAGGACTGCGAGACGCTGGATCAGCGATACAAGCGCGACAGCCGGGTCAAAGTCGAGCAGCGTGATGGCTACAAGGCCCTGAAATCCCTGGTCCCGCCGCCGGAAAAACGCGGCCTGGTCCTGATCGACCCGCCGTTCGAGGACCGCGATGAGCTGGCCCATATGGCCGAGGCGGTCATGGCGGCACTGGATAAATGGCCGACCGGCACCTTCGTGTTCTGGCGCTCACTCAAGAATCTCTGGGCTGCCGACCGGTTCGATAACGGCCTGGCTGAATGGCTGATCTCGGAAAAACAGCTGGCACCGGAAAAGATCCTGCGGGCGGATATATGGATCCGTGACCTGGCGAGCGAGGGTAAACTGGCGGGGGCCGGCGTTGTCATCATCAACCCGCCCTGGACGCTGGAAGAAAACCTGACCGCCGCCCTGCCCTGGATCGCCGATACCCTGGCTCAGGGCGATGGCTATGGTTGGCGCGTCGATGGCGCGTTGACAGATGAGGACCTTGAAGAACTGGCCGACTAGTCCGACATAGTCCACCACTCCAGCGCATCTGCACGAGGTTTTCCGATGTCCCATCGTTGTGAAACTTTTGACGTCTTCACCGATACCCCGATGGCGGGCAATCCGCTGGCGGTGGTCTATGAAGCCGATGACCTGGATGACGCGGCGATGCAGGCTATCGCGGCCGAGTTCAACCTCTCCGAAACGGTCTTTATCACCGAGCCGCGGGGCCGGGATGCGGACTGGGGTGTGCGTATCTATACACCCAAGGAAGAGCTGCCGTTTGCGGGTCACCCCACTGTGGGTTCGGCCATTGCCCTGGCGCTCAAGGCGGGCGGTGAGCCTGGCACACGCAAACGCTATGTGCTGGAGGAGACGATCGGCGATATCACAGCGGATGCCCGGATCAATTCGCCGACCCACGGCTCTGCGCGCTTTTTCCTGCCGCGCTTGCCCGAACGGGTGGGGGATATCCCGACGCCGGAGCGCCTGTCCGAGGCTTTCGGTATCGAGCCGGATTGCTTCCTCAACACCCCGCTGGAAATGGGCGTCTGGTCAGCAGGTGTCCCGATCGGCATCATTCCCGTGCGATATGCCGATGATCTGGGGCGTATCCAGCTAAACCTCACCGCCTTCGAGGCTGTGTTTGGCGGTGAGAAGCCCATCCAGGCCTATCTGGTCGCCAAGGCCTCCTCGACCGAGCACACCCAAGACTGGCGCGTGCGCATGTTCGCCCCGCATCTCGGCATTATGGAAGACCCGGCCACAGGCGGCGCGGCGGCGGCATTCATGGGCTTGCTGGCCGAGCGGGGCGGTTTGCCGGATGGCGAGACAGCGCTTTCTGTCTACCAGGGTATCGAGATGGGCCGTCCCAGCCTGTTGCGCCTGGTGCTGAAGCTTGAAAACGGTCAGCTCACCGACGCCATGATCGGCGGCGATGCGGTTCTGATCTCGCGCGGCGAACTCGTTTAATCTTCTGCCGGAAACAGGAAACGCAGACCATTGCTCAGCGCCAGCGGGAAAACGCTGGCATGGGTCTGGTTTTCCAGTACTTCAGTGCGGATTTCGGTGTCCCGTGCAGGGCGGTCGTTCAGGCGGGCGGCCATGGAGAGCATGTCACTGACCATGGGTCGCGCAATGCCCGGGCGTTCCTCCAGTTCACCAACACTCATGAAGAGTTGACGAGGGTGGCCGACGGCAAGGTCCGCGTCATCGACCAGGTTGAAAACCTCACCGTTGTCATACCAGAGACTGGGACTGACGATCAGATAGTCGGTGA
>CBFHQE010000180.1:0-3722 GCA_965657935.1 Maricaulis sp. | reverse complement strand
AGCGTTGCAGCCTCTCTTGCGTCCGTAATGTTGAGTGCTTCTGCGTTCGCGCAAAGTCCGAATCCAGCCGAAATTGGCGGCTTTATTCCGCCGCAGGACCCGGCCTTGATGGGCAGCGGTGTTGATGCGGTGTCTGGCACGTTCACCGCTCAATCTCCTGGGGTCACAATCGGTAATCCAAGCCAGGGCGGATTGCACTGGTCAGCGACTTTCAGCGGCGACAATTGGCGTCATAATCTGATGGGCGGGATCGACTCCATCAGTGCTTCTCAGGTGTTGGTGTCCGTCGCGGGCAGCGTGGAAATCTTCTCTGGATCCGGATCAAGCTGGACGCCGGACCGGCCCAGCGGCAGCCAGCTCACCTACAATGCAAGTCTGGACGTGTGGACCTATACGCTGGGTGACGGAACGGTGGTGAAATTCCGGGATCTATCCCCCAACGCCAAGCCGGCCTACGGTTTCGATCTCGCTCATATTGAAACCATCACGACACCAAGCGGGGTCGAAACAGAGTTCCATTTCATAAATGACTATTACGAGGTCCAGAGCGGCGGAGGGCGTCGTGGTGGGGGCGGTACAACGACCCAATTCGGGCCGTACTACCGTCTGCAGTCCGTCACGAATAATCTGGGGTATCAGCTGCATTTTGAGTACGCAGCTGCGACGATGGGGAGCAATCTTCCAGCTTACCGGGCCTGGGCGCGTTTGACCCGCGTGCGGGCGATCAACAACACGGTTGAGTATTGCGCGCCTCTGTCCAACAGCTGTACGACGACGCAGGACTGGCCTGAGCTGAACATCACCGGCTTTGACAGCGATATTAGCTATCAGGACAACCTCAATCGAACGACGGTCATCGACCGTTATGCGTATGGCCAGTTGATGGGGGTCCAGCCACCCGGTGAGACCAGCAATCTCGTGAGCGTGGTCTATAACGGATCGGACGAGGTGACCTCCCACACCGTGGGCAGCCTGACCACGAGCTATAGCCGCGCGGATTCGTCTGGGACGCGAACGACGACTGTGACGGCGCCGGGCAGCATCGTCACGACGATTGAATCCGACATCAGTAGCGGCCTGGTTACCGCTGTTGAGGATGAACTCGGCAACCGCACGACCTATACCTACAATTCTGACGATCTGATCCATCGGGTGACGGCGCCGCTGGGCGAATATTCCCAATACAGCTATAATAGTCGCGGCAATGTCACCGAGGTGCGCCAGGTCGCTCAATCCGGTTCCGGTCTGGCGGATATCGTGACCAGCGCAAGCTATCCCTCAACGTGTTCGAACGTGGTCACCTGCAACCGCCCGAATTCGACGACCGACGCCGCTGGCAATGACACAGACTACACTTACAATTCCACTCATGGTGGCGTTCTGACCGTGACGGCTCCTGCGCCAAGTGCGGGCGCGGCTCGCCCGCAGACGCGATATACCTATGCCAGCCATACACCCTATTATCGTCAGAGCGTTGGTGGCAGCATTACCGCTGGCCCGAATGCGATCACGCTACCGACGCAGACGTCTTCCTGTCAGGCAGGATCGTCCTGCGCGAACAGCACGGATGAAGCTGTTGCTATCATCGGTTATGGCTCAACCGGCGTCGCCAATAACCTGCAACCGGTCACGCTAACCGAGCGTCGCGGGGACGGCTCGCACAGCGTCGCCATGACATTGAGCTACGACGATTTTGGCCGCCTCATTCAGTCCAACGGTCCGCGTACGGCCTATGATGACAGCGAGTACTATCGTTATGACGAGCTGGGCCGACTGGTGGGAACGATCGGTGTGGACCCGGATGGATCGGGTTCGCATCATCGCAATGCGGTCCGTAATGTTCCCCGTCAGCACCTATGGCACAGAATAGGGGTTGTGATTTTAGGAGGATTTGGGTCTCGTCGTAATGACGAAGGAATGCAGATGAGCCCCAAATCCACGAAGTCCAAGAAGCCTGTAGATCGTTTGGTAAAGGACATCCGCCGAGCGACGCGGCGCCACTTTTCGGCTGAAGACAAGATCCGCATTGTTCTGGAAGGTCTGCGCGGTGATGACAGCATCGCCGAGCTTTGCCGCAAGGAAGGGATCGCCCAGAGCCTTTATTATACTTGGTCCAAAGAGTTCATGGAGGCTGGTAAGCGCCGGTTAGCGGGAGACACGGCGCGCGCAGCGACCTGCGATGAGGTCAAAGACCTGCGCCATCAGGCGCGTGACTTGAAAGAATGCGTAGCCGATCTGACCTTGGAGAACCGTCTGCTCAAAAAAAGCATTCTCGCGGATGGGGACGAAAGCGCATGAGATATCCTGCCGCTGAGAAGCTTGAGGTCATCAGGATCGTCGAGCAATCCCACTTACCTGCCAAGGTCACGCTCGACAAGCTGGGCATAGCCCGCCGGACTTTTTACCGTTGGTATGACCGGTATCTGGACGGCGGACCTGAAGCGTTGGAGGACCGGCCATCGGCACCGGGACGTGTGTGGAACCGTATCCCGCCATACATCAACGACCAGATCATCGAACTGGCGCTGGAGCAGTCTGATCTCAGCCCACGCGAGCTGGCTGTGCGGTTCACCGACGAGAGGCGCTACTTCGTGTCTGAGGCTACGGTTTACCGTCTGTTGAAGGCTCATGATCTGATTACCAGCCCGGCCTATGTGGTGATCAAGGCAGCGGATCGTTTCCATACCCAGACGACCCGGGTGAACGAGATGTGGCAGACGGACTTCACCTACTTCAAGATCATTGCCTGGAAGCTGTGTTCGAGCATGCGCGCCGAGGACGTCACCGATACGCTGGATATGGCGCTCGCGGCTTCAGGCTGTGACCAGGCAAGGGTGATGCACAAACCGCGTCTGCTCAGCGACAACGGCCCGAGCTACATCGCGAGCGAGCTGGCAGACTACATCGAGGCGAAAGCGATGAGCCATGTTCGCGGCGCTGCGTTCCATCCTCAAACACAAGGCAAGATCGAGCGCTGGCATAAGACCCTCAAGAACCGCGTTCTACTGGAAAATTACTTCTTGCCCGGTGATCTTGAGGCCCGGATCAAAGCGTTCGTAGAACACTACAATCACCAACGCTACCACGAGAGCCTGAACAATGTGACGCCCGCAGACGCCTACTTCGGTAGGGCTTCTGCAATCATTAAACGCAGAAAAAGGATCAAGCGAAAAACCATTGAACATCGTCGCTTGCAACACCGCAAGCTCGCCGCCTAATATCAACCAATCAAACGAGGCCAGTGCTCCGCTAATCTACGATCGTATCTGTGCCAAATGTTCTGACGACGGACAGCCTCTGACACCATCGATGCGGCTGAGAAGTTCCGGGCCGAAGAGAACACCGTGAGCATCGAAGCTCTGACCGATGAGCGAGATCGCTGCAGCGTCCGAATGGACAACATCATCCAAACTTATGAAACGGCCCTCAGGGCCATGTCGGAGGAAGATCCCGATGAAGAACCTTCTGATGGTACTCGCCGCGTGTCTGTGCGCGAGCTGCTCGGTTATACCGAAGAGCTTCAGCCTTCCGGAGATCGCTGAACGAGCCCCTGATCCCCGCATTTGCGCGCCAATCGAAGATGAACCGATGCCCCCGGAGTTCGGCGCGTTGGATGTCAGGGACGACCGACGAAACGACGCTGCTCAGGAACTCATTCAAGGCCACGTGCGAGCGCTCCGGGCCTGGGGCCGGCGCGGCTGGGAACTGGTAGAAATAGCGAG
>CBFHQE010000179.1:0-3734 GCA_965657935.1 Maricaulis sp. | reverse complement strand
ACTTCGACCATTTCCCAGGTGAATTTGAGTTTGCGTTTCGGGTTGTTGCTGGGCTCGATCCACACACGCAGCCCCGGGTCCTTGATGCCAGCCATGGCGCCGGTATTGGGACAGTGGGCCGTAACGATCTCTCCGTCGGCCAGTTCAACATCAGCGAAGAAACGCTTGTAGCGCTTGACCAGGCGACCCTCGATGAGCGGCGTTTGGAATTTCATGGCTTGGACAATCCTCTGGCGGGCTCATATACCCCAATAGAACCGAGTCACAGGTGATTGGATATGGGTGAGATGAAACAAGTAACAGCAGCTGTTTTGCTGATCGGCGACGAAGTTCTCTCCGGTCGTACCCAGGACAAGAACCTTCAGCAGGTCGCCCAGTTTCTCGCGCCGCTGGGGGTGGATGTTGTCGAATGTCGCGTGGTGCCCGATATCGAGGACGAGATCGTCGAGGCGGTGAACGCCCTGCGTGCCAAGGTCGATTATCTGTTCACCACCGGCGGCATTGGTCCGACCCATGACGACATCACGGCGGACAGTATTGCCAGGGCTTTTGGTGTCGGCATCGACATACGGGCGGACGCACTGGCGATCATCGAACACTGGTATGAGAAGACCGGCACGCCGCTGACAGAGACCCGAAAGCGCATGGCGCGTATCCCGGATGGTGCCACGCTGATTGAAAACCCTGTTACGGGCGCTCCGGGTTTTCAGACCGGCAATGTCTTTACGCTGGCTGGCGTTCCCAAGATCGCGCGCGGCATGCTCGAAGACATCGCTCACCGGATCGAGGGCGGGGCTGTGACCCGGTCACGTTCGGTCAAGGCAGAGGGGCTGCGTGAGGGCGATATCGCTGTTCAGCTCGGCGAGCTGCAGGGCGAATATCCCGACGTTTCAATTGGCAGCTATCCCTATTTCCTGGAGCTTCAAGATGGCAAGTTGCGGCGTGGAACCCAGCTGGTCGTGCGCTCTACGGATGCTGCGAAACTGGACGTGGTGATCGCGAAAATCACGGGTCTGGTCACCGAGCTTGGACACGAGCCTGAATTGGCCTGACGACCCAATCCGGCCTGCTTGATGAACAAAATGCCCCGAGATTGCCCCGTTTCAGCCAAGGCATGGCTTTGAAGCGGGCGCATCCCTTTTTGTCGCGAGGACAGGAAGGGGAAGCGAATGACTGAAAAACTGATGATGAGCGCCGCCGCGATTGCGTTGATCGGCGTCATGGGGGTGGTTGAAACACCCGGTGCGGCCGCTCAGGAAGCGAGAGAATATGATCGTGCGATCCCGCAGGTGTGTTTGCCGCGAGGCGTCGTGCAAACCCGGGAGGACAGGGTTACCGTAACCGGCGCGCGCACCCGAAATCAGCCGCAGACCGAAGCGCTTGCCGCACCACCTCCACCGCCTCCACCGCCTCCATCGCCGCCACCGCCGATGCAGGTACAGCGCGCTGCGGCGGACAGTGCTGGGCTGGTCGCGCATTTTGCTGCCCCGTCGCCGCAACCGGTCCCCAACCGCGACCGGTTCGAGGATGTTCCGGCCAATCCGGTCATGGTCACCACCGAGGATCCGGTTTCGACCTTCTCGATTGATGTCGACACGGCGAGTTATGCCGTCGTGCGCAACCACCTTCACGACTGCGAGCTGCCACCGACCGATGCGGTGCGCATCGAGGAAATGGTGAATTATTTCGACTATGAATACGCTTTGCCGGACGACGCGGCGGCACCATTTTCGACATCTGTGCAAGTGATGCCGACGCCCTGGAACGAGGATACGCAACTCCTGCATATTGGTGTGCAGGGCTATGACCTGGTGCCGACGGAACGCCCTCGCGCCAATCTGGTATTCCTCATTGATGTCTCTGGTTCGATGAATGCGCCTGACAAGCTTCCGCTGGCTCTGCAGGCCATGCACATGCTGGTCGATGAGCTCGATGAAGACGATACGGTCTCCATCGTTGTTTACGCCGGTGCCGCTGGCGCTGTACTGGAACCGACCCAGGCCCGAGACGCACGCCAAATCCATGAAGCGCTCGACCGTTTGCGGGCGGGTGGGTCGACAGCCGGCGGTGCAGGTCTATCGCTCGCCTATAGCCTGGCCGAAGAGAGTTTCGACCCGGAGGCCGTCAACCGGGTGATGCTGCTCACCGATGGCGATTTCAATGTTGGCGTGACCCAGGATGAACGGCTTGAGGATTTTGTCGCGCGCAAGCGGGAAAGCGGTATCTATCTCTCGGTGATGGGCTTTGGCCGGGGCAATTACAACGACCAGATGATGCAGACGATTGCGCAGGCTGGTAATGGTGTTGCCGCCTATATCGACAGCCGTCAGGAAGCCCGTCGGATGCTGGTCGAGGAGACCTTCGGCTCGCTCTTTCCCATCGCCAACGACGTCAAGATCCAGCTTGAATTCAACCCCGCTCAAGTCGCCGAATATCGCCTGATTGGTTATGAAACACGGATGCTCGACCGGGCCGATTTCAACAATGATGCGGTCGATGCCGGCGAGGTTGGATCTGGCCATTCCGTGACCGCGATTTATGAAATCGCTGCCCCCGGCAGCGAAGGCGTGCTGACAGAGCCGCTGCGATATGGCGGGCAGAGCGCAACGGCTCATGATGTCGCGGCGGAGTTCGCTCATCTTCGCATTCGTTACAAATTGCCGGGCGACAACGAGAGCACGTTGATACAGCGTTCGATTACTCCGGAAGATGCGGTCAGCCGCCTCTCGCGAGCATCCTCTGAAGCCCGGTTTTCTGCGCAAGTCGCCGGCTTTGCGCAATTGCTGCGCGGGGACCCGTATCTGAGGGGCGGGTATGATTTCGACGCGGTGCTGAGCGGCATCGCCGGAGAGCCTCTCGAGGATGAGTTCGGTTACCGCTCGGAGTTTGCCGAATTGGTCGAAATCGCACGCTATGTCGCCGCGATGGAAGACCGAAAGGTCAACTAAAGACAGGCAATCGCATTTGAACTCTTGCACCTCCCGACGCGGTGGCGGACAGTGTTGCCAACATTGAGTTGGGAGGTGTGTATGCCTATTCGTGACTGGGCAGTATCAACCGGCGGTCTTGCTGCCATTCTCGTGACCAGCGCGCTTGTTCCTGTCAGCGCTGCTTATGCCCAGGAAGACGCAATTGCCCGGTGTCGCACAGCGGCAACGGCTGAAGCCCGGATCGCCTGTCTTGAAGAGGCGTTGCGCGTTGATCCAGCAGAAGAGACGATGATCGAAACCCCTGAAACGACTGCGCCCGAGCGGCGACGTCGCGGTTTCCGTTTGCCGAGCCTGCCATTCGGCGGTCGCGATGATGATGACGCGCCGGAAGTCTCGACGACAACAACACAGAGCCAGGCCCCCGCAGCGTCTGCCGAAGGGCTGGGTTCAGAGCAGGTCAATGCCCGGCGCACGAATCGCCGATCTGTGCAGGCCGAGCAACGTGAAGCCGAGCGCGTTGAGAGTGCGATCGTGGCCTTCGAGGTTGTGCCGTATGAGCGGCTCGAGGTGACATTGGCAAACGGTCAGGTCTGGCGTCAGATCTCAGCGGACAACCAGCGCGTCGCCGGACGTTTGCGCCGCAGCAGAGACTATACGGCGACTGTGCGCGAAGGTGCCGTCGGCGGGTATCAGCTGCGTATCAATGAAATTTCCCGCATCATCCGGGTCGAGCGGATCCGCTAGCGGCCTTGTCATCCGAATAGAAAACCGCCGCAGCCTGGGGGCTGCGGCGGTTTTTCTTTG
>CBFHQE010000178.1:0-3736 GCA_965657935.1 Maricaulis sp. | reverse complement strand
CGAGATGATCGATCAGTGCCTTGACCCGCGGCGGCAGGAAGCGGCGTGTCGGGTAGAGCGCATAAGCGGCGCTTGGAGTGGGCGCATAAGGCTCCAGGATCGGTACGACCTGACCCGCTTCCAGATCGTCACGGATTGTGTACCAGGGCAGCAGCGACACGCCACGCCCCATCCGGACCAGTTCGGCAATGGCCCTTGGCTGATTGAAACGCAAACTGCCAGAGACCTTGACCGGCAGGGGCTTGCCGTCTTCCTGAAAGCGCCAGACACCCGGCTCGACCAGCCCGGTATTGACCAGGCAGTTATGGGTCTTGAGTGCACGCGGATGTTTGGGTTCGCCGAAACGCGCCAGATAATCCGGCGAGGCACAGGCCACATAGGGCATTTCCACCAGCTTGCGCATGGTCAGACTGGAGTCCTGGGCCGCTCCGACACGCACCGCCAGGTCCAGCCCCTCCTCGATCAGTGAAACCCGCCGGTCGGTCAACATCAGCTCGATCTCGATGCCGGGATGATCATCCTGAAAAGCCGCGATAGCTGGTGTTACCATTACAAGGCCATAACCGGTTGGCGCGGTCATGCGAATTTGTCCGGATAGCGCAGCCTGTTCATCCTTCACGAGACCTTCCAACGCATCGAACTGGTCGATCAGATTCCGCGCCTGACCCAGATAGGCCTGCCCGGTTTCTGTCAGAGACACCTGGCGCGTCGTACGCGCCAGCAATTGCGTGCCGAGGCGCTCTTCCAGCTGGCGCACATATTTGGAGGCCAGTTGCGGCGTCAGGCGCAGCGCCTTGGCGCCACCGGTGAAGGATCCCGCATCAGCGACACTGACAAACGTCCGAATGGCGGAAATCGTATCCATTATTTATCCTCGATTCGATGATAATTATTCCCCTATTTTGCCTATTAATGTCAAATCGAAGATGTCCTATCTCTTGCGAACACGCCGGAACACCGGCTTCAGAAGAGAAGAGAACCATGTCCAACGCCATTCGCATTCACCGCCACCCGCTTTCCGGTCACGCGCACCGGGTTGAGCTGTTCGCCAGCCTCGCCGGCATCAATGCAGAGCTGATCGATATCGATCTCGCCAGTGGCGAGCACAAAAAACCGGCCTTCCTGGAACTGAACCCGTTCGGCCAGGTCCCCACGATCGAAGACGGCGATATCGTGCTGTCCGACAGCAATGCCATCCTCATCTATCTGGCCCGCAAATACGCGCCGGAATGGTATGGCAAGGACGCTTTGCGCGAAGCCGAGATCCAGCGTTTCCTGTCGCTGGCCGCTGGCGATATCGCCTTTGGTCCCGCCGCCGCCCGCCTGGTCAATGTCTTCGGTGCACCATTGGACAAGGACCGCGCAAAAGCCGTCGCAGAGCGCGTTTTCGACCGCCTGGAGGAACACCTGCACGGCCGCCAGTGGCTGGTCGGGGATGCACCGACAATCGCCGATATCGCCATCTACTCCTACACGGCAAAAGCGCCTGAGGGTGATATCTCGCTCGCGCCCTATCCCAATATCCTGCGCCTGCTGGAAAACGTCGAAGGCCTGCCAGGCTTCAAGCCCATGACTGACACCAAAGTCGGCCTGGCCGCCTGAAAACACGGACGATCAAGGAAAACGCGATGACACATGATGGCTGGATTCTGGAGAGTTCTCCCTTCCACGCAGGAGAGCAGGAAATGCAGGCTCGTGCGGGGAAACGGGACGATATGGAGCGTTTCGGTCGCCGTGTTATCCGCCCTTTTTTGCCCAAACAGCATCGCGACTTCTACGGGCAATTGCCCTTTGTGGTCGTCGGCGCTGTCGATGAGGATGAACGCCCCTGGGCGTCAATACTGTTCGGTGAGCCGGGCTTTCTGACCTCCCCCAGCGAGCACACGCTGTGTCTGAATGCCCGGCCTCACCCGGACGATCCTGTTGCGGGCGGCCTTCGCGATCACCAACCTCTGGGCATGCTCGGGATCGAGCTGCCGACCCGCCGCCGCAACCGGGTGAACGGGAGGGTTATCAACGCCTCCGGCGGCACAATCGAAATCGCTGTCGACCAGTCCTTCGGAAATTGCCCGCAATACATCCAGAGCCGCGAGCACGAATTTGTGCTCGGAGACGCGGATACACAGCCGCCGGCTCAGTACGCGAAGGGGTTGAGTGAAACGGACCGCGACCTGATCGCCAAGGCCGACACATTTTTCGTCTCCAGCTTTGTACCAACCCGGGCGAATACGGCCATCGAAGGCGTGGATGTCTCACACCGGGGCGGTCGCCCGGGATTCGTGAAAGTCGACGGTGATGTGCTGACGATCCCGGACTATGCGGGGAATAATCACTTCAACACGATGGGGAATTTTCTCCTGAACCCCAAGGCTGGACTGGTCTTCATCGACTTCGAGAGCGGTGACATGCTGTTTCTGACGGGACGCGTCACAATCATGAAGGAAGGCGACGGAGCTCTACAATACTTCGACGGCGCCCAGCGCGGTTGGCGTTTCGTGACCGAGAAGCGGATCCGTATTGCGTCTCTTTCACCACTCCGGTTCAAGCTGACCGAAGCCTCCCCCAATTCTGCATTGACCGGAAGCTGGCAGGAGGCCCAAGAGCGTCAGGCCGCCGAACGTCGTCGCGAGGAATGGCGAGCATTCGAAGTCGTACGCACAGAAGACGAGACAGCATCGATCCGGTCCATCTATCTCCGCCCCAGGGACAAGACCGCCCTGCCCGCCCACCAGGCCGGCCAGTTCCTGCCGATTCGGGTTCCCGCCGCCGCCAATGGCGAGCCCGTCATCCGGACCTACACACGCTCCTCGGCTCCGGCGGATCCGCTCTACCGCATCTCGGTCAAACGCGAACCGGGCGGTGTCGTCTCCAACTGGCTGCATGATCACCTGAAAACCGGGTCCGTGCTGGAAGCCCGCGCGCCGCGTGGCAGTTTTGTGTTCGATGATGAAAGCCCCCGTCCGGTGATCCTGCTGGCCGGCGGTGTCGGCGTAACGCCGATTATCGCCATGGCGCGACATATAGCGATCGAGGCCTTTCGCCTGCGCAAGCCGCGGTCGGTTACGGTTTTTCACGCCGTGAACACCTCGAACGAACGTGCTTTTGCGCGTGTCTTCAACGACCTGTCAGCAGGATCCGAGGGCGCATTCCGCTATATACCGGTAACAAGCTCAAGCGCTGCGGCCAATGAAATCGCTGGCCGAATTGACGCCCCCCTGCTCCAGCGCGCCCTGCCGCTGGCAGATTATGATGTCTATGTGTGTGGGCCGGCTGGCTTCATGCAAGCGATGTATGACGCGTTGAGAGAACTGGGCATCAATGACGGGCGTATCCACGCCGAAGCCTTTGGGCCCTCTGCGCTGACGCGCACACCAGATGTCGGCAGCCCGCCCGTTGAGGTCGAGACCGCGAGCGAAGCGCTAGTGAAATTTGGACAATCAGGTTTTGAACAGCGCTGGACGCCGGAAGACGGCAGCCTGCTGGACCTGGCAGAGGCACATGGCCTGACGCCGCCCTTTGCCTGTCGCTCCGGCAGCTGTGGCAGCTGTGCGACACGGCTGAAGGCCGGCAAGGTGGTCTACACGACCCCACCGGCCTCAGACCCGGGCGAGGATATGGCGCTGATATGCAGCGCCGTCCCCGCCAGGGATACAGATCAGATCGAGCTGGAGCTCTAGCCTTCGGTGGCGATCTGGTTGCGCGCTTCAATCAGGAGATCATCCATCTGCTTGCGCAG
>CBFHQE010000177.1:0-3836 GCA_965657935.1 Maricaulis sp. | reverse complement strand
ATTGAAGGAATAAACCCGACCCATGTCACCGACAGCGGTTGACAGAACACGGGAATAATAGCCGCCGCCCGGCACAATGTCCGCTACGGCCCAGCCTCGCTCCACGCCCGCAAAGTCCAGCACTTCAGCCGGATGGCGATTGGCGTCGAGCACACGATCCTCTTCCGGTCGCTGGTCATCATCAACC
Organism: Maricaulis sp.; assembly: GCA_965657935.1. Classification (GTDB taxonomy): domain Bacteria; phylum Pseudomonadota; class Alphaproteobacteria; order Caulobacterales; family Maricaulaceae; genus Maricaulis. The sequence continues at coordinate 3,649 of CBFHQE010000177.1, read as the reverse complement.
GCTTGCATAATGGTGTCCCAGCGTGTCTGGGGCGCCTCCGCGCACGCTGCCAGCATGAGTGATGCCGCACTCAACAAAAATATAGGCTTCATCGCATACCCCGTTTTGTTCCCTTCCGCGTATTTGCACCGGAAATACGAAGACGAGCCAGTCACGAACCCGTGACACTTTCGGCCGGATTTTACCTTTGGTTTGGACTTGAGCGCGATTCTAACGCCGACCCGATACTGATTCGTACCGGGGGGCCGGGGAGGCTCAACAATGCAGATCATACTTTTGCTCTCGGCGCTTTTGGCGCTCGGGGCGGCCTTTTATTATCGTGCGGAGTGCCGGCGCGCTTGAGCGCCGGCCTCTATCTTACCCGCTTGCACACACGCTTAGAGTGCGCCATCTTCGCGACGCTAGGGGGGCAGGCATCATGCATATCATTCTTGGAATCATCGGACTTCTTGCTGCGGCAAGTTTCTGGATCTACCGCATCAATGCGGCCGCTCGAGGCGCCCAGGAGCTGGCCGACCTGGCAGGTGAAGCCGCCAACCTGCCCCGTAAAATGCGCTTCAAGAGCAAAACCGGCAAAAAGGCTATCGATGTCCTTGAAGACCCGCGCGAAGCCGCCGCGGTTATTCTGGCGGGCTATATGCTGGAAGCGAGCGATGTACCCTCAGACAAACGTGAACAGCTGGCCGCCATCCTCGGTGAACGCTTCGAAATCTCCCGGAATACCGGTGAGGAAATGGTCGCCCAGGCCTTCTGGATCCATGCCGACATTGCCAATCCCGACTCGGTGATCAACAAGATGATTGATCTGGTCGGCAAGAGCGCAGGGGCCGATGCCTTGCGCGATCTGGACAGGATGCTCGATGCGGCCACGCCGGCGGAGAGCCGGGATGCCAGCCAGAAAGCCTTCCTCGTGAAAGTGCGCAATCGCTCGGCCTTGCACTTCCGCGAATAGGCGTCATTCTCCTCGCCAGACGAGGAGATCCGCATGTTGCTAAACACATCCACCTGGCCGGAAGTTGAAGCTTATCTCGAGCGCTGCAAGGGCATCATCATCCCCATCGGCTCGTTCGAACAGCATGGACCCAACGGGCTGGTCGGCACGGATGCGATCTGTCCGGAAGTCATTGCCCAGGAGGCCGGTGCTGAATCCGGCTTCCTTGTCGGCCCGACCTTCAATGTCGGCATTGCCCAGCATCACCTGGCCTTTCCGGGCTCGATGACGCTGCGTCCCTCCACCATGATCGCGGCCATGAATGACTGGATCGCCTCGCTGGCCCGGCACGGGTTTGACCGCATCTATTTCTTCAACGGGCATGGCGGCAACATCACCACGATCAATGCCGCCTTTGCCGAGCACTACGCGAACTACTCGCTCGATAACGTGCCCTGTCCGATTCGTCTGGCGCAGCAGAACTGGTGGGAATTGCCTGGCGTCATGGCGACCTGCAAGAAGCTCTTCCCGGTCGGCGAAGGGGCGCATGCCACCGCCTCGGAAGTCTCGGTGACGCAATACGCCTATCCCGACGCCATCAAACGGGTAGAGATGGACCCGAAAATCGCACCGAATGGCCGCTTCACCGACGCAGCCGATTACCGGGCAACCTTCCCCGACGGTCGCATCGCCTCTGACCCGTCACAGGCGACGCCGCAAGCGGGCGCGGAAATTGTCTCCATCGCCAAACAGGCGCTGATTGCCGAGCTGTCCATCTTCTTCGAGACCAAGCTGGAAGCGGCCGCGGAGTAGCAAGCGTGATCCTCTCCCTCCTCACTGCCCTCACCCTGACCATCCAGGACGATGCCTGGGCGCGCCTGCCTGAGCCGGTCACCAACAACGCCGTGGCGGGTGTGGAGCTGGACGGCCAGATGATGGCCTATTCCTTTGCCGGCCTGCACGAAGGCAAGACCTGGCGCGATGTCACAGCGGATGCCTATGCCTGCAATCTCACGGCCCGGACATGCCGCGAGATCGACGGCCTGCCTGACGGGATTGGCCGCCTCGCATCCGTCGCGGTGACCGTGCGCGGACAGATCTATATTTTCGGCGGCTACACGGTAGCCGAGGATCATTCCGAGCGCTCGACGCCGGAAGTCTGGCGCTTCGACCCGGCCAGCGAGACCTACACCCATATCACCGACATCCCGGTTCCGGTCGATGACACTGTCGCCCTGGTGCACCAGGATCGCTACATCTACCTCGTCAGCGGCTGGCACGACACGGACAATGTCGACCTTATCCAGATCTATGACGTCGAGGACGATCGCTGGTTTGAAGCGACACCCTTCCCTGGGGCGGCTGTGTTCGGGCATGCGGGAGCGATCATTGATCAGACCATGCTCATTTGCGGCGGCACCCAAGTCGTCCCTCCGGCAATAGAGGGCGCGCGTCGAACCTTTGAACTATCGAGAGAGTGCTGGTACGGGCAGATAGACGAGACAGGCATGGACATAAGCTGGACGACCGGCCCCCAGGATCCAGCCCTGCCCAGATATCGCGCAGCATTATCCGTCCTGTCGCAACCGATGGGAGACGAATTCATCACCATTGGCGGCTCTACGAATCCGTACAATTACAACGGAATTGGCTACGACGGTGAACCGTCTCAACCCTTGGAAACCGAGGTAACGAGCAGGAGCATGACCCCGCTTGAAGAAGGTCTGCCCTGGCGCGTAACGCCCGGGAAGACAACTCCTGTCATGGATATCAGAGGCGTCATCCGGTGGGCGCCGGACAATGATCTCACATGCGGCCCGGTACACCTTGTCTCACTTGGTGGCATGGCAGAAAACCAGAGCGTGACAGATATGGTGCTTCTTCGCCCAGGCACAGACTATTGCGCCGAGTAACCCCGACACAAAACATTCATTTCACCCGCAAATCGCGAACCGCTATATGTCCGCAAGCTGAAAATTCGGAGTGAACCGAAATGAAAATCTGGCTCGTAAGTCCTGTCATCCTTGCGCTTGCTGCCTGTTCGGGCGCAGAGGACTCCGTTCGTCCGACCGAGGTCGAGGATGTTGCAGCGTCCGGTCCCTACACCGCGGAAGCGCCGGCCACGACGACAGCCTGTTTTCACGAGACGGATCGCGCATCCCAGCTGCTGGATGGCCAGGCCCTGCTCGAGCGAGGACCGGCAGCCATCGTTTATGTGTCCTATAATCTGGGCGGTCGCCAGGCCAATTACGCCTTCACACTGGTGGAGATGAACGAAGCGCTCGTCGCCCGCACTGACGCTGCTTCGGCAAGCTTCTTCCGCGCTGCCGGGAATGTGTTCGACATCACCACTGATGCTGTCATCTATGATCGCGAGCGGGATGGATCCTTCTGCACCGTCACCAATGTCGCGGAGATCACCGGACCGCTGGCCAGCGAGGCGGATGCAATCGCCGGGGCCATTGCTGCGACCGAATAGACTAGCGCACGATTATCTCGCCATTGACGACATCAACGGGCACGGCGGTCAGTTCATCGCCGGCCGCGGGTCCGCCAGTGCAGGCGCCGGATTTCACATCGAAACTCGCACCATGCACGGGGCAGACGATATTCTGCCCCTCATGCACCAGCACACGTCCGGTCGGCATGCCTAACGGCAGGCCGGCATGTGGACACAGATTACGCCAGGCAAAGGCCTGTTCGCCGGAGCGCACGACA
>CBFHQE010000176.1:0-3848 GCA_965657935.1 Maricaulis sp. | reverse complement strand
GCTGGAAATGTTCCAGCTGTGCACCAAGCTGGAAGGCATCATCCCGGCCCTGGAGCCTGCCCACGCCCTCGCCCGCGTCCGCGACCTGGCCAAGGAACTCGGCCCGGACGGTGTCATCCTGATGAATATGTGCGGCCGCGGCGACAAGGACGTCCCGCAAGTGGCGGAGATGCTGGGAGTGGAGCTTTGAAAATCACCCTGACCGCCATGGCATCGATGGTGATGATCACCGGTTTGGCATTAGGCGACTCACCGATTATCGCAGACCCGCGCGGCAATCGCTTCGAGACCGCTGGGGTCCAGGGCGAGGTTGTTTTTTTTAGAGCCGAGGACCACAAAATTCTCGACCCACACTATCCCTACGAGATTTCACCAGCAGAGCATGATCCGGCAATCACCAGAATTCGGCTAATCAATACCAACGACTATTCTGTCGTCGGCACGGTCCAGTGCTTGGTGTTCAACTTCGGAGATATTGCTATCGAGATGGAAGCACCTCGTGCGTTCAATCTCCAGGCACGAGAAGAATCCGAGATACAATTCCAATCAGAATGGTTGAATGGCGCATCGGCCATGGAATGCTCAATTGAAGGTGCACCCCAATGACCAACCGCCTCACCACACGCTTCAATGAACTCGACGCCTATGGGCGTCCCGGTTTTGTCGCCTACATGATGGCGGGCGATGGCGACAGCCAGGCCCTGCTCAATGCGCTGCCGGATGCCGGTGCGGATGTGATCGAGCTGGGCATGCCCTTTACCGATCCGATGGCCGATGGCGCCTCCATCCAGGGCGCCGCGCTGCGCGCGCTGGAGGCTGGCATGACGCTGCAGGGCGTGTTCGCCCAGGCGGCAAGCTTCCGTGAAGCCAATGACACCACACCGATCGTTCTGATGGGTTACGCCAATCCGATCCACCATATGGGCTTCGAGAATTTCGCCCGCCGCGCCGAGAAGGCCGGGGTGGATGGGCTGATCTGTGTCGACATTCCGCCGGAAGAGGATGAAGAGCTGCGCACGGCGCTCAACGCGCATGGTATCGCCCTCATTCGCCTGGCCACGCCGACCACAGACGATAATCGACTGGGAACAGTGGTCGAAAACACGTCCGGTTTTGTTTATTACGTTTCTACGACGGGCGTGACAGGCGCCGGATCCGGTGCTGTTACCGAGGTCGGGGATGCTGTTGCTCGTGTCAGGGCTGCCAGCGGTTTACCCGTTGCAGTCGGGTTTGGTGTACGCACGCCTGAACAGGCGAAGGCTATCGCCGAGCGCGCCGATGCTGTGGTGGTTGGATCCGCCATCGTCGACGCCATGAATGAAGGTGGTGTCGAGGCTGCCGTGGAGCTGGTGAAATCCCTCTCTGCTGCAACCCATGGCGCAAAACGGTGAGTGAAGGCCGATGAAAGATCGGGACGCGGAAATGAACTGGTTGTCCAAGCTTACCCCTCCGGGGATGTCGAAAATCTTCTCCAAGCGGGATACGCCCGACAATTTGTGGGTCAAATGCCCGATCTCGGACGAGATGGTCTTCCACAAGGATCTGGAGGCCGGACAGTTTGTGACCCCGGCGGGGCACCACATGCGCATTGGACCGGCCTGGCGTTTTCAATTCACCTTTGACGGTGATTTCACCGAGCTGGATACGCCGGAAGTCCCCAAGGATCCGCTGAAATTCAAGGACGACAAGCCCTACACCTCACGCATTGCCGGCGCCCGCAAGAAAACCGGACGGGATGATGCGATGGCACTGGCCATTGGCGATATCGGCGGTGTCGAGACCGTGGTTCTGGTTCAGAACTTTGCCTTCATGGGCGGCTCGCTCGGCATGGCCGCGGGGGAAAGCTTCATCAAGGCCGCTGAAGAAGCCATCAAACGTCGCTGTCCGCTGGTCGTGTTCACGGCTGCCGGTGGTGCCCGCATGCAGGAAGGCGCGCTGTCACTGATGCAGATGCCGCGCACGACAATTGCCGTTGAAATGCTCAAGGAAGAACGCCTGCCCTATGTCGTGGTCCTGACGGATCCAACGACGGGTGGTGTAACCGCCTCCTACGCCATGCTTGGCGACGTCCACCTTGCCGAACCAGGCGCCCTTATCGGTTTTGCCGGCCCGCGGGTGATCGAACAGACCATTCGCGAAAAACTGCCCGAAGGCTTCCAGCGTTCCGAGTATCTGCTGGAAAAGGGAATGGTCGACAAGGTCGTGCATCGCCGGGATATTCCGGGTACACTCTCGCGCATGTTACGCGTGATGCTGAAACGACCCGGTTCGTCAGCGCCTGCCGCGCTGACCCCACCCGCTGCTGATCATGTGCCCGCCGCCCCCGCGTCCGGCGAGGAGGGTTCCCATTAGCACGCGCCGTCAGGCGATAGATGATGCGCTCGAGCGCCTGGGGCGACTGCACCCGAAGAAAATCGATCTCTCACTCGGCCGCCTCCAGCGCCTGTTGACGGCGCTCGACAATCCGCAGGACAAGCTGCCGCCGATCATTCATGTCGCTGGCACCAATGGCAAAGGCTCCACCTGTGCCTTCCTGGCGGAGATGGCGCGGGCCAAGGGCGAGAAGGTGCACATCTACACCTCGCCACACCTGGTCAATTTCAACGAACGCATCCTGCTCAACAGCAAGCCTGTTGATGATCGCACCCTGATCGAGGCCTTCGCGCGCGCCGAGGCCGCCAATTTCGGGGAACCGATTACATTCTTCGAAATCACGACCGCAGCCGCTTTCCTGCTGTTCAGCGAGCACCCGGCTGACCGCCTGATCCTGGAAGTTGGTCTGGGTGGACGTTTTGACGCGACCAATGTCGTCGCCAAGCCGGAATTGACTGTCGTGACGCCGGTCAGCCTCGACCACCAGGATTTTCTGGGAGATGAACTGGCGACCATCGCGCGGGAAAAAGCCGGCATTGCCAAGTTTGGCGTGCCGATGATCATTGGCGACCAGCAAGCCGACGCTCGCGAGGCCTTGATTGAAGAAGCCAACAAGGTCGGATCTCCGACCTTGATCTGGGGTCAGGACTTCCGTGCCTACGCCCAGCACGGCCGTCTTGTTTATGAAGATGAAAACAGGGTCTGGGACCTGCCGGCGCCTGGCTTGCTGGGGCCACACCAAGTCCTCAACGCCGGCACGGCAGCAGCCTGTGCAGCGGCCCTGAACTGGCCTGAAGACGCTGCAGCAAAAGGCGTTGGTCAGGCGAAATGGCCCGGGCGGTTACAATCCATTACCGGAGGCCCGCTCGGAGAGATCGCCCACAAGGCCCGGGCAGAGCTCTGGCTTGATGGCGGCCACAACGAAGCGGCGGCCATCGCGCTCGCGCACGCCTTTGCCGACATGGATGAACGCGAAGACCGGCCGTTGATCATCATCGCGGGCTTTTCGCCAAACAAGGATGTGCGCGCATGGGCATCCCAGTTTGCAGGCCTTGCGCGCAAACTGATCGCGGTTGAGTTCAATGGCGGGCGCGGCGGCTCACTGCACGCCAATGACGTCGTGCATCTGTGCGAAGAGGTCGGTTTGCATGCAGAACCGGCGGGCGGTCTGATTCCGGCCCTCAAGGATGCCATCAAGGAAAGCCCGGCACCGCGCATCCTGATCGGAGGTTCTCTCTACCTGGCCGGCGAGGCTTTGGCGCTGGGCGGATGCCCACCACACAAGACGCCTGGCTGAACCGGATTCGGAACGAAAAAGGGCCGCTCAATCGAGCGGCCCTAATCATTTTGAAGCGCGTTGCGTTTAAGCGAGCGTTTCCTTGACCCATTCCGTGATCTTGCCCTTGGCCATGGCACCAATCTTGGTGGAGGCAACCTGGCCGTCCTTGAAGATCATCAGCGTCGGGATACCCCGA
>CBFHQE010000175.1:0-3918 GCA_965657935.1 Maricaulis sp. | reverse complement strand
GCGAGATGATGCGATCCGACTATGCGCGCATCGTCAATATAGCCTCGATAGCGGGTCTGCGCGGCGGCGCATATATCGGTCCCTATGTGGCGTCCAAACACGCGGTGGTCGGCCTGACCAAATCGCTGTCGCTGGAATATGCCAGGACGAACATGACGGTAAATGCGGTCTGTCCGGGATATGTCGACACCGCCATCGTCGATAATTCCGTTGCCAACATCATGGAGAAGACCGGTCGGTCTCGCGAAGACGCGCTGGCTGAGTTGACCAAGAACAACCCCCAGGGGCGGTTGATCCGCCCTGAGGAAGTCGCGGAAATGGTGACATGGTTGTGCTCTCCGCTCAGCGCATCTGTCTCGGGACAGGCGATCATGATCGCCGGCGGTGCAATCTAGTGGCCTTGATGGCCCCACATACGCAGGACAGCCCCCAGCAGCATTTGCGATTGTGGTTGCGGCTTTACCGGACCGTTGGGCTGATCGAGCGGGAAATTCGCGCACGCTTGGCCCGGGAGTTCGACATCAGCCTGGCCCGCTTCGATCTGATGTCCGCATTGCAACGCGCTGACAGCCCGTTGACGATGGGACAATTGTCTGACCGCCTGCTGGTGAGCAATGGCAATGTCACCGGCCTTATCAACCGCCTGGTTGAAGACGAATGGGTCACGCGAACACCGCTGCCCGCTGATCGTCGCACCTATCTCATAGAGACCACCTGCAAGGGTCATGAACGTTTCGCCGAGATCGCCAGTGCTCACGCGATATGGGTCGATGAGTTGCTCGACGCTGTGCCCCCGGGCATCGCCGAAGCCCTCACTGAAAACCTCGACCACATTCTGCATTCACCCCGTTTCAAGACCGGAGAGAACCGTGCGCCTTGATCCCGCGAACTACACGCCCGAACATTTCGTTTGGGAATACCAAGACGGCATTGGCCGCATCACGCTCAACCGCCCTGAGCGAAAGAATCCGCTGACCTTTGAGAGTTACGCGGAGCTGCGCGACTTTCTGCGCAATCTCTGTTACGTGCCAGAGGTGAAAGTCCTGATTTTCTCCGGCGCCGGAGAGAATTTTTGTTCTGGCGGCGATGTGCATGAAATCATTGGCCCGCTGGTCAAGATGGACATGCCGGAATTGCTCGCTTTCACGCGCATGACCGGCGATCTTGTCAAGGCGATGCGTGACTGCCCACAGCCCATCATCGCCGCAATCGATGGCATCTGTGTGGGCGCAGGCGCAATCATTGCCATGTCATCCGATCTGCGGATCTCGACGTCCCGTTCCAAGACCGCCTTCCTGTTCAACCGGGTTGGTCTGGCCGGCTGTGACATGGGTGCCTGTGCGATCCTGCCGCGCATCATCGGCCAGGGCCGCGCGTCCGAATTGCTCTATTTCGGCCGCTCCATGAGTGCGGCTGAAGGCGAACGCTGGGGATTTTTCAATGCCGTCGTCGAACCGGACGATCTCATGAACCAGGCGAACGAGTGGGCGCGTCGCCTGCGCACCGGACCGACCTTCGCCAACGCCATGACCAAAAACCAGCTCAACACCGAATGGGATATGAGCCTGCACACCGCCATCGAAGCTGAGGCCCAGGCCCAGGCCATCTGCATGCAGACCAAGGATTTTGAACGCGCTTACAACGCCTTTGTCGCCAAGGAAAAACCCGTCTTCGAGGGGGATTGAGATGTCGGACCGCTCCTATCTTGATTGGCCATTCCTTGAAGACACGCACCGCGCACTTGCGGCCGATATCGAAACCTGGGCCCAGCAGCGTTTTGGCGATCACGGATTTCTTGATCACGACGAACTGGATTCGGACTGCCGTGCGATCCTGCAGGATCTGGCCGCAGCGGGATGGACGTCCCATGCCGTGCCGGTCAATGCCGACCGCCTGGATGTGCGTGCGCTCTGCTTGATCAGGGAACACCTCGCCTATCGCTCCGGGCTCGCCGATTTCGTTTTTGCGATGCAGGGACTGGGCTCGGGCGCAATCTCCCTGTTCGGGAGCGCTGATCAACGCCAGCGTTATCTGCCCAAGGTCGCAGCCGGCGAGTTTTGCGCCGCTTTTGCCCTTACCGAGCCGGAAGCCGGGTCTGATGTTGCCAATCTGGCGACGACCGCTGAGCTTGTCGGTGGGGAATACCGGTTAAACGGGGAGAAGACCTATATTTCCAATGGAGGTATTGCCGATTTCTACGTGGTCTTCGCACGAACGGGCGAAGCAGAGGGTGCCCGCGGCCTCAGCGCCTTAATTCTCGACGCTGATACGCCGGGGCTGGAGATCGTCGAGCGCATTGACACCATCGCGCCCCATCCACTGGCCCATCTCCGGTTCAATGATTGTCGCCTGCCCGCAGAGCGTCTGATCGGAACCACCGGTCACGGCTTCAAGATCGCCATGGCCACGCTGGATGTCTTCCGTTCCACCGTGGGCGCGGCTGCGCTGGGCTTTGCTCGGCGAGCGCTGGACGAGGCCACCAAACGCGCCTCGACGCGTCAGCTCTTCGGTGCTTCCCTGGCCGACTTGGCGGGAGTCCAGACCCAACTGGCCGAGATGGCGCTAGGTGTCGACACAAGTGCCTTGCTGATTTATCGCGGCGGCTGGGCCAAGGATAATGGCGCGGAACGCATCACCCGAGAAGCCGCCATGTCCAAACTGCACGCTACGGAAAGCGCCCAGCGCGCAATTGATATGGCCGTTCAGATCTTTGGAGGCCTGGGCGTAACGAAAGGTTCCGTGCCGGAAGCCCTCTATCGCGAGATCCGCGCACTGCGAATTTATGAAGGCGCCTCGGAAGTGCAAAAGCTCGTGATCGCCCGCGCTCATCTCTCCGGAGCAAAATCATGACCTTCACTCATCGCCACAAGGTCGGGTTCGCCGATGTGGATCCTGCGGGAATTGTCTTCTATCCGCGATATTTCGAGATGATCAACGCCACGATCGAGGACTGGTTCCGTTCGCTGGAATACGGCTTTGACCAGATGATCCTGAAGGATGGCTTCGCGATCCCTACCGCCACAATCCAGGTCGATTTCAAGGCGCCAAGCCGCCTTGATGATCTGGTAAAGCTGGAACTCGACCCGGTCCGGCTCGGGCGCAGCTCGATCGGGCTGAACATCACAATCAGCGCCGACGGACAGCTCAGAGCCCTCGTCCAGCAAACCCTCGTTTTCATTCGCATGGACGGCAACAAGCCCGTGCGGATACCGGACCCGCTGAGGGACCGCATCGAACGCAGCATGGAGGCAAGTTGATGGACATCATCAATCCACGTGGATGGCCACGCCCGCGAGGGTATTCCAACGGTATCAAATGTGATGGCGAAATGATCTTCATCGCCGGCCAGATTGGCTGGGACGAGACAGAAACCATCGTTTCCGATGACTTTGCCGAACAATTCCATCAGGCGCTGGAGAACGTTATCGCCGTGCTTGAAGCCGGGGGCGGCAAACCGGAACATATTGTGCGCCTGACCGGTTATGTCACCTCGCGGGAGGAGTATCTTGCCGCCGGCAAGCTGATTAGCGAAAGCTGGAAGCAGCTGATGGGGCGCACCTATCCCGTGATGTCCTTTGTCATCGTCGCTGGCCTGATCGAAGAGCAGGCCAAGGTTGAGCTGGAAGCTACTGCGGTGCTTTCCTCATGAGCATTCTGGCTGACCAGCAGGAGGGAAAGATGATCGCCAGCGGTCATGTCGATAGTTTTTGCCGGGACCATCTCCCACCGGTTGATCAACGTCCGGATTTCCTTTTTGGGGGCGATGCGCCTGAATATGCCGAGCGGCTGAATGCCGCCGTCGAACTGCTCGATGGCAATGTCGAGGCCGGTCGGGGTGACAAGGTCGCGATCTATTCCAGCCGTGAGACGGTGACCTATCGACAACTTCTGGATCGCGCCAACCAGCTCGCAAACTAC
>CBFHQE010000174.1:0-3943 GCA_965657935.1 Maricaulis sp. | reverse complement strand
AGAACGACAATAATCCCAGCATCACCTCGGCGGCCGCGTTCAATGTCGACGAGAACCAGACGGCCGCGTTCACCGGGACCGCGACGGACGCCGATGGCGATACCATCAGCTACTCGTTGACCGGTGCTGATGCAGCCCTGTTCAACATCGACAGCGCCACGGGTGTGGTCACCTTTATCACGGCGCCGGATTTTGAAGCGCCAGCGGATGCAGATGGCGACAATGACTACCAGATTAACCTGGTTGCCAGTGATGGCGTGAACTCTGACGTCCAGGCTGTGACCATCACGGTCGACGATGTTTCCGACGTGCCGCCGGTCATCACCTCTGCCGGTTCGGCAAACGCGGCTGAGAACCAGACATCGGCCTATACGATCACGGCGACAGATGCAGATAATTCCGGACCGTTGGTCTATTCGATTTCGGGTGCAGATGCGGCTTTGTTCAGCGTCGATGCCAATACCGGCGTTGTCACCTTTATCACGGCGCCGAATTTTGAAGCGCCGAGCGATGCCGATAGTGACGGTGTCTACGACATCACTGTCTCGGTAACGGATGGCGATCTGAACGACAGCGAAAATGTCTCCATCACGGTCACCAATGTAAATGAGGCACCGACGATCACCTCTGCCAGTGCGTTCAACGCGGCGCAGAATCAGACCAGCGCTTTCACCGCCGCGGCGACGGACCCGGAAAGCGACACGATTACCTATTCTCTGACCGGGACAGACGCGGCCCTGTTCAACATCGACGCGAATACCGGGGAGGTGACCTTCATCACCGCGCCCACGGTTGCTGCGCCGGCAGATGCGAACGGCGACAACGTCTATGAAGTTGTGGTCACAGCCAGCGACGGTTCGCTCTCTGATGACCAGAATGTCAGCGTCACCGTTACCGGCTCGAGCAATAGCGCTCCGGTCTTCGTGTCCGGAACCTCATCCTCCGTTTCCGAGAACCAGACGTCAGCCTATGCGACCCGCTGGAGCAATGCCGAAGAGAGTGACACGATCACATTCAGCCTGTCTGGCACGGATGCATCGCTGTTCCAGGTCGACAGCGAGACGGGCGAAGTCAGCTTCATCACCACGCCCAACTTCGAGGCTCCCGGCGATGGCAATACGGACAATGTCTACCAGTTCACCCTGACGATTAATGATGGTTTTCAGAGCGTCGATCAGAACATCTCCGTCACGGTTGGCGATGCGGCCGACACAGGCGATGTCCCGGACAATGACACAACGACCATCTCCATGGTTTCCGGTGGAACCTATGTCGGCAATCTCGATGTTGCCGGCGAGCAGGACTGGGTGCGTATCGAGCTGGTGGCTGGACAACGTTACGAGTTCAACCTGACGGGCACGGGAGCTGACGAACTCGATGATCCCTATATCCGCCTGTTCGACGAGACCGGAACACTGATCGCGGAGAATGATGACATTTCGCTGGGGACCATCCTCGACTCCCGGCTTGGATTTACGGCCCAGACCTCTGGAACCTACTATATCTCTGCGGGCGCTTTTACGAGTGACACCCAGCCAGGCACAACTGGCGAATATACGCTGACGGTCGAGCACACCGATCCGTTGCGCGAGTGGAGCAATGACGAGATTGCGTCATATCTCGACCAGAATGGCTGGAATGGTGCGCAGTGGAATGTGACGTCCGGCGACACGTTGACGGTTGATATCACGGGGCTCACGGCTGCCGGCCAGACACTGGCCCGCGCAGCGCTGAGCGCGTGGACTGAAGTGACCGGCATCATCTTCAGCGAGGTGAGCAGCGGTGGTCAGATCATCTTCGATGATGAAGAGGAAGGCGCCTTTGCCGGCCCGAGTGGCATTACCGGCGGTTTCTTTACCGGAGCGACAGTGAATGTCGGCACGGACTGGCTCGACACCTATGGCACCAATTTGGACGGATATTCCTTCCAGACCTATATCCACGAAGTCGGGCACGCGCTGGGCCTGGGCCATGCCGGCCCCTATGACGGGTCTGCGGACTATGCTGTGGATGCCATTTATCTCAATGATTCCTGGTCACAGACGGTCATGTCGTACTTCTCGCAAAACGAGAATACTTACCTGGATGGTACCTTCGCCTTCCTGCTGACGCCGATGGTAGCGGATGTCCTGGCGGCGCAGGCGATGTACGGCACACCGACTTCAGTCCGCGATGGCAATACGGTCTATGGCTATAACACCAATGCCGGTTCGATCTATGATGCGACGGCCTGGGGCAGCGCTGTAGCGTACAATATCTTTGATACCGGCGGCACCGATACGCTCGACTTCTCCGGTTCGAACGCCAACCAGGAGCTGGATCTGCGCGCCGAGGAATTTTCCGACGTGCTTGGCGGCCGCATGAACCTGTCCATTTCGCGGGGAACGGTGATCGAGAATGCGATCGGCGGTGGCGGTAATGATGTCTTTATCGGCAATGCGGCGAACAATTTGATCACGGGTAATGGGGGATCGGATTCCTATTACGCTTCGGGTGGTAGCGATGTGTTCGATGGTGGCGCAGGCTCGGATACGATTTACCTGTCCGGCAGTGCTGGAGATTACTCAACCACCACCAACGGGTCCGGCAACACAGTCATCACTGACCTGCGGGCTGGTAGCCCGAATGGCGTGGTCGAGTTGATCGGCGTCGAAAACATTGTCTATGACACCGAGATCCCGGACTCTGTCACCTACCCGCAAGGGCAAAGACCGCTTGATGAAAACGAGTTGAGCATTTCCGTCCAGGACCCGGGATGTATCTGCTGTGCAGCGGGTGCATGTGGTGCGCACGACCAGTTCGGGCACAAATTCGGTACGAAAGAGCCAGTCTCGGAAATCATTGATCTGCAGCGAACCGTGGATGCGCAGTCAATCGACCCGGTTGAGCTTTATGACATGCTGGACGATACGGGAGGCGATACGGTCAACTCGACGACGGTCGATGTCGACGGTTTCGGTTGGGCTGGTCTTCTTCCTGCTCAACTGCCGGGCCTCGCCGGAGACAATTCCGGATCGTTCGGGGATCGCAATTTCGAGGGCGTTTTGAGCGATGGTAACCTGTTGCAAAATCTTCTTGTCGCAACAGCTTCAGACAAGGCCGCTCAGGTCCAGGACATCCTGACAATCGGTTTCGCTGACAAGGGCGTGCAGGTCCAGGATGCGCTCGCGAAGCCATCAGCGACGTCCCTCCAGGATGCCGGTTGGACAGACCTCTCCAATCCGGTTCCGACGATGACGGGCGAGGCCATCGACACCTTCTCGAGCGTAGACGAGTGGGCCTGACGGCGCTCCGCGCGGCGGGTTAGGCCCGCAGAGTTACGGGTTGGATAAGCGAGCTGAAAGGGAAGACTGCACAATCCCTTCGGCTCTTGTAACGTGTCGTTGTGCCCTTTCTAGGCATTTCGGTCCCAGCTGTTATTGATCAACGCATTCTCTTGGAGTATCCCGCAAACCTGCTAAGTCTGGGTGAAAGATGGGCTTTTTGTTCAGCCTCTTCTGGAGGGAGTAGGATTGAAAATCCTGGTTACCGGTGCTGCCGGATTTATAGGGTTTCACACGTCTCAGGCTTTGTTGGCTGCCGGTCACGAGGTGATGGGGGTTGATAATCTCAACGCCTATTACGACCCGCGCTTGAAAAAGGCTCGCCTCGACCATCTAATTCCGCATGAGAATTTCCAGTTTCACAGGCTTGATCTCGCTGACACTGAGGCCGTGCTTGCCGTGGCCATGCCCTGGAAGCCGGACGCGATCTGTCATCTCGCGGCCCAGGCCGGCGTGCGTTACTCGCTTGAGGCGCCATTCGCCTATGCGCGCTCGAACTTGCTCGGCCATCTGACCATACTCGAGCTTGCGCGAGGATTGGGTGAGGGCTTGCGCCATCTTGTTTATGCTTCCTCGAGCTCTGTTTATGGCGAGCAGGCCGAGGTGCCGTTCCGCGAAGA
>CBFHQE010000173.1:0-3961 GCA_965657935.1 Maricaulis sp. | reverse complement strand
CCGAGTGGATTGAGCTCGCTCGTCGGGTCACGCAGGATGCCATCCTCCGGGACGACCATCATGGCAACACCGATAAACAGCGCGAGAAGGACAATGCCAGCGAACATCAGGCCGCGGCTTTCCGCGCTAGTCAGCTTCGTGGACGGTTGTCCAGCGTCCTCGTCGGAGCCTGATATTGTCCCATTCCATTCGCCCAGACGTGGCTCAACAATCGCGTTGGTCACGTAGGTACCCGCAATTACCACCAGCGGTGTCAGCGCGATGATGAAATAATAGTTCGAGGCAATATTGAGATCCCAGCCGGGATCGATGAATTGCGCGGCCTGCTGGGTGATGCCCAGCAGGAGTGGTTCGAGCGGTGTGATCAGCAGGTTTGCTGAAAAACCGGCGGAAACGCCGGCAAAGGTCGCAGCGATGCCGGCGACCGGATGGCGACCAACGGCCGCAAAGACGATGCCACCAAGCGGGATAAGCACGACATAACCCGCGTCGACCGCGAGATTGCCCATCACGCCGGCAAACACGAGTGTCGCCGTCAAAAGCGTGCCTGGGACCCAGCTGACCATGGCGCGCAGGCCCGCTGCAAACAGACCGGTGCGTTCTGCAACACCGGCGCCGATCATGACCACGAGGACAAGTCCCAGCGGCGGGAAGTTGACGAAGATGCGGGTGATATCCGTCAGCAAATGACGAATATTCTCGCCACTCAACAGTGATTGAGCCGCGATTGTGTCGCCGGTGACCGGGTGGGTGGCCTGCATGCCTGCGCCTGCGGCGAAGACTGAAACCGTGACCACGATACCGATCAGGATCAAGAAGATGGTTACGGGATCCGGAAGTCGGTTCCCCGCTTTCTCAACCATGTTGAGAATTGAATTGCCAATGCTCACCCTGAAACTCCCCTCAAACGTTCAAGACTTGTGCCCGATTTGGTTCAAAGAGATAAAACGAATGCGGGGCCGGGGCCAGCCATTTTGGCGTTAGTCCAGCTCAAGCCGTTGCTGGGCCTCCGCGATGAGCGCACGATCATCGACTTGCCAAGGGTGAAACCCGGGTCGGAAATAGGCCAGCCAGGCGAAAAACACGCGTCGCACAAGGCCCGGCTTGCCCCACAGCAGCCAGGACAGTTTCCACCAAGCCTCCAATCCGGTGATACCGTCCTGTGCAAGCAATTCCAGCGCCTCGCGCCAGCGTCCCGTGATGAAATTCCATGACACGTTGAGAAAGGTCATCGAGCGGATCATCCAGCGCTTGAACTGCGGCACGTCACATGTGGCGTGGCGATAGGTGTCAAAGGCCACCGATTTGTGCTCGATCTCCTCAATGGCGTGCCAGCCCCACATGCGCTGCGCTTCCATGTCAGCGCCGTTGAGCAGCTCTGGCTGTTTCAGCGCTGAATGTGCGAAGATGGCCGTGAAGTGTTCCAGCGCTGTGGTCAGGCCGAGCTGGACCACGGGATGCGTTTCCCGCGCCTGGTCCAGGCGGGCCTGCACATCCGCCTCCATCCGGGCGATGTCATATCCCGCATCCTTGACCCGCGCATTGAACGCATTGTGCTCGCGGGTGTGAAACGCCTCCTGTTTCACAAAGGCCTTGATCTGAACCGCGAGATCCTCGGGGACCTGTTTTTCAAACCGGCGCACGCTCTCGATGAAAAAGGTTTCACCGGCGGGGAAGGTGACAGAGAGGGCGTTATACCAGGCCGTTGCGATCGGATCGCCGCCCGCCCACCAGCGTTGCGTATCGGCCTCTCGCGCAAATTTCAGATTGCGTGGTGAGATCTGCAGATCATGCGGTGTTCCAACTTCAGCCAAGCCTGCCTCCCTGAGCGAACGCTGTTCACTTTTTGCCGGGAGGCGCTGGTTGTCAATCTTTGAGAAGGTCCAGCGCAGGGCTGAAAAATTGCCGGTAGGCGAGCAGGCTGGCGATGGCTGCGGTGCACAGGATCTGCGCCATGGGGCCGGCAATCCAGGCGAGATAGCCGATTGACAGGAACAGCGCGCGCAGCCCGCGGTTGAACTGGCGGCCGGCCAGCACGTTCATTTGCCCGGCCAGCTCCGCCTGTTTGAGGCATTGAGCGCCCGGGTCGGCGCCCCGTTCAACATCGCGTGTCGAGCCGAGCAGGACCGCACAGTAATTGATCAGACGATAGGCCCAGCCGAATTTGAAAAAGGCGTAGGCGTAAATCACCAGCAGGCCGATGCTCATCACTTCCCATTGCGTGCGCGAGCCCACGGCAAGCGCCGGGATGTCGCGGACAGCGGCCATCACATTGTCCAGGGCGGTGAGAAGGGTGAAGGCTGCACCTATTCCCAGAAGCGCGGTTGAGGCGAAGAAGGCGATGCCGTTCTGCAAGCCGCTGATAATCTGGCTGTCCACGATGCGGACTTCCCTTGCCGCCATCGCGATCATCCATTCCGATCGATAGAGATCCATGCGTGCCGACAAGGTTCGGGATTTCAGCGGGCTGTGGTCCACCAGGATCGAAAAAATGCACGCGATCAGCGCGAAACCGATAACGCCGTAATATTCAGCCAGCATGTTATACCCCGTCGTTTAGACAGACAGATCGGCACGAGTCTGGCCTCGCGCAAAGAGGCAAGGGGAAACACAGCCTGAATGTCCCTCTATTGGCGTGTTGCTGGAGCAGGAATGCTCGGACCATGAGTACTCGTCAGGTGTTTTTCGATCCCCAGCTCTGGTCACTGCGCGCGACCTGGCCGCCTCTGCTGCTGCTGAGCGGCGCGCTGCTAGTGGCGCTTGTCAGCCCGTTTGCCTGGGTGTCGGTATTGGGAGGGCTGGGCGTGCTCTTACTCTGCCTTGATAGCGTGGCGCGCCTGCGGGAGTTTGTGCGGCTGCGCACGGTTTTTGTGCACGTTGGCGCAATCGAGGGCTGTGCGCTTGCGGAGTTTCGGCGTTCGCGGACATCCTGGTGCTCGCGGCGTGCAGCGATCGCTGCGGCCCATGCGGCGGGTGTTGGCGATCAGGCGCGGCAGATGATTAGGGAATGGGGGTACAGACCCTGGCACATTTTCCCGGATCGCGCGTTCACGCCGAATTCGCCCTTTTTGCGTGTGAATTTCTGGAAATCCGTGCTCGGAATCGCAGCGAAATAGCCTGATTTGTGCGACCCGTTCGCAACTGGAAACCTCTTTGCGGTTAAAGCGGTAGAGAACTGAAGTCCGGCGGTGTTTTACCCTTGCCCGAAGCGCCGGTGCGATCTAGCTTCCGGCCAAATTCGGGCAGGGGGCTCTTCGGCGTTTTCGATTCGCTTCCCCGCGGATCGCGCCAGCGTTTCACCTCTCCTCCCGAGACCTTGAATTCGGACCCGGCGAGCGCTGATCATGGACACGCTTCTTCTCGACTATCTCCCGATCCTCATCTTCTTCGGCATTGCGGCCGTGATCGGGATCGGTTTCATGCTTGCGGCCTTTGTGATCGCACCCTCCAATCCGGACCCGGAAAAAGTCTCCACCTATGAATGTGGTTTCGAAGCATTCGATGATGCGCGTATGAAGTTCGATGTGCGCTTCTACCTGGTGGCAATCCTCTTCATCATCTTCGACCTGGAAGTCGCCTTCCTTTTCCCGTGGGCGGTCACCCTGCGTGAACATCTCGGCGTGTTCGAATTCTGGTCGATGATGGTTTTCCTGGGCGTGCTGACCATCGGCTTTATTTACGAGCTGAAAAAAGGCGCGCTGGACTGGGAGTAAGTCATGGCCTCTGATCTCACACCGAATGGCATGGCCGGGCGCGCAGCTGTCCCGAACTATGACCCGAAAAAACACGACCCGTTCTTCGATGGCGTTTCCGATGCGCTTGCGGACAAGGGTTTTGTCGTTGCGGCTGCCGATGATCTTGTCACCTGGGCGCGCACCGGCTCGCTGATGTGGATGACCTTTGGCCTGGCCTGTTGTGCTGTTGAAATGATGCAGGCCTCCATGCCGCGTTACGACGTCGA
>CBFHQE010000172.1:0-4081 GCA_965657935.1 Maricaulis sp. | reverse complement strand
GCGGCTTCAATCGCTTGATCAGATTGGCTTCCAGCAGCAGCGCCTCGGTCTCGGTCTGCGTCACCACGAACTCCATGGAGCGGGTGAGGGCGATCATCAGGGCGATGCGATTGGAGTGGCCGCGGCCATTGGCATAATTGCTGACGCGGTTTTTCAGATTGCGGGCCTTGCCGACATACAAAACCGCCCCATCCTCGTCGAACATGCGGTAAACGCCCGGCTTTGATGGCAGGCGTTTGACATAGTCGGCGATGAGCTCGGGTCCATGCAGCGATTGCGCTGGCTCGCCGGACGCGGCATCTATCTCAGACGACGTGGGTTTCGAGGACGACATGGCGGACAAGATCGCGCTGGTTACGGGTGGCGGCAAGCGCCTGGGTGCTAAAATCGTGGAAGGCCTGGCCGAGGACGGCTGGCACGTACTGATTCACTACAATGAATCGGGCGAGGAGGCGGAAGCCCTCAAACAGCGCCTTACCGACAACGGTGGGTCAGCAGAGATCTGTCAGCTGGACCTGGAAAACTCGGTGCAGGTCGCGGACTTTGTGCGCAAGGCCGGCCGTATCGATGCGCTGATCAATTCGGCCTCCCTGTTCGAGATGGACCGTCCCGAGGATGTCGGCCCGGACATGCTGGAGCGCATGATACGGGTCAATCTGATGGCGCCCGTCCTGCTGGCCTCGGAAATGGCCAAGGCGCATGAGGGCCGCGCCTCGGGCTGTGTGATCAATGTGCTGGACCAGAAACTGTTCAATCTGAACCCGGATTTCTTCTCCTACACCCTGTCCAAATACGCGCTTCTCGGCGCGACCCAGACCATGGCCATGGCCCTGGCCCCGCGCGTGCGGGTCAACGCGGTGGCGCCGGGCATCACGCTCCCTTCGGGGGGGCAGAGCGCGCAAGAGTTCGAACGCGCCCACAGTCTCAACCCGATGCAGGGTGGATCCACGCCGGCCGACATTGTCCGCACGGTGCGTTTCATCCTTGCGACACCGTCCATGACGGGCGAGACCATCATTGTGGATGGCGGCCAGCATCTGGACGCCCGACCGCGCGACGTCATGTACGCGCCGGGAATTCAGGAGGATCGCTGATGCGGCTGGATCAGGTGATCGAAAACGCGCTGGCCAATGCCACCGGGCGCGATGTCTTTGTCTATCGCCTCGAAGGCGTGAAAATGGATATCGAGATCGGTATCCACGACTATGAGCGCGGCGTGAAACAGCGTGTCCTGGTCGATGTCGTCACCCTGGTCGACAAGGCCTGGTGCGGCGATGACGACATCAACACCGTGGTCGATTACGACTATATCCTGCACGGCATCAAGGACATGGAAAAACGCCAGTTCGACCTCCAGGAAACCCTGTGCGGCGAGATCCTGGACATCGCGCTTGGCCCGGAGAGCGTTGTTGCGGCCCAGGTGACCACGCGCAAGGTGGACGCCTATCCGGACGCGGAAGCCGTCGGTCTGACGCGGTTTCGGCGGAAGGGGTAATGCCGGTTTTCTGCCCTGAAAACGAGCGTGTTCCGGTTCATTGACGACGGTCGTGCAGAGCAAACTCACACTTGTCACCCCCGCTGAATGCCCCGCGCAAGCGGGGCACAAAGCGCGGACTCATGGCGCTACCGGCGGATCCCGGATCTACAGCCGCCTCTCAGCCGGGCCGTAGCCTGCCCCTGCGAAGGCAAGGGCCGGGATGACAAGTGTAAGGTGTTGTAAAAATAGACCGGCACACACACCTTGCGTGCCTTAGCCCTTCCAGCCGCGATTATCGCCGTCTGCCTGTTGTCCAATTCCCGTCATCCCAACGAAGGTTGGGATCCAGTTCATCGAGCGTTGACGGGGCCGGCCCAGCTGGATGAGAGCGGTGCTGTGCGAACTGGGCCCTGATCTTCATCTGGGTGACGGTGGAACGTGTGCGGGAGTGGGGCTGGAGTCGCATTGTGCGTTTTCAACAAACAGGCACACACACCATTTTTTCCAGCTTGGCGCGGTCAGCCATCTATCTGATTTGAAGCTATAATCGATTGTCGTGCGGCATTATCGACCATTGCTTGCTGCGAGAATTGATGACAACTTTACCTCATTGCGTTGGGGGAGTTCGATGCACCCGTTTGCTATGAAACCGCCCAAATGGGTTTATCTGGTCTTTCTGGTCGGCATTGGGACGCTCAGCGTCAGGGCTCTGCTGGATTCTTCGTTCGCGAACTCCGCACTGCTCTATGTCGCAACGCCCTTCCTCATCTCGTTTTTGCTGTTCCAGTTTGTACCGAAACCCGAGAGGACCGGCTCGCTTCGCCGGTATTTGGCTCACCTTCGCGATGCGACAATCATAATGCTCGCAACATCGGCCTTTCTTTTCGAGGGCTTCATTTGCGTCTTGTTCTTCATGCCAATCTACTATCTTGGCGTAACAATTGGCTTTTTGTTTTCAGCCTTCTCCGAGAAAAGACATCCGTCCGACAAGAACCGGCTCAGAGCCTCTTTCATACCGCTCATTGTCGCTGTGATGGCACTTGAGGGCACCGCGCCGTCCACCAGCTTCGAAAGAAGAAACCAAGTCACTCGGACGGTCATCATGGATGCTGATGTCGCCACCTTGCAGTCCAATATGGCTTTGCCGGTAGAGCTTCCGGAAGCACGACAGTGGTTCTTGTCGATCTTTCCGTTGCCCGTGGATGTTCAGGCCGGTTCGCTTGCAGCGGGTGATGTTCACCGGTTGCGGTTCATCTACAAGCGTTGGTTCTTCACGAACGTCAAAGAGGGGGAGTTCCACCTCAGAATTGACTCCGTCAGCGATACCGAGATCGTGACAAGCGTCGTTGAGAATACAAGCTATCTCTCGACGTATCTCAAAGTGCGTGGAACCAGGATCACTTTCGAAGAAATGGCGGATGGTCGCACCGAAGTGTCTTTGACGATTGAATATGACCGATTGCTCGATCCAGCCTGGTATTTCGGGCCGATGCAGCGATACGCCATTGAGCAAAGCGGTGACTACTTCATTGATGCGGTTTTCGCGAGGGGGATCGCTTATGAGTGATGTCGCGTTGTCTGATGCCAGCACCGGAGCCTTCAAGGTCAACTCACTGACCGGTTTGGACAAAGCCGACCCGGTTGCTGGCCGCGTTGTTTGGGACGCGCCTCGTTCTGTCTGGAACACACTCATGTTCGGCGGCGCTGTCGGGTTGGCCCCACTCTATTTTTCCTGGTCCGCTTTGGTGATGTTCGTCGTGCTCACCGGTGTCACGTTGTGTGCCGGTCACTCTGTCGGCTTCCATCGTCGCTTGATCCATCGAAGCTTCAACTGTCCGAAATGGCTTGAGCGGATATTGGTGTATGCAGGCACGATTGTTGGGATGGGGGGACCTATCTGGACGATGCGTCTGCATGACAGCCGTGACTGGGCGCAAAGGCAACCCGACTGCCACGCATTTCTGCGCCATGAGCACGGTTTCCTGCGTGATGGATTTCTCTACCTTCACGGAAAGCTACTGCTGGACAAGCCACCGGGATTCGATCCGGGGCAGGGTGTCGCCGACGACAAATTCTATCTGTTTCTCGAACGCACCTGGATGCTGCAACAGATTCCAATAGCCGTCGTCTTGTATGCTGTCGGAGGGCTCCCCTGGCTTGTCTGGGGCGTCTTTGCAAGAGTCGCGGCCTGCACGACGATGCACTGGGCCATCTCCTACTTTGCCCACACGCGTGGCCCGAGCGATTGGGCCGTTGAGGGAGCCGTAATACAAGCACATAATGTGCCGCTTCTGGCTATCCCGACCATGGGAGAGAGCTGGCACGGCAATCACCACGCATTTCCAAGCTCGGCTCGACACGGATTGTATCCCGGGCAAATCGACATTGGTTGGCATTTCATCCAGATGCTTGAGTTCTTCGGGTTGGCAACGGATGTCAAACTGCCTCGTGACCTGCCTGCCCGGAAAAACATCCGGCCACTCTCGGAGAGGGCTGTTGAGGTGGTTTCGACGGAGCAGAGGGAGGAGCTGAGGTAATGGTCCGGCCACCCCGCCTTGGCAAAAACCGGCACACACACCTTGCGCCTCATAGCCCTTCCAGCCG
>CBFHQE010000171.1:0-4098 GCA_965657935.1 Maricaulis sp. | reverse complement strand
TATTCCCGGCACGGCCCTGCACGAGGGACTGACCTGGGACTGGGAGAGTTTCCCGGATTATCTCGACTCGCTCGATAAAATGCCGCGCACCATCGATATCGCCGCGATGATGCCGCACGACCCTCTGCGTGTTTATGTGATGGGCGACCGGGCCGTGTTTTCCGAACCCGCCTCGAATGATGACATTCGCGAGATGCGGCGTCTGACCCGAGAGGCGCTCGAGGCAGGCGCCATCGGTTTTGCGACCGGCCGGTCTGATGTGCACAAGACGGCTGATGGCGACTGGACGCCATCATCAGAAGCTACCCGTGATGAACTGACAGGAATTGCCCGCGCCTTTGAGGGACTGGATCACGGTGTTGTACAGGCGGTTTCCGACTTCAATCTCGAGCGGGGAGAGGCGGATTTCGACGAGGAATGGTCCATCGTCGCCGACTATGCCAAGGCGTCTGGCCGGCCGTTTTCCTTTTCTCTGATGCAACGCGATTTCGCGCCGGATCAATGGCTCAAGCTGATCAGCCTGTCGGAAAAACTCAAGACAGAGGGAGTGGATGCGCGCATGCAGGTCGCTCCGCGCGCGATCGGTGTTTTCCTGGGTTTCAATTGCACCTTCCATCCTTTCATGGGCTATCCGACCTACAAGACGATCGCCGACTTGCCGCTGGCTGAGCGCGTGACGAAAATGAAAGACCCGGCTTTCAAGGCGCAGGTCCTCGCCGAGAAGACCGACAAGCTCTCAGGACCCGGCTCGTCCATTCCGCCACTCGCGGATCTGCTGATGGAGCATATCGAGATGGTGGCCGAGAAATTCTTCCAGATCGGCAATCCGCCGGATTATGAACAGCCGGCAGAGAATTCTCTGGCTGCCCGGGCCCGCAATGAGGGCAAGCCCCTGATGGAAGTCATCTACGACATCCTGCTGGAGCGTGACGGCAAGGAGCTGATCTACCTGCCGCTCTATAACTATACCGAGCTCAATTACGACAACGTACTCAAGATGATGGAGCATCCGCAGGCGCTCTACGGTCTGTCCGATGGCGGCGCACATGTAGGGACGGTCTGCGATGCGTCCATGCCGACCTACATGATCACACACTGGACACGCGATCGCTCGCGGGGGCGCAAGCTCGACCTTCCGACCGTGATCCGCATGCTCACGGGCGCGCAGGCGGACTATCTGGGCATGTCTGACCGCGGCTATCTCCGCGAAGGTCTCAAGGCGGACATCAATATCATCGATCTTGATCGCCTGCAGATGGAGCCCCCGCACATGGAACAGGACCTGCCAGCCGGCGGTCAGCGTCTGTTACAGGGCGCGCGAGGTTATACGGCGACAATTGTTGCGGGTGATGTCGTCATGGAAGAGGGGCAGCTGACCGGCGCCAAGCCGGGGCGGCTTTATCGTGCCGGGCAGCAGGCTGCCGTGGCTGCGGTATAGTCATGAAGCTCTTTTCACCCATTGTTCTTCTGGTCGCACTGGGCGTGGCCGGTTTGTCAATTGCAGTTCTGGTTCTCGATCCTGCGAGTTGGGGCAGGGCCCTTGTATCGTTGGTCTTTCTGCCCTTGGGCGGGGCGTTGATCTATTGGGTCTCTCGGCGCAATTCCAAACCCGGCGGGCGAAAACGGGCCCTGATCCGGATCCGGGCGGCCATGGTGGGCGCCGGAGCCGTCCTGGCATCTGCGCTGGGTTTCCGCCTGGTCGAAGTGCTGGGTGTGGAGACCGACACCACCGCGCAATCCGTGACCAGCATGCTGCTGGTTCTTGTCGTCGTTTTTGGCGAACTGCAGGCCGGTCGTATGGATAGCCAGGCCGACAAGGTCGAGGACGAAGACTAGGCGTGGACGAAACCCGATAATCGTGACGCTATTAACGACTAGCCGAGACGGGGCCTCGAATGCTCAATGCTGCGGATCTAGCGCACATAACTCGCGCCATTGATGTCGATGCAGGAGCCTGTTGCGCTGGCGCAGGCTCCCGAGCCGAGGAAGGCGCACATTGCGGCGACCTCTTCCGGTTCGGCCATGCGGCCGATCGGGATCTCGGAATTTGCTGCGGCCAGGCCTGCAGCATTTTGCGGCGCCATGCGGGTATTGATCCATCCGGGGGCTAGGGCGTAGGCGTGAATGCCGAACTGTCCCCATTGCCGCGCAATCGTCTTGGTCAGGGAAAGTAAGGCGCCCTTGGATGCGGCATAGGCCATATGGTCCTTGTCCTCCCCGCGATAACCGGCACGGCTGGCGATATTGATGATCTCGCCGCCGCCGCTTTCTTTCATTTCCGGGATTGCTGCGCGGCATATATCGGCCACCGCCATCAGATTGACCTGCAGAATTCCGGCCCAATTGGCTTCCCAGGTCTCGTCGGAACTGTCGAGCGGTGTATCCCAGTGGATGCCGGCATTATTGACCACGATATCGATACGGCCCCCGGCCAGGTGAAGGGCCGCGTCGTAGAGGTCGCGACCCGCGCCGGGCATCATCAGATCGGCCTGCACGGCACCGAGTGCGCGTGGACCGATCTGCTGGACCGAAGCATCAGCATCCGCCATGTTCTGATTGCCGTGCAGGATCACCTCGGCGCCCTGTTCCGCAAACAGGAATGCGGCGGACCGGCCGACGCCGTGACTGGATCCGGTGATCAGGGCACGTCTGCCGGAAAGGGGTCCGCTCATGGTCTTGTCCTCGTGTTTTTTAGCTTTGAACGACACTTAGCGGGCTTTGCAAAAAAGCCAAAAGAAAAGCCGCCGGATCGCTCCGGCGGCCTGTATCCGTGCTGTTGGAGCAGCTTATTTCAGCTGTTTTTTGGCCAGGTTCTCGATCAACTTGCCATAAGGCGGAGCAAGCAGTCGGGAAGGATGCCATTTGCCGGTCTGGAACACGGAGCGATTATGGCTGAACACTTCAAAACCGGTTTCCCCGTGATAGGCGCCCTGACCGGACGCCCCGATACCGCCAAAGGGAAGATCAGGGATGGAAAGGTGCAACAGGTTGATGTTGACACCCACGCCACCGGACAGCGTCCTGTCGAGCACGCGCTCCGCCTCGGCCTTGTTGGTCGTGTAGATGTATAGCGCAAGCGGGTGATCTCGATCGCTGATGTAATCCGTGGCCGCATCCAGGTCGTCATATCCCAGCACCGGCAGGACAGGGCCGAAGATCTCTTCTTCGAGCAATTTGGAATCGGCGGGCAGGTTGAGAACGACCGTGGGGGGTATCTTGCGTGCCGCCTTGGCTGCCTCGGCATCATGTTCGGGCTGCAGGATCACTGCCCCCGCGGCCCGGGCTTCCTCGATCATCGTATTCAAACGCGCATAGTGGCGATCCGAGACAATGGCAGAATAGGCATCGTCATTGCCGGCATCCTGGAACTGGGCCTGGGCGATATCGATGATGGCCTGGGCAATTTCCGCCTCGCTGCCCTTGGGCGCGAGAACGTAATCGGGTGCCACACAGGTCTGGCCCGAATTGAAGAGCTTGCCCCAGCCGATAGACTTTGCAGCGGTTTCGAACGGATAGTCCGCCGTGACAATGGCCGGGGATTTGCCTCCTAGTTCCAGCGTGACCGGAACCAGGTTTTCGGCTGCCGCCTTGGCCACCAGGCGACCAACCTGCGTCGACCCTGTGTAAAAGAGGTGATCGAATTTGAGTTGGGTGAAGGCCTGGCCGACCGCAGGACCGCCGGTAATGACGGCGACCTGGTCCTCGTCGAAATACTGCCCGATGAGCGATTTCATCAGCTCCGCGGTGGCGGGTGTGTATTCGGACGGTTTGATCATCGCCCTGCACCCCGCACCCAAAGCGGCAATCAGGGGCGCCATGGCCAGCTGGAACGGATAATTCCACGGCGCGACAATGCCCGCGATACCAATCGGTTCACGGCGGATATAGGCCTTGCCCGGCAGCAGGTTCAACGGAACGGAGACGCGCTTGGGCTTCATCCAGTTTTTCAGGTGTTTGGCCGTGTGTTCCGCATCATTGATGAGGAAGACGATCTCTCCAAAAATACTTTCCTCGCGGGCCCGGCAGGAAAAGTCCTTGTTGATGGCTTCGCAAATGGCGTCGACATTGTCGCGGCACAGCTTGGCGATCTTCGCCAGG
>CBFHQE010000170.1:0-4100 GCA_965657935.1 Maricaulis sp. | reverse complement strand
CGGTGACGATGTCAATGCGCTCGGTCGATCCGCCCAGAATGCGAGAGGCGGCGAGCACGGCGCCGGCAGCAAAGGCACCATCGACGGCCCGGTCGTTTGACCCGGCGACCATGACGATGCGCCCGGGCTTGGAAAAATCGGGCGTATTGGAAGCCATGGCAGGCCGTAGATCGCCAGCACGAGCGGTCTCACTCGTAAGCTCCACTCGGCGCCCGTCGGCCGCGTTCAAGCTGAAAGCCTTGTCGCCAACATCGCCAATGCGTCCCTCGATCCGCCCATCCCTGGCGGTGGCGATCGAGGCAGGATCACCTTCTCGGAAGGTGGCTTGGGTGCGCGAATAAATGTCGAACTTTACGCCCTGCTCTGCCATCTCATTGAGCGGCAGGCGGTACATCATGCCGTCGGGGTCGCGCACGGAGGCACGGCTATCGATGGGATCGATATAACCCAGCATCAAGCGGTCGCCGGGCTTGTAGGCGAAACTCTCGGGCGCGGCCGTGATTTGCATGACGCTTTTGGGCCGGATCCCGCCACCTGTGACAGGATTATACTGTTCAGGATCGCGCCGGTTGAGCACATCCAGGGTGACGGACGGGCGGGCATCGCGCCCTTCAACGCGATCGCGCGCGTCGGATATGACCCGAGCGGCGATATTGAGGTTTTCCTGACGCGCGGGATCGGAGGCAACCAGCTGGACCGGCTCGCCGGTTTTTCGCGCGTGATCATCGGCAAGGCGCGCCGCGGCGAGCTCTAAGGGTTCAGATCGCACCTCGGTCATGGCACCGCGCACATTCTCAAAGTCTCGAGCGACCGATTGGGTCGGCCGGTCGGTGAAGAATGATGGCACGGAGACTTCAGATACGGCGCCGGTGCGAATGGCGGTGGCGATCGGTGTCATTTCACGCAGCGGGGTCTTGTCCGGTTCGACCAGGAAGATGACCTTGCCGGCACCGATCATCTCGGCCGTCTCCGCATAGAGCTCGGCCCGATGGGGCGCTCGCACAGCCGCGTCGGAGATGATCAGTGTGGTGTTTTGCGAATATCCCGTCGCCTCGGCGCCCTTGTGGCGAACAGTCGAACGGGTCTCAGTCAGCCAGTCGCGGCCATTGTGTAGCGTCTCGTTTCCGATAGGGAAGCGCGCGATATCCGGACCGCGTTCCCCATGGATGAAAACCGCGTTGGCGCGGTCTTCAGGGGAGAGAATTTGTTCGAGGGTCGCTTCGACGCCGCCTCGCGCTGTCGCATCGACGATCGAGTAGCGCTGCGGCTGGTCCATCGGATTGGACAGATCGCGCTTTCCATCCAGCAATTGCTGGGGTGTCACGCGCGGATTGGTTGGCGTCGGGTCGGTGAGTGCTTTCGCGAAGGTCTGGCTGCGCAACAAGCCGTGATCCGAATAAAGATAGCCATCATGTTGCTTGGACTGGTGGAGAAACCCCCTGTCCATCAGGCTATCGATGCTGGCCAGGAGCTCACCATCGCTACGTTCGGTTTTCAGTTCGCTACGGGCAGCATCCATGAGCGCGCGTTCGGTATAGTGCGATACCTGTCGCTCGAGCGTATCCGCATTGCGGATGAGCGCGCTCTCTGCTGCCACATCTCTCATCGACCACTATCCCCGTGTCGCTCCGTGTCCCGCTCTGCGGCGGGTTGGCTCGACTGATTTTCAATTGTGGTCTTGGCCTCGGTGGATTGCCCACCGATGTCATTGCCCACCCCTAGCTTGCCCGGGCTGCGATCTTTATCCTGTTTGGAATCATTCGCAAAGGGCTTGGATGCATCATTATGGTTGTTGCCCAGGTTTCCGGTGGACAGAAGAGCACTGTCTACATTGGGAAGTTCGCGGTTGTATCGCTCAATCAGCTTGCCCGCATCATCGGTATAGATCGCGAGGTGTTCATTCTCAGCCTTGTCGGCACCGACGCGGGAAAGCAGCACGTAGGTGTGGGCCTGATCGCCTGAATACCGGTCCTTGGACCCGGTCACCCCGATAACAACGCTGCGCGTTTGACCCTGGGCGGCGAAGGATGTGGAGGAGTAGGCATAATTGAGGTGCTGCAAGCGCGGGTCATCCCGCTGGAATGTGGATTCCTTGCCCTCCTCATCGCGCATGGTGATGGTCTTGTCGTCGATCTTGGCGATCGTCATGGAGGTGCCAGCTTTGATATCGCTTTTGCGGTCAGATCGGGTCCAGGCGAGCTTTTCCTTCTCGCGCAGCTCGAGCTCCTTTTCGCGAAAGGCCTCAAAGTGGGCGTGCCTGACGGACAGTCCCGGGAAAGCGTATGTTTTGGCCTCCCCGTTTTCATTGGTCAGCGTGACGGATTTGCCGTCTTCGGCCTTGCTGTGTACGCGCAGCTGCTCGCCGCTTTCGATGCCGGCCCCGCGGATATTGCGGTGAAAGATGAGCACATCGCCAGTCTCCACTTCCTTGCCCATGCGCGATTGAGCTGAGGTGAGGCGCTTGGAGATCAGAGTGTTGTGCTGATGGGGTGTTTCACCCAGCCGTTCGCCCGCCTCCAGCCCGCCATCGGAGATCTTCGCATCGCGAATGAGAGTGTTTAGCCGATCGCGCCGTTCGAGCGTCGTGGCAACGATCAGAGCGTCCTGGCGCTGGCTTGGATCGAGTGACCGCCAATGCTCGAAGGCGGCCTGCTCCATCGGCTTTTCTGATCCTGTGGAATGAACGTGATTGGCCAGGGTTTGGAGGGCGCGGGCGGTGTGGCCTCGAGCTGCTTGTTTTGCGGCATCGAGGAAGTGGGTGGATTTTTGACGTCGGATATCGCGCATTTCGATTTTGGTGACGCCGGACTTCAGCCCCATCTGGAAAGGCACGCCCTGTTCGGGAGATTGCTTCTGGCGCGGATCGCCCATCATGACGACCCGGCCGAAGCCCAGTTTGTCGGCGATCTGGACGAGATCTCGCGTATCGGTGTTGGAGAGCATGCCGGCCTCGTCAACGACCAGCACGTTGCGAGAATTGTCCGCGGGCGGCTCGGCGGTCTTGGCGCGCGTGTCTTTAAGAATATGACGGTTCGCGGCGAGGAAGTGGGCGACGGTATCGGCCTTGGCGCCCAATTTGGTTTTGAACTCGGAGACCTGCTCGTGTTTTGGCGCGATGACCATGAGCTCGCCGTCTGGCGAGGCCTTCTCCACGGTGTCCTTCATGGTCTGCACGAGGAAGGATTTACCCGTGCCGGCATAACCCACGACCGAGGCATAGCGCTGAGTACCGCCAAGGGCTGTGACGAAGGCGGCTTTTTGATCCTGGCTCAGCGTCGTGTGTTCGGCGTAGGCGCGCAGATTTGCTTTCTCCAGTGCGGTCCAGGTTGCGCTTTTGTCTGTCATTCGCGCGAGGATTTCCTTTTCCGCCGCCAGGGCGGTGCGGGTTGTGAAGTTGCCGGGCGCGTAGGCTTGGGCCTGCACAAAGGCGCCATTGGAGAACCCGGCCTTGATTGACCCCATGATGTCGCTGACACGCGCGGGCGTGTTGGCCGCAAATTGAAGGGCTGTGGCCAGAAGGTCGCTTTCGGAGGGAACAGCTGTGTGCTGGCCGATATGATCAATGCTCTGTTGAAGGGCGCTGCGCGCGGCGCCCATAGACCGCGATGTCAGGCTCTTGTGGGGCGATTGAGGCGACAGAACGTCCTGAGCACGCGCAGCGATGGTCGGCCGAGCCGATTGCAAGGCGGCCATGATCGGGGCGGTGGTGTGCCCGGCGCGCTTGGCGGAAACATGAAGCGAGGCCAGAGCAGGCATGTCTTTACCTACTTCAGCGGTCCAGCCGGCCTGGCGCTCTGAGGTCGTTTTGGAGACGTCTTTTCGCTCGCGGGTGAGAAGCGCAATGCGCTCGCGCGTTTCTCGATCGTTGGGATTATGGGCGTCCTTGGCCATTTCGGAGATGGTTTCGGATCGCTTCGAGAAGGTCTCGATCAAAGCCTTGTCGACGCCGCCGATCTCGAAATTTCCATTCTTGTCCATCTCGGTCGTCTTATAGCCGAGCTTCTCGATGTTCTCCTTGAGCGAGGCCTTGTAGAGACGGCC
Source organism: Maricaulis sp. (assembly GCA_965657935.1). Lineage (GTDB taxonomy): Bacteria > Pseudomonadota > Alphaproteobacteria > Caulobacterales > Maricaulaceae > Maricaulis. The sequence continues at coordinate 59 of CBFHQE010000170.1, read as the reverse complement.
AGCAGCTTCCTTGGCGGCATAGAGCGAGCGGCTTTCTACTGCCCGCCAAGACTGGGTAG
>CBFHQE010000169.1:0-4150 GCA_965657935.1 Maricaulis sp. | reverse complement strand
TTGAGCCATATCCGTGCAGCAGAATGACCAGCTTGCGCGGCGGCTGACCATCACGTGGCGCCAGGCGCGGTCCATCGATTTCCCGTCCCATCTGATTCCCTCGGCTGCACAAGCCGGAAGGGACAACCTGCCCGCCCCGAAGTCAATCGGCGGATCAGCAGAACTCATCTAGCCGCCTACTGGAGGTAGAGCGTATCACGAACAACCAGCTCTGAACTTCGCTCTACTGCCCGTCGACAATGGTTATCCGGCAGGAGAATGAAGGAACCCACCTTTTCTCCGAAGGATCGGGCGAATTCCGAGACCGACCTTCTAGCGCCAAGCAAGCCACGATCTATAGACGCCGGAGCGAGTCCGGAGAAAAAGGTCATTCTTGCGGAGGAAAATGCCGGTCAATGAATTCTCCAATCTCGACAAGATCGTGATCCATGTACATGACCGGATATTGGAAACGTCGAAATCCGAGCGTGCCAATGTAGCGTTCCAACCAGGGACGCGACTTCACATTAAACTGAAGATGTGTCCAGCCTTCTTTCGCCTGCCACTCGGCACACTCCAAGTCTTGCCAGGAAACGAAGACTGATGGTTGGCGCCAATGGTCCGTCACACCTGAGGAAGAGAGAACAAAGAGTGGCCCCTCAAGCGTTCTAATTCTTCGAAACTGCCACCAATACCGCGAGAGGCTGGACAGCAGCCAGCCAAACACACCCATTCCGACAAAATTCACGGCGATTTGCTTGACACTCAAACTCAGCAGCGCGTTTGCCAACTCGAGCACAAAAATAGGAATTGGAATGGACAATAATGGAATCAGAGCGCCGAAAAACCAGAAACCGCCATTCGCGGCCCTCCGGTTAGCAAAAACTTCTAGTTTCTGCACTCAACACGCTTCCCTGCACAATCGCTTGCAAATCACCAGAGTTTCCCGCTAAGCGCAAGCCATGACTTTCCGCACCCGCTTCGCGCCTTCTCCGTCAGGGCATCTGCATCTGGGACACGCCTATTCGGCGTGGACGGCCTGGCGTGCGGCGCGGGCCGCTGACGGCGACTTCATTCTGCGCATCGAGGATATCGACACCACGCGATGCAAACGCGAATTCGAACAATCCATCTTTGATGACCTGGTCTGGCTGGGCCTGGACTGGCCGCTGCCAGTGCGGCGCCAGACCGATCATCTCGCCGATTACGCCAGCGTTCTCGAACGCCTGCGCGAAAAAGGTCTCGTCTATCGGTGTTTCAAGACCCGCAAGGAGGTCCTGGCAGAGATTGCCCGCGCGCCTCACGGGGTCGGCGATGTCTATCGTGGGCCCGGCGCGCCCTTGGGCAAAGACGAGGAAGCCGAGCGTCTTGGTCGGGGCGAGGCCTTTGCCTGGCGCCTGTCCCTGGCTCGCAGTCAGGAGCATCTTGGCGAAACGTTCGACCGAATGACGTTCGAGGACGTGGATGAGGGTGTCCAGGTCGCGGACCCTCGGCCGCTGGGCGATGTCATCCTGGCACGCAAGGATGTTGGCACCAGCTATCACATCGCCGTTGTGCATGATGACGCGCTTCAGAACGTGACCCATGTGATCCGGGGAGAAGACCTCAGGGCCGTGACCCCGCTACACGTCCTTCTGCAAACACTGCTCGGCCTGCCCATCCCGACCTATCAGCACCATCGACTTTTGCTGGATGAAAACGGCAAGCGTTTCGCCAAGCGAGACCAGGCGGCAACGCTGGGCTGCATGCGCCAGGACGGCGTTTCGGTCGAAACTGTTCTGGCGCGACTGAGAGACTAGCGAACCGCCATTCTCTGCGGCTCTTCGGTGCGCTCGAGGACACGTTGCAGGCGCCCCTCACGCCAGGCGTATTCACGAACCAGAATGGTGCTACGCGACGGGTCAGAAAGATTGATCTGACGCACCCTGTAACGCGGCTCCCTGTAATACTGCACAGCCTCGATCTCGTTGCCGGCCATCAGCTGCACGACGTCCCAACCGTCTTCGCGGGAGACGAGCAGCGGAAATCCGCACATATAGAGACCACAGAAATAGGCATCGGGAACATTGCCCTCACGCGATGTACAATTGAGATTTCGGGTATCAATTGCAAAGTCGGGACGACCATCCGAGTTGATGTCGTGGACGACATGTGGCGCCTCGGCCAGCACCTGACGATCACAGGTCAGGTCCGAGCCACCGATGACCCGAACATGCTGTTGCAAGGCTGAAAGAGCACCATTTGGCAAACGCTCTTCAGGCAGGCTGGGAACAGTCGTGTCCGTGCAGCCCATCAGTATGGCGGCCGAAAACACTCCAGACAGACAATATCGAATATTCATTCAGGCGCCCTAAAAGCACCCCCCAACGCCTTCAGTCTAGTCAATTCCAGCCCTGTGTCATGTGACAAGACGGTGAGGCGTGAATCGACGATTTGCCGCATGGTCTGAAAGCTAGGCAAATACCACGCATCTGCTAAAGAGTTGGCTCATGTTCTTGCGAGACCTTTGGTATTTCGGAGCGCTTTCAAGCGAGCTCAAACCAGGCCAGCACCTCCACCGTGAGTTGCTCGGCCAGCCTATCCTGTTTGGACGCGACCATCAGGGTCGCGCCTATGCGCTCAAGGATATCTGCCCGCACCGCGGCATCCTGTTGTCGGAGGGCGAAGTCCAGAACCATGACGGCGAGACCCAGGTCGAATGTCCCTATCACGGCTGGCGTTTCCGCACGGATGGTTCCTGTGCCGCGATCCCGTCCCTGACGGGCGACCAGGCCGAAGCCATGGATCTGACCAAGATCAGGACGCGCGCCTTCCCCGTGCACGAGGACCAGGGTCTGATCTGGATCTATTATGCCGAGGATGGCGACGCGGAACCGGTCATCGAGCCGCCCAAACTGGATCTGCCGGACGATGCCCAGCCCCGCATGGTCGTGCGGGATATTTTCAACTGCCATGTCGACCATGCCGTCATCGGGCTGATGGATCCGGCGCATATTCCCTACATTCATCGCCAGTGGTGGTACCGGACCAAGGCTTCGGTGAAGGACAAGGAAAAGGCGTTCGGTCCGATCGAGCGCGGCTTTTCCATGCTGCCGCACACGCCATCGTCCAATTCCTTTATCTACAAATACTTCGGCAAGGACCGCACGACGGAAATCCAGTTTCAGATTCCCGGCCTGCGGACTGAATATTTCAAGGCCGATGGCAAGCACATGACGATTTTTGCTGCCGTCACGCCGACCAATGAGACCAAGACCGCTGTCACCATCGTGACCTATTGGAACCACCCACTCATGTCGCTGGTTCCGCCTTTCCTGCGCCGCTGGATGAGCGAAACCTTCTTGGGCCAGGACCGCGATGCGGTGAATGCTCAGCAGGTGGGGCTGGCCTATAATCCCAAACTGATGCTGATCCATGACAGCGACGTACAGGCGAAATGGTATTTCGCCCTCAAACGCGCCTGGACCAAACACCGTGAGACCGGCGAGGATTTCAAGAACCCGGTTAAACCTGCGACGCTGCGCTGGCGGAGCTGACCCCGTTCAATACCTTTCCCGGCACCTGACCGGGCCGGAAACCTGATCGGAAATGCCGCGAGCAAGCCACAGCCTGGCCATCCATCCGGCTTCGGAGGCTTCACTGCTCCATGCGCAAACGTCGCATGGACGAGCTGTACACTCCTGTCTATATCCCCCGATATGGTCGAGTTTCTCAACATCCTTCTCTACGTCGCCATGGCTGCGGTCGTCGGCGTTCTCATCTTTGGCATCGTCAACCTGTACAAAAGCGACGAAAAGTCCCGCTCGCGCTCGAACAAGCTGATGCGTTTGCGTGTCGTCCTGCAGTTTTCCGCCATCCTTATCATTGTCGCGCTGTATTTCGCCAAGGAACAATTCGGCGGATAACGACAGCCCCGGTCTTTTCAGGCCGGGTGCAGGGCGCAGCCATGCGTGCCGAACTGATCGCGCGCACAGGATCTGTTTGCTTTACAGCGCTGGAGCGGAGTCGGCTGGACCACGCTCACCGGCACAGCGGCACGGATTGATCCAACGTCCAACCTTCGAGTTGAAGGTCGCAGGTGTGCGCAGCGTACAGGTCCAAGCTGGACGTGTTTTGGCGACCGCCAGGTCTATTCCATCAGCGTACGAACCGCCTCGACCATGGCCGGCTG
>CBFHQE010000168.1:0-4300 GCA_965657935.1 Maricaulis sp. | reverse complement strand
GTCCAGATCTATTGCGACTTCTCGGCCTATTCCGATATCGCGATCGGATGCGCAGCCTTGTTGGGTTACCGCTTCAATCGCAATTTCGACCAGCCCTATCGCGCCCGCTCCTTCCAGGAATTCTGGCGGCGCTGGCATATCTCCTTGTCCACCTGGCTGCGGGACTATCTCTACAAACCTCTGGGCGGAAGCCGCGGCGGCGAGGCGTCTACGCAGCGCAATCTGATGATCACCATGGTGCTGGGCGGCTTGTGGCACGGGGCGGCCTGGACCTTTCTGGCCTGGGGCGTATTGCACGGCCTCGCCCTCGCTGTGGAACGCTTGCTCGGCCTCGCCCGATCCGGCCGCAGCGTCATCAGTCTTGTCGTCACCTTTCATGTCGTGTGCCTGGCCTGGATCCTGTTCCGGGCACCCGACTTTGCGACCGCCTGGCTATACCTGACGGACTCGCAGGCCCTGGCCGCGCCGGTTGAGCTGCTGACACCGGCCCTTGCCGGGCTGGTCGTCTTCGGCCTGCTGATGCATGCCCTTCCACCGCGCGGTATCGAAACAGCAGCGCGTTGGCTGGCCGGGCTTCGATCCCCCGCGATCGCGATCCTGGCCGCTATCGCTTTTACTTTCATCGATGCCCTGCGGGCACCGGGCATCGCGCCCTTCATCTATTTCCAGTTCTAGGAGGCCGACATGCAAGACGATCCGGATCGCGACCGCCTCTATGAGGCCGATGATGATGCGCTGGAACAACGGCGCAGCCATCTCTGGATGAGTCATGGCGTGGCGCTGTTTGTCATTCTGGTGGCGCTGTTCAATCCACAATCCCTGGAACGCTGGGCCGCGGCCAACCCGCCCAGCTGGGGCGTGGAAACAATCCGTCTCACTGTTGGTATCTGGACCGAACGCATGCAGCTGGCCGGGCTGGACCAGCCGCGCCTGGCGGTCGAGCAAGGCTGGGAGGCCTTCAAGGCACTGGACTGGGATGACCTTGCGCCGGACGAGGAAGCGCCGGAGCCGTCCGCGCAGACCCCTCAACAGTAAAGGCCCAACGGCCCTCAAAGCCCCGCAGTCATAGAAAAAGGGAGCAGACCCGGGCCTGCTCCCTCTTCCGCGTCACGATGAAGATCCGTTACTGGATCGTCACGCGCGACAGGTTATCGTCGGAATTGCGGTCGACCAGCTTGTTGTACGGATCGATGCCGACATAAAGCGGCTCCTCGTCAACGATCAGCTCGAACCGCATCGTGTTCTCGTTCACACGGTGCTTCTCCATGTAGAGCACGTGGTCGGAACCCTCGATGGCTCCCTCGAGATCACGCGTGAAGACACCGATATCGATCAGATAGTCGATATCTTCCTCGGTCTGCTGACCTTCGCCATCCGCCTCGTATTTACGGGCTTCGACATCGATCACGACTTCCCAGCGGCCATCTTCCCGCTGCGTCGCCGTCGCGTCGGTGACCTGCAGGTCAAACAGGATGATCCGCTCGAAGAAGTCGGTGATCACACTATCCCACTCCGGACCGGCTTCCTCGCGTAGAATGCGCAGGAAATCGAGCGTTGTGGCATAGGGCTCGGACGAGAACGCCCGCTCCTGGATCAGACGCTGCAGGGCCCGGTTCACGGTCTCTTCACCGAGATAGTCCTGCAGGGCGTACATGATCACGGAGCCCTTGCTGTAGTGGATGTATTGCTGGTTCTCGACCCGATAGAGCGGCAGCTCCTCGATGGCCTCGGACCCGCGTGCACCCAGATAGCTGTCCAGTTCGTATTTGAGGAAACGCCGCATCGCGTCCTCGCCATACTCCTGGCGCATGACCATCAGCGCAGAATATTGAGCGAAGGATTCGATCAACATCGTGCCACCCTGGACATTGGCTGCCATCACCTGGTGCGCCCACCACTGGTGCGCCGCTTCGTGCGCGGTCACGTAGTAGACATAGTCAATGGCATCCGGGTCCGTCAGATCACCGATGAAACCAATACCTTCCGAGTACGGGATCGTATTTGGGAAGGACTGGGCAAAGGTCTGGTAGGCCGGGAATTCCAGGATACGGAACTGGCGATATTGGAACGGGCTGTAGTGTTCGGAGAAATAGGACAGGGAATCTTCCGATGCCTCCAGCATGCGCTCCACATTCCAGGCGTGGGGCTCATGATAGAAGATCTGAAGATTGATACCGTCGAACTCCCGCTCCGCCACGGCATAATCCGCTGAAAGCCACGAGTAGAAATTCAGGATCGGGCGATCCATCACATACTCGAAGCAGGCGCGCTCACGGCCTGCATCATCCGTTTCCGTCCAGTCACGCTCGAGATAACCCGGCGCGATGGCGGTCTGTCCCGCTACCGTACAGACTTCCGTGCGGAAATCGACAAAGTGGGCAGACTGGCCAAAGCCACTCTCGAACCAGCGATGCTGGTCCTCAAGCGGATAGGCCCGCGGCAACGGCTCCAGGCCTTCACGACGACGCTGCTGTCGGCCCTGCAGGAACCATCCCTGGTCCACACCGATCTGCGGCATGGATTCTTCATTATTGAAGAAGGTGCCGTTGTAATTCACCGTCGTAACATTACCACTGTTACGGAAGCCTGGATTGTTGCGATGGACCTCAAAGTCCAGAGTGCGCACCTCGCCCGGCTGCATCGGCGGTTCCAGCGTGAAGGAATAGATGTACATGCCTTCATCGGTGACATCCGGCGTTGCGCCATCCATCTCGTGGCGGACCACAGTCGTGCGCGCGCCATAAGACAGCCAGAGCGTATCCAGCGGCGCCTCGGTCTGGTTTTCCATCACATACTGACCCACCGCTTCGTATCGACGGTCTTCCGGATAGATCTCGACTTCATAGGATGTCGCCGTGATCGTCGGCTGAGGCAGATCCACGAGATGGTCGTAGGTCCGCTCATACTCCGCACGCATGGTGCGCGCCTGCGGGCCGGCGACATACTGGTTGAGGACATTGGTGTTGTAGAAGATCCAACCACCGGTCGCCCCAGCACCGAGCAGCGAGATGATCGCCAGACCTGCCGTTGCGGGAGAAAAACCGACAAACAGATTTTTCAGGCGCGTGCCGATCGGGATCAGGGTGCCACGGCTCCAAAGCTGATAGGCCAGCACCATCAGCAACAGGGCCCAGAAGCTCCAATACAGCTTGAACCAGAGCGAGATACCCAGGAAGTGGCCATACCCGTTCATGTCCGAATACGGAGCCCCGGGTGAGCCGCCATACTGGTAGAGATTATGGTTAAAGCCGACCTCGCTCATGATCAGGGAGACCACGGAATAGACCAGCATGGCGGCCATACCCAGCCAGCGATTGTTCAGCAGAACCTGGAGGAAAATCACGAGAGCGGACAGCAAGGCCGCCGGCACAACAATCTCCATCACCGACCGGATGAAGTACTGCTCCATCTCGATGGCCGTATAACCCAACGCCAGCTGAGACAGTGCCGCAGCAACAACGGCTACAACGGCCAGCGACAGAATGACGACCATCATCGCCAGGAATTTCGAGGTAATGAACACCCAGCTTGGTGTCGGCGTTGCATCCGTGATCTCGTTGAAACGGAAGCGACGCTCGCGCCACATCAGCTCCGCGGCATAAAAGATCACGATGATGGAAGGGATGATCGAATAGGCACCATCGATGGTGTTAATCATCACTCGGGTCACCGGATAATTGTCCGTGCCGTAAATTCCATTGGCGAAGAAGAATTGGGGCACGGTAATGAGCAAGCCGAATGCCAGGATCACCCAGAAGGCGACATTCAGCACCACACCCTTCACCTCGAAACCAAGACGGGCAAAGAACTGCTGTCGTGTGGAACTGCCATCCAGAACCGGTGTGACACGCGGCAAATCGATGTCACTGATCGCGCTTTTCGGTCCGACAGCCGCCTGGCTCTTGGACTTCTTTGACGCGCTGGCGGAACCACCCTTGCGGAAACGGAAGGTGAAGACGCTGAGCAGAAGCAACGCCAGACCAATTCCCACCCAGATCAGGCGGTTCATCAGGAACAGGCCTTCGAACGGCACAACCTGGCTATTGGCCTCGAAGGCCGTCCAGTAACGCGTCATTTCGCCGAACGTGTTGAAGGCGAACGGATCGATCAGCGCGAGCTCGTCACGCAGTTCCGGCTCCAGGTCAGCGATCGCGCTGCCCACGAAATAGAGCACCAACAGCCCCAGAAAGGCCACCCAGACGAAGATCTGGGAGCGGGTAAAATTGGCCACGGCGAACAGCACCGTGCCAACGACCCACATATTCACCAGGCCGATCGTGGCGTAGATGTAGAGATACCA
>CBFHQE010000167.1:0-4345 GCA_965657935.1 Maricaulis sp. | reverse complement strand
CTATCACACACGCCCTGCACTGGGTAACGAGCCCCGTTCAGACGTCCGTAGGCGAGAACATCCGCATCCAGAGCAAACGCTATAGCCCGATCACGAGCTGCATTGACCTCGGCATCGGATACCCCGATCGGTTCGCAACTACTTGCGAGTGCTGATGCACCGCTCAATGCCGCCGCCGAAGCCGCCAAAACGTATGTGAGGAAACTTCTCACTCCCGCTCTACTCCGCTGCGACCGACTGGCTGACGAAGACAGGTTTGCCTTCGCGGTAATTGTTGATCCGCTCTTCAATCTCGTGACGGAAGTGGCGGATGAGACCCTGGACCGGCCATGCGGCCGCATCACCCAGGGCACAGATCGTGTGACCTTCCACTTGGCCAGCCACGTCAAGCAGCATGTCGATCTCTTCGATCGTCGACTCGCCTGCGGCCATGCGGGTCAGGACGCGCCACATCCAGCCGGTGCCTTCGCGGCACGGCGTGCACTGGCCGCAGCTCTCGTGACGGTAGAAGTATGAAATCCGCGCGATCGCCTTCACCACATCGGTGGACTTGTCCATAACGATGACAGCGGCCGTACCCAGTCCGGACTTGTGCGCGGACAACGCATCGAAATCCATCAACACGTCGTCGCAGATGTCCTTGGGCAGCAGGGAGACCGAAGACCCGCCCGGAATGACGGCCTTGAGATTGTCCCAGCCCCCGCGAACACCGCCGGCATGGGTCTCGATGAGAGTTTTCATCGGGACGGACATGGCTTCTTCGACGTTACAGGGATTATTCACATGGCCCGAGATCGAGAAGATCTTGGTGCCGACATTGCGCTCGCGACCGAAGCTGGCGAACCATTCCGCACCGCGACGCAGGATCGTGCCGGCAACCGCGATGGATTCGACATTGTTCACCGTCGTCGGGCAACCATAAAGGCCCGCATTGGCCGGGAATGGCGGCTTGAGGCGCGGCTGGCCCTTCTTGCCTTCCAGGCTTTCCAGCAGTGCCGTTTCCTCACCACAGATATACGCACCCGCACCGTGGTGGATATAGACGTGGAACGGCCAGCCATTGCTGTTTTTCTCGCCGATCAGCTTGGCCTCATAGGCTTCCTTGACGGCTTTTTCGAGCGCCAGGCGCTCGGTGACGTATTCGCCACGCAGATAGATGTAACAGGCGTGCGCCTGCATCGCGAAAGAGGCGATCATGCAGCCTTCGATCAACAGGTGCGGATCATGACGCATGATCTCGCGATCCTTACACGTGCCCGGCTCGGATTCGTCAGCATTGACGACGAGATAGTGCGGACGCGCGCCGACCTCCTTGGGCATGAAGGACCATTTCAGACCGGTCGGGAAACCGGCGCCTCCGCGGCCACGCAGGCCGGAGGCTTTCATCTGGTCGATGATCCAGCCACGGCCCTGCTCAAGGATGTCCTTGGTACCATTCCATGCACCGCGCTGTTTGGCAGCCTCCAGCCCCGGGCTGTGATGACCAAACAGATTGGTGAAGATGCGGTCTTTATCCTGGAGAAGCTCTACCATGATCAGCCCTCCGCCTTTTCAGTGTTCGGCAACTTGATCTTCTTGGCCTTGGAGCCGTCAAAAAGGCTCGGGTCAGACAGGACAGACGTGCCGTACGGCTCGGACGCGTTGCGCTCGGATTGCGGGCCGAATTCGACCTTTTTACCGGCAGCGAGATCGTCGAGCAGTTTTTCGAATTTCTCGGCGTCGAGATCCTCGATGTAATGATCGCCCTCGCCATTGGCGAGCTGGATCATCGGGGCATTGGCGCAGGCGCCCATGCACTCGACCTCGACCCAGGTGAACTTGCCGTCTTCAGAGATTTCGTGCTGCTTGCCGATACGGTTCTTGCAGACCTTGATCAGCTCGTCAGAACCACGAAGCATGCACGGCGTCGTGCCGCAGACCTGGACCAGATGCTCACCGACCGGGGCCAGGTTGAACATGGTGTAGAAGGTCGCGACTTCGTAGACGCGGATGTAGGGCATATCCAGTCGCGAAGCGATTTCGCGCAACGCCGGTTCGGACACCCAGCCATCCTGCTTCTGCGCGATCCACAACATCGGGATAACGGCAGAGGCTTTCTTCTCGTCCGGGTATTTGCCCAGCCAGAACTTGATCTCGTCTTCGCTCTTCTTGTTGAAGGCAAAGCTATCCGGCTGCTCTTTTGCGAGACGGCGAACGCTCATCGGTCGATCTCCCCGAATACGACGTCCAGTGAACCAATAATGGCGGATACGTCCGCGAGCATGTGCCCGCGATTGAGGTGGTCCATGGCGGACAGGTGGGCAAAGCCCGGCGCGCGGATCTTCACGCGATACGGCTTGTTGGACCCGTCAGACACGAGATAGACGCCAAACTCGCCCTTGGGCGCTTCAACACAGGCGTAAACCTCGCCCGCATCGACATGCACACCCTCGGTGTAGAGCTTGAAGTGCTGGATCAGGGCTTCCATGGACTGTTTCATCTCGGCGCGACGCGGCGGAGAGTGTTTGGAGTCAGTGGCCAGCACCTCCCCCTGGTTTTCTTCGCGCATCAGCCAGTCACAGCACTGGATCATGATCTTCACGGACTCGCGCATCTCCTCCATGCGGCAGAGATAGCGGTCATAACAATCGCCATTCTTGCCCACGGGGATGTTGAACTCGAGTTCGTCGTAAACTTCATACGGTTGCGCGCGGCGCAGATCCCAGGCCATGCCGGAACCGCGCACCATCACACCGGAGAAACCCCATTCCAGGGCCTCTTCCTTGGACACGATGCCGATATCGGCATTACGCTGTTTGAAGATGCGGTTTTCCGTCAGCAGGCTGTCGATATCGTCCAGCGCCTTGGGGAAATCATCACACCACTGGCGGATGTCCGCGAGCAGTTGCGGCGGCAGGTCCTGGTGGACACCGCCAACGCGGAAATAATGCGCGTGCATACGAGCGCCGCAAGCGCGCTCGTAGAAGATCATCAGCTTCTCACGCTCCTCAAAGCCCCAGAGCGGCGGCGTCAGCGCGCCCACATCCATGGCCTGGGTGGTGACGTTGAGAAGATGGTTCAGGATCCGGCCGATTTCCGAATAGAGCACGCGGATATACTGGCCACGGCGCGGCACGGTGACACCGGCCAGGCGCTCTGCCGCCATGCAGAAAGCGTGTTCCTGGTTCATCGGCGCGACATAGTCGAGACGGTCGAAATAGCCGATGCCCTGGAGATAGGTCTTGTGCTCGAGCAGTTTCTCGGTGCCGCGGTGCAGGAGGCCGATATGCGGGTCAACGCGCTCGACAACCTCGCCATCCAGCTCCAGCACGAGACGCAGAACGCCGTGGGCCGCCGGGTGCTGGGGACCGAAATTGATCGTGAAGTTACGTTCGGAGGTTTGTGCCTGATCATCAGCCATGACTTAGCCCTCCCCGCCGTTATTTGGCGCCTTCTCGTCGCCCGGAAGCACGTATTTCGCGCCTTCCCAAGGGCTCATGAAATCAAAGTCGCGATATTCCTGGACCAGTTCGACCGGCTCATAGACAACGCGTTTTTCTTCTTCATCCCAGCGCACTTCGACGTAACCCGTCAGCGGGAAGTCCTTGCGCAGCGGATAGCCCTCGAAACCATAATCCGTCAGCAGGCGGCGCAGGTCCGGGTGGTTGGAGAAGGTGATGCCATACATGTCGAAGGCTTCACGCTCGAACCAGTTGGCAACCGGGAACAGGTCGCAGATCGAGGCGACCGGGGTCTCCTCGTCAACGCTCAGCTTCACGCGGATGCGCTGGTTCTGCTGCATGGACAGCATGTGATAGACGACCTCGAAACGCTCGGCGCGCTCGGGATAGTCCACACCACACAAATCGATCAGCGTGGTGAAACGGCAGGTCGCATCATCCCGCAGGAAGCGGATGACGTCCTCGATGCGGTCGTCGTGGATTTCAACCGTCAGCTCGCCATTGGCGATTGACCAGTTGGTCACAGCCGTCTCCTGAGAGGCGGCGATGTGTTCACCCAGCGTTTTGAGAGCTTCGCTCATTCATCTCTCCTGGTGCGCTGACTAGCGCTCGATCGAGCCTTCGCGGCGGATTTTCTTCTGCAGCTGCAGGATGCCGTAGACCAGCGCCTCGGCTGTCGGAGGACAGCCCGGCACATAGATATCGACCGGCACGATGCGGTCACATCCGCGCACAACCGAATATGAATAGTGGTAATACCCACCCCCATTGGCACAAGACCCCATGGAGATGACGTAGCGCGGCTCTGGCATCTGGTCGTAGACCTTGCGCAGGGCCGGTGCCATTTTATTGGTCAGAGTACCCGCCACGATCATCACATCGGACTGACGCGGGGATGCACGCGG
>CBFHQE010000166.1:0-4364 GCA_965657935.1 Maricaulis sp. | reverse complement strand
CGAAGGTTAGGTCCCCGTCATCGCTAGTGCCGATGCCTTCCAGGGTGAGAAGCTCGTTCCAACGGAGAAGTTCTTGGACGAGTTCATCCGAACTTTCTCCTCCCGGCTCCACCATTTCCTTATTGCTTCCGCTGCGCCCGGCGCGGCGATTGTCATGACCGATGGCGTTGGCGCCGGTGCTCACATGAAGCGCGCTCAAGGCTGTGGGGTTCGAGTTCTGTCCCCTCGGCTCCACCAATTCTTTTGAGTTCTTGGTCGTGTTTTGCGCGGGTCAGGAGCGCCTTTTGCCAACTGTCCGGATTTGTCGGAGTTGGCTTTTCCAGAACAGTTTTCGCCATTCTCCTCGGCGTTGCGTCAAGTGGGCGCAGTTCAACGTCTGACGGGCGTTTGGTCCCGGTGAGGCGTATTATGTTCCGGCCATCCAGAGTTTGTGGCCAGGGCCGGTTTGACGCACTATGCGGCGCGTTGATCTAAGGTGTCGGCATGTGAGCTGGGGCCTGGAACTGCGCTGGCTCGGAACTAGTTCAAGGCACATGATGATGAAGATGATCCGTACTGCACTTGTAATCCTGATCGTGACCGTGATCGGTTTGGGCATTGCCTATCTGGCCGGGCAGGGTGATGAGCGTGTCTTCGGGCATTCGGTGATTTTCACCTGCGCTGTGTTTGCTTTCGTCGTGAACTGGTTGGTGTTCATTCCATCCGCTTTGGCTCGGACCGAGCGTTATTACGACCTGACCGGCGCGCTCACCTATCTCAGCGTCACAAGCGTAGCCGCTGGTCTTGCGCTCCCGATGGATTTGCGGGCCAGTGTCGTGGCTGGCCTGGTTGCTGTCTGGGCTGTTCGTCTGGGTGGGTTCTTGTATCTGCGTATTCGCCAGGACGGGCATGACCGCCGCTTCAACCAGATCAAGACGGACGGATTGCGTTTCCTGGTCACGTGGACCTTGCAGGGCCTTTGGGTGACGCTGACAGCGGCGTGCGCCGTGATGATAATCTCCAGCGAAACACGTGTGGCGCCGGGCCTGTTTTTCTACGCGGGGCTTGCATTGTGGGCGATCGGTTTTGGCATTGAGGTTGTGGCCGATGCCCAGAAAAGCGCCTTCCGCAAGGTTCCGGAAAATGCCGGCCAGTTCATCACTACCGGCCTCTGGTCCTCGTCGCGCCATCCCAATTATGTGGGCGAGATCGTGTTGTGGCTTGGCATCGCGGTCATGGCGGTGCCGGTGTTGAATGGCTGGCAATGGGTCGTGCTGGTGTCGCCGCTGTTTGTCTATCTGCTTTTGAACCGTGTTAGCGGAGTACCGTTGTTGGAAAAGCGGGCGCAGGAGAAATGGGGCGATGATCCCGCTTACCAGGCCTATTGCGCAAACACGCCGGTGCTGTTTCCGATTGGAAGGTCAGCCCCGCGAGACAGCTGAGCTGAACAGTACGGCTCCGAGCCACATTTGCTGAATACCTGGCCGTTCGTGTTCGGGCCTGAAAATTACCGATTCCAGATCAAGGTGTTTCCAGCAGCTTCCGGCTTGCATGGCGATACGTTATATCATATCAGTATTACGTGGGATGAATTCGGGGCAGGCGCCTTCGCCTTTGCTTGACCCCGTACCGATGCATGAAGTTCGCCTCCACGATCTTCTGCAACCCGACCTGCCCGCCGCGGGGGCTCAAAGCGAATTGTTCCCTTCAGCTAGAGTTTCTCGCAGCGGGCAGGCTCGGCCTTCGCCATTCGTCCCGTTCTAATAGCATCTCGCACCATTTCGAACGTCTCCGTATTGACCTGCGCTTTTTCGGAGGGATGCTCGGAGCAGGGACGGAGGACTTCATGAAATTGACGAGTGGTGTGATCCTGGCTGTGGTGAGCAGCGGGGCGGTATGGGCGCAATGTGAGAGCGATGTGTCGGTTGCGGTCGACCGGCTCGCGCTGCACGATTGGGAGGTCAGCTATCGTTTCGACGTGGCATCTGATCGTTTCGCCTTCCTGCGCACCGGGGATGATTACCGTTCCGCGCGCTGGCAGGTCACCACCCCCGGTGTCACGCTGGAGCGAACCGGTGATTTAGACTATCTCGTGGCTGAATGGCCGGTCGACAATGTGACGGTTCGTTTCAGTTCGCTGGACCACCCATCAGTTTACGACAACCAGTCTTTTCTGCTGCTCGGTGGGGACGGTATCGGCATCTATACGGGCCAGCTTCAGGTGCGGGCGGTGTGCGGGGAAGACGCCAGCGACAGCGAACACCAGTCGCCCGGTCACCGATTTGCGTTTTCCTCGCACCTCGATGAGCCGGTCTTGGTCCACGGTGTACCATCGAGCCCAAATCAAACACATGCCTTCAACGAGTTGATCGGGGCCTATGCGCTTTACGGCGCTGTGCCCGTCGAGGTTGGCGCAGGCACCCGTATCGTCGTCTCCGATACGCTTCCTGATCGGATGCCGGCAGTGATCGTCGAGGCATTGGAGGGTTCGCTCGAAACACTCGCTGTCGCGTTCGAGCATCGTCTGGAGGTTTCGCCGGTTCTGATGCTGGTGGAGCGAACCGATGTTGGCGATGGCATCGCCTTCCGCACCGGCGTGCTGGACAACCAGATCGCCGTGGAAATCGGCGGCGGCATGTTGTTCAGCGATGACCCGGAGCGCATGGCGCGCGTCAACCGGTTTGTCTCCCGGTTGATGGTGCATGAAGCCGTGCATCTGTGGAATGGCGGTGTGGTGAGCAATGCAGACGTTCTGGACTCCTGGATGCATGAGGGCAGCGCGGATCTGTTGAGCTGGCTTTCCTCGCTGGAACAGGGGCTTATTGATCAGGAATACCTGCAGGGCCGGATGTCTCTGGCCTTTAATCAATGCGCCTCTGACCTGGGAAACGGACCTCTGGTCGAGGCCCTCTCGCGCGGTCGCTACAATACCTATTATGGTTGTGGTGCGCTGATGCAGCTGGTCGTGGGACATGCTGTGGATGAAGAGGATGCGGCGGCCGGACTGTTTCGTTTCTGGGCCGAGCTCATCCGGCGCGGGCAACAAAACGAGGCACAGACATACACGACCGATGAGTATTTCCAGCTGATGCTTGAGTTTGAGGTGCCGGCATCGGTTCGCACATGGATCGACGCCATCCGGTTCGAACAGCTCGACAACCCTGCAAGCTTCCTGACCCCGCCCTTGCAGGCGGCCGGATGGTTGGTCGAGCCTGGCGAAAACGGATATCGGCTGAGCTTGTCACAATAGTTCGAGAATATTTTGCCCCTTGCTCCGCCCTGCCGGGACGGGAAACATGGTCCGCAGGGATTCGTATTGGATCCGGAAGAAGGGAAGACATGCAATTTACTATCACGCCGTCCATGGACGCGTTGTTGATCGCTTTGACCGGCACATTCCGGTTTGACGATCACGAGCTGTTCAAAGGCGTTCTGAAGGCGATCGACAAGTTTGATGGCAAGGGTATCACTTTTGACCTTGCGGGCACCACTGCATTGGACTCGGCCGGAGTCGGTATGCTGTTGCTCGCGCATGAGCGCGCCAAAAAACAGAACAAGGTGGTTTCCCTGCGCGGCGCCACCGGATCAGTCCAGCAGGTTCTTGATGTCACCAAGATCGACCAGATCATGACAGTGCTGCGCTAGACCACTGAGCGGGAATTAAAAATTAAACATGTGCTTTTAGATTGCTTGCCGCAATCGGGAGGATGGCGTGTTCTGGACTGGCATTGACAGGTTTGCAGGTGTTGAAACAAGCCATGAGCCGGAGCTGGCCGGGCGTATTCGTATTGCTGCGGCCTTTTCCCTTGTGCTGGCCTGCACGGCGTTTATCAACGCCGCCATCCTGACATTGACCGGGCAGGGACGTCCTGGCATGGCCGAGCTCGGGCTTGTGTCTGGGTTTCTGGCGATTGGTATTGGTCTGGCCGGTATTCGCTTCCGCCGACCAAATCTGACAATCGGTCTGATCCTGATCATCACTTTTCTGGTTTTCCTCGCCAGCGCGTGGGGCAATCGCGGATCATTCCCGCCCGCAGCGGCCTATGTGCCTGGCATCGTGCTTGGCGCTTATATCGCCTGGGGTTGGCGCGCCGCTTTGGTGGGGGGCCTGCCGGTAGGGCTATTCTATGGCCTGGTGCTGAAATGGGCGGCGGATTATCGCGGGACCGAGCTTCAGTATGATGCAGATTTTATGCTGCTGGCGCTGGTGATTGCGGCCGTTATGGCGGCCGTGTGGATTGTCTTTTTCGGTTCCTTGATCCGACAGGCCGCCGCCGAGAGCGCAAATGCCCTGCAGGAGAAAAACGAAGCCCTGCGGGAGGCTTTGGAGCGTGCTGAAGCCGCAAATCGTGCCAAATCCGAATTTCTCGCCAATATGGGGCACG
>CBFHQE010000165.1:0-4440 GCA_965657935.1 Maricaulis sp. | reverse complement strand
TCATTGATCGTCTCGATCATGCGGATCTCGGCGATGCAGGAATAGCCGACGCCACCCTCGGAAATCGGCTTGCCCGGGCCATCATTCAGCTTGTTGGAAATCGTGCCTGAACCAATCACGGTGCCGGCGGTGACAGGTCGCGTTTTCGCCAGATGAGCGACCAGCTGCGGGAAGTCGAACGTCATGTCGACACCGCAATCCGCCACGCCGAAAGGTTCGTTGTTATAATGCACGACCAGCGGCAGCGAGACTTTCTTGCCATCCCAGGCATCGCCCAGCTCGTCCGGGGTCACAGCGACCGGAGAGAAGGCCGTCGGCGGTTTGGACTGGAAGAAGCCGAAGCCCTTGGCCAGCTCGGCCGGGATCAGGCCGCGCAGCGAGACATCATTGACCAGCATGATGAGGCGGATCGACTTGGCGGCTTCCTCCGGAGAACAGCCCATAGGCGCATCACCACAGATCACGGCGACCTCGCCCTCCATGTCACAGCCCCAGGCCTCGTCGCCCAGGGGGATGTCAGCGCGCGGTGCCAGAAATGCATCTGAACCGCCCTGATACATCAGCGGATCTGTCCAGAACGTGGCCGGCATTTCGGCGTTGCGCGCCTTGCGAACCAATTCCACATGATTGACGTAGGCCGACCCGTCCGCCCACTGGAATGCCCTGGGCAGCGGCGATAGCGCGTCGTGTTCGTGAAACCGTTCGCGCGGGATTGTTTCGCGATTGAGCTGGTCATAGAGGGATTGCAGTTCGCTCTCGCATCGCTCCCAGTCATCCAGGGCCGCTTGCATGGTCGGCGCGATTGAAAACGCGTCCGCATACCAGGCGATGTCCTTGGAAACGACGACCAGCTTGCCGTCGCGATGACCGTTTTTCAAAGATGCGAGTTTCATAGTGAACCACTTGTTTGTTGGTGGAAGCTGATGGCTATCGCTACTCACCGCACAAGACAAGCTCAGTGTGAAGCTCGACCCGACGCTTCGGGATGTTCTGCAGACAGCAAAAAGCCGGAGCGGGGGAGCGCTCCGGCTATATCATCAGTCTAGGGCAGACTGATGGGGGGAGTTTAGCTGCACTGGGCCAAGGCCAGATTGGCCTGCACCTCATCCTCGTCGCCGGCAACGGCAGCAGCAGCCTGGAAATCTGTCGCGGCGGCGGCGCGATCACCTGCCAGCCAGTGTGCAGCACCACGATTGTTCAGGGCGCGCCACGCGTCAGAGCTCTGTTCCAGCGCCGCATCACAGGCGCCGATGGCTTCAGACGCATCTCCAGCCGCAGCATAGGCGTAACAAAGGTTGGACAGGGCCACGACCTTGTCGCGCGCGGACGCGCCGGAACCGGAGACTTCCACACCAAAATGAATGGCGCGCTCCCACTGGGCGCGGCGCAGGGAATTGAACTGGGCGCGGACCAGGCCGTTGGACGTGCGATTGAAAGCAAACTGCGGCTCGGCCTCACAGGACTGGGCCGTTGCAGCTGTGGTCGGGGCGGCGATAAGCGCCGCGGTAACAAGGATCGTTCTGAACATATCGCTCTCCATGAGTGAACGGTGTTTATATTTAGAACGAAGTTATGTGAATATCATTGACCAATATCAGATTAAGCGCATACATATATGTATGGACGATTGGTCAGATTATCTCGTGTGTCTCACGGTAGCGGAATGTGGCAGCCTCACGGCCGCCGCCGCGGAACTAAATGTGTCTCAACCCACCGTCACCCGCCGTCTTCAAGTGCTGGAAACACGACTGGGAGAACCCTTGTTCGAACGCGAAAACGGGCAATCCAAACTGACCGGGCTGGGCGAACGCATCGTCGGCCATGCCCGACGAATGCGCGAAGAAGCGTCGGCCATTCACCGCGCCGCAATTGCCCAGGATCAGTCGCTGACCGGGCTGGTCGTGATTTCAGCCTCCGAAGGTCTTGGTGCGGACTGGCTGCCCGGCGCCCTCGCCCCGTTCCAGCGAGAAAACCCCGGCATCGGCATTGAGATCGCCATCAAAAACCATCCTGCCAACCTGGCTGACCGCGAAGCAGACATCGCCCTGCGATGGAACGGACCGGGAACGCAGCAAAGCCTGATTGGCCGCCGCGGTGCCACTGTTGGCGCGGGCTTGTACGCGTCGAAAACCTATCTGGCCCGTCACGGCCATCCGACCAATGTAGAGGACCTCTCGGACCATGCGTGTGTGGCCTGGTCGATCGGAGATTATTTTGGCTGGCCCAAAACGCTGGAAGGCTCGGCGGTCCTGCCTCATCACGTCGCCTTCAAGGCCAACAGTCCGGCCAGCCACATCAAGGGCCTGGAAGCTGGGTATGGTGTCGGCGTGACCTCGCACCGCCTGGCCCGACGCTGCGATCAGCTGGTGCGCCTTCTGCCGGACTTCTCGACCTCACTGGACCTTTGGATTGTCGCCCATGAAACCGTGCGCAAGAGCGCACGCATCCGAGCTGCCTTCGATCACATTGTCGCACAAATGAAACGCGACAGTGCCTATTTCGAACAAGGAGAGGATTCGATCCTCTCCTAGCCCGGTGTAGACGCTAGTCCGCATCGACCTTGATACGGGTCGGCTTGGCCAGCCATTCATGTCCTCGCAGCATGGCTTTCCAATAAATCGGCGGCAGGAGTTTCTCCTTGAGAAACCAGGCTGCGCGCGTGGGTTTCTGGCCATCAATCAGCCACCGCGGAAAACTCGGCAACAGTGTCCCGCCATAACCGAATTCGGCCAACACGATCTTGCCGCGCTCCACCGTCAAAGGACAGGAGCCATAACCATCATACTTGGCGACGGGAGACCGGCCGCGGATATCGGCAGACATGTTTTCAGCAACGACGGGTGCCTGTTTGCGGGCGGCAGCGGCTGTCTTGGCATTGGGCGCGTTCATCACATCACCCAGAGACCAGATATTCTCATAGGTCTTGTGACGCAGCGTGAACGGGTCAACATCAACCCAGCCGGCCGCATCCGCCAAAGGCGAGATCCGGATGAAATCCGGAGCCTTCTGTGGCGGACAGACATGGATCATGTCGAATTCCTTCTCCACACGCACCACTTCGGTGTCCGGCTTCTTGACGTCAAACCAGGCTTTCCCCGCCTCTCCGTCAACGGCCACGAGATTGTGGAAGAAGTTCAATTGGGCGCCGTACTTTTCGATATAACGCTCGAGGGCCGGCACATAATCCTTGACCCCAAAGAGCGCACCAACAGCGTTGCAGAACTCGATTTCGACATCATCGATGACACCGCGTCGTGTCCAGGCATCACCTGAGAGATAGAGCGCCTTTTGTGGCGCACCAGCGCATTTGATAGGCATCGGCGGCTGGGTGAAGATGGCGCGTCCCTTGTTGAGCGACTGCACCAATTCCCATGTATAGGGTGCCAAGTCGTAGCGGTAATTCGACGTCACACCGTTCCGACCCAGCGTCTCAGCAAGTCCCTCGACACCGTCCCAGTCCAGCTTGAGGCCGGGGCAGACGACCAGGCGGTCATACTTGACCACACGACAGGCATCGAGAACGACCGCATCCTTTTCCGGCTCGAAGGAGGCGACTGCTGACTTGATCCAGGTCACCCCGCCAGGGATGAGAGACCCCATCGGACTGGCTGTGCTCTCTGCCTCAAAGACGCCGCCGCCCACCATGGTCCAGCCCGGCTGGTAGTAATGGGTGTCCGCTGGGTCGATAATGGCGATAGAGAGGCCGTGTTCGCGTGTCTGCAAGCTGGCTGCGACAGAGATGCCGGCGGCACCGCCGCCCACAATCACCACGTCGAACCGTGCGTCACCCGTCTCGGTCGGAGTCACACCACCACTGGCCACACGGCGGGCCACGCCGCCCATGTCATGGCCAGCAGCAGCTGTGGCGGCGAGGATCTCATCCATCGGCATGGAGCCGGCGCTATGCAACGACCACAGCGTCGCCGAGCGGGTCCCCGTTCGGCAATAAGCAAGAACCGGCCCCGACAAATCTGAGAGGGCCGCGCCAAACGCCGCCGCATCACCGTCCTGCACCTTTCCGGGCACGACCGGCAGATACCGGGCCTCCAGCCCCGCTGCCTCGGCAGCCGCATTGATTTCGTCAAACGTCGGCTGATCAGCGCCCTCGCCATCGGGACGATTGCAGATGATGGATTTGAAGCCGGCCTCCTTGAGCGCAGCGACATCGTCGACAGAGATCTGGGGGCTGACGGACAGCTTGTCCGTAATGGCTTTGATATCCACGGGGGTACCTTTCAGGTGTTGGTTCTGGATCTGAATGTTTGAAGGCGCAGGACCGGCTAGTCCTCGTCACCATAAATACCGACAACAGGCTCGCCTCCCGCGCTTTGACGCGCGCGATACATGCCCGGCGTATTGAAACTCCAGGCGATGTCGCCGGACGGTGTCAGCGCAACGATACCGCCATCACCGCCCATGGCGGTCAGCTCATCCTGAATG
>CBFHQE010000164.1:0-4535 GCA_965657935.1 Maricaulis sp. | reverse complement strand
GTTTCGGGTCGAACTCCGAATCGGCGGCTAACTTTGGCCACCATTCGCCAAACGGCTCGACTGTGCCACCACCCGAGGCGTATGCCTCGTTCAAGAGAAGCCAAGCCTGCTCGGGGTGCTGTTGGCGACAGAAATCAGGCCAGTCTGTACCTTTCGGGCGGCAAGAAGGCTCATTGAGTGGTATGTCCAAGCTCATGCGGAATTTGATGACTGAGGCGCTCTTCATAGTGTCTTTCTGTGTTCGCAACGTTGTCCCTTCGCTCAACCAAAGGCGGTCAAATGGCATCTTAACGTGCTCGAACTGATTGTGGGCCCCGTGAGGTGGTCGCGCGAAAGTGGCAAGGTCCCTAGGTGATTCTCCCATGGAGTATACGTGAACAACATAGCAATCCTCGGCGGTGGAGGATTCGTTGGGCGTGCGATCGGCCGCGCCTTGCACAGTCGCGGTGCGAATGCTTTTTGTCTCAACCGCACGGGAGACAGCAATGACCCTATCGTACCAGGGTTTGCAGTTGATCGGCGCGATTCCACCAACGTCGTTTCTGCACTTGAGCAACTCGAAATCGATACAGTCATTGACACAATCGCCTACACCGCGTCGGACACGTTGCCGCTATTTGAGCGCCTTTCTGGTTGGGGTCGACGACTTGTTCTCTTGTCGTCTGTGGATGTTTACGCTGCCTTTGGCCGCGTACTTGGCACCGAATTATACGCCATCGACGACGCGCCACTGACAGAATTGAGCCCTCTACGCGCGTCGCGCTTTCCTTACTCCGCGATCGGTGGTCGTGACGCTGAATATGATAAAATACCGCTGGAGGAAGCTGCGCGAGCTTGCGCGGGGATAGAGACCACGATCGTTAGGCTTCCGATGATGTTTGGGCCGGGGGACCCACGCCGGCGCTTTCAGACCGTGGCCGATGCGCTTGTGAATGGTCGCCGCCTGAGCCTACCCCGATCAGAAGCAAATTGGCGAATGCCTCTCCTTTACATTGATGATGCCGCAGATGGCATTGCCGCCGCGTGTCTGCACAAACAACCAGTGTCGCATCCACTGTTGCTCGGTGCCGACCAGCACCTTCGCTGGGCCGAACACGTCACCGCGTTCGCGGCGGCTGCGGGCAAACGTCTTGATCTCTCGGTAAACAGCGACGACAAGCCAAAACGGCAGAATTTGGTGCTCAATTCTACCGTCACGCGGACAATACTGGACTGGGCACCGCAGACGCCGCTTGTGGATGCATACTCGAGGACCTGGATGTGGGAGCGGGAGCTGCTGAAACAGGATTAAGCCGCTGCAGCGGATGCAATGAGAACGCATTCTGGCTTGTCCCATTTAAGTGGCCCAATTTTAAAGTTAGGGCCCGGCGGGTTATGTGCGGCGACCCTGTCGGATTCGCGAGCGGTGGGCCCGCGTATTTTAACCGGTATGCGTATGTCGGAAACAACCCGCTCAACGCGACAGATCCGACGGGGGAGATAATTAATTTCATTGTCGGCGCTGCAGTCGGTGCCGGTGTTGGATACGCGGTAGATGTTGTCGCTCAAATGGCAACGGCAGAAGGCGGCGGTTCACTTAGCGAACGGTGGGCTGCGGTCGATCAGGGGCAAGCGAGGCGAGCCGCTGCGGTGGGTGCTGCCTCGGGAGCATTGGGACCAGGGGCGGCAGTTGTCGCGCGAGGGCTTGGAGCAAGCGCAGGCACCGCCACGGCTGTTGGTGCAACAGTCGATACGATCGGTCAGCCGATTTTGGGCGCCGTTGCCACTGAATTAGTCACGGGCGATAGTACGCTGCAGGAGAATGCGGTTGGTGCGATGTCCGGGCATGCTGGGAGAAATGCTGGCCAATTGACTGACACGCTCTTCGACGCTCTTCCAGACGGCGGTGGGGGTAGTGTTTCGAAAGGGCAGGTGGTGGGCCGCGTCTTGCGCGCCGCTGGAGTGACCGCAGCCGGCGCATTTGGCGCAACAGCTTTTGACGAAACGGTAACGGAAGAGCAGACGGCATCATCGGAAGAGCATATCGAATTGCACGAGGAGGAGGATCATTATCAATGAAGCGTATTGGGCTCTACCTTGGCATCCTTCCGATTTTCTCGCTGTTCTTGATCGTTCTTTTTCAAGGAAAGCCAGCCGGCTGGGCCATCGCACTACTTTTAGCGGGTATTATTAGCGTTATCGATCTCACTTTCGCGATGGCTTCGTTGTTCGCCCAATGGATGCGTCGGTAAAACCTTTTAGATTGTCCCCCGTCAGCGCCTATGGCACAGATTTGAGGTTGTGATTTAAGGAGGATTTGGGTTTCGTCGTAGTGACGAAGGAACGAAGATGAAGCCCAAATCCTCAAGGTCTAAATCGCCTGCCGAGCAGGTGGTGAAGGACATCCGCCGAAAGACCCGTCGGCATTTTTCCGCTGAAGACAAGATCAGGATCGTGCTCGACGGCCTGCGCGGTGATGACTCCATCGCCGAGCTGTGCCGCAGGGAAGGCATTGCCCAGAGCCTGTATTACACCTGGTCCAAGGAATTCATGGAAGCTGGCAAGCGTCGGCTTGCCGGTGACACCGCCCGTGCTGCTACCACGGACGAGGTGAAGGCTCTTCGCCGCGAGGCCCGCGATCTGAAGGAGTGTGTGGCCGACCTCACCCTGGAGAACCGCCTGCTCAAAAAAAGCATGATCGCGGATGGGGGAGACGACGAATGAGGTATCCCGCATCCGAGAAGCTGGAGATCATCCGCATCGTCGAGCAGTCTCACCTGCCCGCCAAGCACACGCTGGACCAGCTCGGCGTGGCAAGGCGAACCTTCTACCGCTGGTATGACCGCTACCTTGAAGGCGGGCCGGAGGCGCTGGCAGACCGGCCATCGACGCCGAGCCGGGTGTGGAACCGCATCGGTGAGGACATCCAGCAGCAGATCGTCGAGATGGCGCTGGAGCTGACCGAACTGTCTCCTCGCGAACTGGCGGTGCGCTTCACCGACGAGCGGTGCTACTTCGTATCCGAAGCCACGGTTTACCGCCTTCTCAAGGCCCATGATCTGATCACCAGCCCGGCCTACACGGTGATCAAGGCGGCAGAGGCGTTCCACACGCAGACGACTCGGCCCAACGAGATATGGCAGACCGATTTTACCTACTTCAAGATCATCGGATGGGGCTGGGTCTACCTATCCACCGTGCTCGACGATTACTCGCGCTACATCATTGCTTGGAAGCTCTGCTCCACCATGAGGGCCGAGGACGTCACCGAGACGCTCGACATGGCTCTGGCAGCCTCAGGCTGCGACCACGCCAACGTGCTGCACAGGCCGCGGCTCCTGAGCGACAACGGCCCGAGTTACATCGCCGGAGAACTGGCCGATTATCTCAATGGCAAGCAGATGGATCACGTTCGCGGCGCGCCCTTCCATCCGCAGACCCAAGGCAAGATCGAGCGTTGGCACCAGACCCTGAAGAACCGTGTGTTGCTGGAGAACTACTTCCTGCCCGGCGATCTCGAACAGCAGATCGAGGCCTTCGTCGAGCATTACAACCACCAGCGCTACCACGAGAGCCTCGACAACGTCACACCCGCCGACGCCTACTTCGGCAGGGCACAAGCAATCATCAAACGAAGAGAAAGGATCAAGCGACAGACACTCGAACATCGGCGCTTGCAACACCGCAGGCTCGCCGCCTAAACATCAATCCCAGACGAGGCCCACACTCCGCAATCCTACGCCGCGAGTTGTGCCAAATGTTCTGACGACGGACATCCAAGTCTACCGTTCTCTACGGCAACAAAACGCTGGCATATGTGTATGGGCCAGCGGATGAAAAGCGACCGGTCACGATGAATTTGACCGCCCACAGCACTTCTATCGAGGTCCCCAGATTGGAGGTTGTTGACCCAGTCGGATTGGATTTGATGCTTCGCTACTATCGAACAGAGGGGCGGCCCTCATGAAGCTTATAATTCGAGAGTTTTTGGCTTCGCTGAAGGAGCGAGACGAGCTCGATGCGATTCTGCCGGACCTGCTTAGCGAGGCAGGATTCAACGTATATTCAAGGCCTCGCCGTGGAACCGCTCAGCACGGTGTTGATGTCGCCGCTGTCGGTCAGGATGACGACGGAGAGAGGAAAGTTTTTCTTTTCTCGGTCAAACAAGGGGATTTAACCCGTCAGGATTGGGACGGCAGCCCACAAAGCCTGCGTCCATCCCTGAACGAAATTCGCGACGCTTACATTCCGTCTAGGCTACCAAAGCGGTACAACGACCTGAAGATAGTAATATGCTTGGTTGTTGGCGGCGAAATTCAGGAGCAAGTTCGGGCGGCCGTCACCGGCTACATCAATCAGAATCAGACAGATCGCATCTCCTTCGACGAATGGAACGGAGACAAGCTTGCCGAGATGCTGCTCTCGGGCGTTTTACGTGAAGAGGTACTACCGAAACCGCTTCGTCTTAGCTTTCGAAAAGCGGTTGCGATGGTCGATGAGCCCGACGTGTCGTACCAGCACTTTTCCGATCTAGTCAGTGAATTGAAGCAGCCTCC
>CBFHQE010000163.1:0-4537 GCA_965657935.1 Maricaulis sp. | reverse complement strand
GCCGGCATGCTGCTCTACCGCCTCTTCAACGAGGACGGTGTCCGCCTGTTCGAACCCATGACCCTGCCCCGCCGCTGCGGTTGCGATCGCCAGCACCTGGCGGTCCTGTTGCAGCGCTTTTCCCAGGATGACCGCGACCACATGCTGGTCGACGGCAAGATCGTCATGACCTGCGAGTACTGCAACAAGGACTGGGCCTTCACACCGCAAGAGGTTGGCGGCTGATCAGTACCGCCAGAAGCGCGGGCTCAGGAAAACCAGTACGGCCAGGACTTCCAGGCGACCGATGAGCATGTTTCCGGTGAGTACCCATTTTGCGGTGTCCGGCAGGTTCGCGAACGTGCCCGACGGACCGATCATCTCGCCCAGGCCGGGACCGACATTGGCCAGGCTGGTGGCGGCGCCGGAGAGCGCTGTGGTGGTGTCCAGTCCGATCAGTGACAGCAATGCAGCGCTGACGGCGTAGACGGCAAAGAAGACGAAGAAAAAACCGAAAACCGAGTGCAGGGCGCTGTCCGGAACGCTGCGGCCATTGTAGCGGATCGGGATAATTGCGTTCGGGCGCAGCAGGTTTTCCATATATCGCCGCATGGCGGATCCGGCGATCTGGTAGCGGAAGATCTTGACGCTGCAGGTCGTTGAACCGGCGCAGCCGCCGATGAACATGAAGACAAAAAACGCGGCCTGAGCGGGAGGGCCCCAGCCGTTATAGTCGGCCGTGGCGTAACCGGTTCCGGTGATGATGGAGACCACGTTGAAACTCGCGACGCGCAGGGCGGAGCCATCGTTGTGGACGTCCGTGGAAGCGAGAAAGAACGTAAACCCCAAGGTGGCGAGCAGCACGATTATGAAGAATCCGCGCACCTGCGCGTCCTTCCACAACGCGCCGGGCTTGCCGCGCAAGGCCAGCAGGAAAATACCAAACGGCAGTGCGGCAAGCAGCATGAAGGTCAGGGCGACGAGATCGGACCCGCCCTGGGTGAAGGCGCCAAGACTATCGTCGGACGTGGAATAGCCCCCGGTTGCGACTGTCGTCATGGCATGGGCGATGGACTCCAGCCAACTCATGCCGGTCAGCCCGTAGGCAATCGCGCAGGTTGCTGTCAGTGCCAGATAGATCAGTGAGATCGCCGAGGCGATTTCCTGGGCGCGAGGCAAAACCTTGTCGGAGGCGTCGGAACTTTCCATTCGAAAGAGCTGCATGCCGCCAATACCCAGCATCGGCCAGAAGGCCATGGCAGTGACAATGATGCCGATACCGCCAATCCACTGCAGGATTGCGCGCCAGATCAGGATGCCATCTGGACGCTCGTCCAGGCCGGTCATGATGGTTGAGCCCGTCGTGGTCAGACCCGAGACCGCTTCGAAAATCGCATCCGTCCAGTTCAGTCCCTCATCGGAGAGATGCAGAGGCAGGGCAGCTGCGACACACAGGGCCAGCCAGGCGCCAACCGTCAACACGAATGCGGCGCGCGGCGTCAGGCCCTTAACCTCCGAGCGCATGGCCAGCATGACGGCGCCGCCCATGAAAGTGGTCAGGACGCCCGACAACATGAATGCATCGGCAGTCGCGTTATTGCCGTCTGCCAGATCGAGAATGCCCGGAATGAACATCATCAATCCAAGCACGGCGACCATGGCGCCGATCGCATAGAAGACGGGGCGGAGAGAGCCTGTCACGGGGCGCTGGCCTAGTGGACCCGGGACACGTCGTCGGGGCGGTCCAACGAGAAGCTCGGGATGACAGCTGCAAAGCTCTCGCCATCGGTTTCTACCATCTCGTAACTGCCCTGCATGAAACCTGACGGCGTCGTCAGCGGTGTGCCGCTGGTATAGCGAAAGCGCTGGCCCGGCTCGATGACCGGTTGTTCGCCCACGACACCGGGGCCCTGCACATGTTCCTGGCGACCAAAAGCGTCGGTGATCACCCATTTGCGCGAAATCAGTTGAACCGATTGCTGGCCATGGTTCTCGATCTCGACCGTATAGGACCAGATAAACCGACCGGCCTCCGGTTCGGACTCGTCTTCCATGTAATCCGGCTCGACGCGGATCAGGATGTCCCGCGTCGTGGATTCATATCCATGGTATTCGTCTTCGTTCATTCCTGCAGCGTTCATTGCGGCGAACGTCCCCACCAAATCTGCGCGCATCATCCTCCTGTCGGCGGTTCGGCTCAAGTCCTACGGTCAGCATTGCTGGACAGCAGCGCCGGGATGGTCAACATGAGGCGCTCACTGACTCGAAGCTTCATGATGTCTTCTCACGGAATTTTATCGGATCGCCAGCTTGCTGCACTCGTCGCTGCAGGCGGGGTTGTCACGCAGACCGAGCTTTCTGACGGACAGATTCAGCCGGCCAGCCTGGACTTGCGCCTTGGGCGCATCGCCTATCGCTTGCGTGCCAGTTTCCTGCCCGGTTCTGGCCGTTCGATCCAGTCGCGACTGACGCCCAACCTGGTGATGCATACGATCGACCTGGAGCAGGGTGCCGTTCTGGAGACCGGCTGTGTCTATCTGGTTCCGCTACTCGAGGGGCTGAAACTTCCCACGGGTATGACAGCGGCCATGAACCCGAAAAGTTCGACCGGTCGGATCGATGTGTTTACCCGTGTCATAGCCGACGGTGGTGAGGCGTTTGACCAAGCTCCCGAAGGCTATGAGGGACCGTTGTTTGCCGAAGTCTCGCCGCGCACGTTCTCCATACTGGCACGTACAGGCGACCGCCTTGGCCAGGCCCGGTTCCGGCATGGTGGGCACCATCCGACGCATGAGCAAACCGTGAGCGTTGATCTCGAAGGGTTCGACAATGGCATTGTCGGCTATCGCGCGCGGCGACATTCCGGATTGGTTGATCTGGCGGGTATCGGGGCGCATCCCCGGGCCCGTTTCTGGGAGCCGGTTACCGCCCCGGATGGACAACTGGTTCTGGATCCGGACGAGTTCTATATCCTTGCGTCACGTGAGGCGGTCTCCATTCCGCTCGACGAAGCTGCAGAGATGGCCCCGATTGCTCCGGAGATCGGTGAGTTCAGGGCGCACTATGCCGGCTTTTTTGATCCCGGTTTCGGGGTCAGCGAGGCAGGGGGTACTGGTTCTCGAGCGGTTCTTGAAGTGCGCGGTCGGGATGTGCCGTTCATTCTGGAACATGGCCAGCCTATTGCGCGTCTGGTGCACGAGCCAATGCTGGAAACGCCGGCGGAGGCCTATGGTCAGGTGGCATCAAACTACCAGGCTCAGGGGCTCAAACTCTCGAAATTCTTCCGCTAAGGGAATTTCGGCTTTTTCCGGATCATATTGTATGAATTTGGGGCCTGCTTCAGAATTTCCCCAAAATTCTGTGCTTCGATTTCGTCTGAAGTCTCCAGATGGCGTGTGTATGTCGATCGAAGTTAGCTCACTGAAGATGCGCGGTGTGGCGTTGGTGAAGGTTGTCGGGGTCGTTGCCCGGACCGACCTCGGAGCGTCGCTGATCGTTATGGAAAAGCGCGTCGTCAGTGGCGAACTTCGGGGCCTGGTTGTGGATGCCGGCGACGCGGAGCTGCATGAACGCAAGGCGCTGGGCCTGGAGATGTGGGAAGACGCGCTCTGCGCACTTCCGCCCGGATTTCCCGTGGCTTTTGTCGCTCCTCCCGGTTTCCAGGAAAAACGCGCTGAGGATGTGGCCGAGACAGCCCGCGAGTGGGCCAGCAATCTCAAGCTTGTCGAAACTGTCGACCTCGCCGAGGAATGGGTGAGCGCCCAGCTCGCCAAACGTTCCATGATTACCGACTAGGGCGTCTGTGGCTGGCTCAGCGCCGCATCTGGCTGACGTCGATGCCCATATGGGCGGCAATATTGGCCAGCATGAAAAGAACCAGCACGGCACTGGTCATGGCGACAATCGTCCAGGGGATCATGCGTGGCCCCTTCTCGGGTTGCGCTGGCAGGCTCCCTCGCCATCGCGCAAGCAGGAACAGCCCCACGCCAAGGGCAAGCATGATGATCGTCGGCGTCATTGGCAGATACATCAGTCTTCGTCCCACAACCCGTGTTCCGTCTTGTCCCAGAAATAGGGATTGAAAGCGAGCTGCCACAAGGCCCGAACTGCAGACAGGGAGAGAAGCGGCCAGTACAACGGCATTGTGAGCAGATCCAGCGCGCCAGCGGACCATCCCATCCGATGCATGCCAAGCCATGCCGTCGCGGCCGCCGCTGAATACCCGGATGCCGCAAAAAGATAATAGGGCCATAGCTCCAGCAGAGATCCGGGTTCCAGTAGAATGGTGACCAGGGAGAACAGGGCGAAGGGCAGGTGAAGCAGGGCGGCGATTATCGATGCGCCCAGGGTCAAAGTCAGTGCGATCCAGTGGGGTGACCGTGTCGCGCCCGGGGTCTTGCGGGAGTGCACCGCAAAGGTCTGGATATAGCCCTTGATCCAGCGTGTCCTCTGCAGAAACCATGGATGGACTCGAAAAGGCGCTTCCTCCAGCGTGGGCGGTGCGATCAGGTCGCAGCGATATCCGGCCCTGTGCAGGCGAAAGCCCAGATCGGCATCC
>CBFHQE010000162.1:0-4550 GCA_965657935.1 Maricaulis sp. | reverse complement strand
TGATGGGCGAGGGGGACCATTGCGCAGCAATGGTGGAGTGGGTGAGCGCCGAAGGCGTGACCTAAAGTAGGACCTGTCGGACCGCACCCTATCCGGCCGATTCGCGGGCACCTTTCCCATCAAGGGAAAGGAGAAAATCAACAGCTCCCCAACCCACGTCATCCCTGCGAAAGCAGGGACCCAGTCCAAAGGGCCGGGTTCGGCTTCAAAAAGCGCGTCTTCTTGCACAACCCAGTCTTGCGAACGGGGCCGCGATCGTCAGCGGGCTGACGGAGTTTTGCTGGCTTGCGGCAGCGCGTTCCTACTCACTCAGGGCGAACGAGTTCCGATAGGCTTGCGGTGAGACGCCCAGTTGGCGGATGAAACTGCGACGCATGCGTTCATCGCTGCCAAAACCGCACTTGACCGAGACCTGTTTCACCGTCAGTTCGGGATCCTCCAGGGCGATGCGAGCGGCTTCGATGCGCATCATTTCCACGGCGCGGGCCGGGGTCTGACCGGTTTCGTCGGCATAGATGCGGGCAAAATTGCGCGGGCTCATGCCGACACGCTTGGCCAGTTCCTCAACCCGCAGGTCGGCCACCAGATTGTCCTTCATCCACAGGTGCAACGCGCCGAAACGGCCGCTGGCGGTGCGGGTCTGTTGCTGCAGGGCCTCGGAGAACTGGGACTGGCCACCCGGGCGTTTGACATAGACCAGCAGGTGGCGCGCCAGCTCCATTGCAACATCGCGGGAATGGTCTTGTTCCACCATGGCCAGGGCCAGGTCGATACCGGCGGTGACGCCGGCTGATGTCCACACACCGCGATCCTCGATGAAAATCGGGTCCGGATCGACCTGGGTTTGAGGATAAGCCTCAGCGAGACGATCACAATCTTTCCAGTGGGTGACGCAGCGGCGGCCATCGAGCAGATCCGAGGCGCCCAGCAGGAACGCTCCGGTACACGTCGCCGCGACACGCCCGCATCTTTGGGCAGCAAGGCGAATGGCGCCGATCAGGCGATTATCGCGACAGGCATCGTGCACACCCTTGCCTCCACAGGCGATCAACGTGCCCGCATCATCAAGTCCCACACCGGCCAGGCGGCGCGTATTGAGCGAAACCCCGGTGTCCGTCTCCACGGGGCCGCCATAAAGCGAGGCGAGGGTTGTGGTGTAGGCCCCGAATCCCAGGACCTCATTGGCGTCCGCGAAGACCTGCAAAGGGCCCGTAATATCGAGCATTTTCACGCCATCGAAGGTGATGAAGGCGATGCGGCGTGGCTCAGAAGTGTGTGTGGCAGAAAACGTGGGCATGTTGGCGTTTGTGCCAAAAACATCTCGCGATATCTAGGGATTTTGTTGGTTAAGGTGTGGAGAAAATGATGTCTGCCAGTGAAATCAAAGAGGTTATCAACACAACCTGCCCCTGGTCCGGCCATCCGGTCAGCCAAGACAGCCTTGCACGCTATCGCGGTGAGGTGGTCGGTTTTTGCAATCCGGGCTGTCGCGACAGGTTCAAGACAGCGACCCGAGCCTTTGACGCCCTGATAGATCAGTCCGTAGGCAGGGCGTCGAGATAATCCCGGACCTGGCTGAAAACCGCGTCGAACATGTCTTCGGTCAATCGCCCGGTATTCGTGTTGTACCGCGAGCAGTGATAGCTGGAAAACAGACGTAGCGTGCCGTTTGGGCCCTCGATATCGGCTGCTCCGGCATGCATGAACTTCACTGACGAGATCTTGTGGCCCAGCGCGCGCAGCGTGTTGTCATGCGCGATCTTGCCCAGAACCAGCACGGCCTTGAGCCGGGGCAATTGCGCAAAACGCTGGCTGAGGAAGGGGCGGCAGGCATTGGCTTCTGCGCCGACCGGTTTGTTTTCCGGCGGCACGCATCGCACTGCATTGGTGATCATCGTATCGACCAGCGCCAGACCGTCATCGGCATGGGACGCGTATTTGCCTGTTGTGAAGCCGAACTTGCCTGCGGTCTTGTAGAGCAGGTCGCCGGCCCAGTCCCCGGTGAAGGGGCGGCCGGTGCGATTGGCGCCGCGAAGACCCGGGGCCAGGCCGACGACCAGGAAACGCGCATCCTCATGTCCAAAGGATGGTACCGGTGCATTGAACCAGTCGGGATAAAGCGCGGCGTTTTTCTCGCGGAACTCGACGAGGCGAGGGCAGAGATCGCAGTCCAGCGGTGCTTCGGCGAGTGTGGTCATGGCTCAGGCCTTCCGTCCGAACGCGTCTTCCAGATCAAGTATTTCAACAAAATTGTCAGCAGCCCGTCGCAATTCATCGGCGATCATGGCCGGCCGGGTTTTCAGCGAGGAAACGACCGTCACGCGAACGCCGCGGGCCTGGGCCGCCTTCACCGCCCGGCAGAAATCGCCATCGCCGGAAAACAGGATGATGTGATCGAGATAATCAGCAGCCTCAATCATGTCGACGGCGATCTCGATATCCATATCGCCCTTGATGCGCTTGCGGCCCTGGTCATCGGTAAATTCCTTGGCCGGCTTGGTGACGAGGCTGTAGCCATTATAGTCCAGCCAGTCGACGAGCGGTTGCAAAGGGTTGTAATCATCCTGTTCGATGAGGGCGGTGTAGTAATTCGCCCGGATCAGGCGGCCCTGATTTTCGAAATGGGTGCGGAGCCGGCTGAAATCGATGTCGAATCGGAGTGCGCGGGTGGTTGAATGCAAATTGGCGCCGTCAATAAAGATGCCGATGCGTTCATCGGAATAGAGTGTCATCTGGGAAATGCCTGGTTGGAAAATGGCTGAAGCGAATAAACAAAATATGAGATCCGGCGGAGTATATATCGGGCTGGGCGCCAATCTAGCCCGGGATGGTTTTACGCCGGCACAGACGCTTCAGGCGGCGATTGATGAGCTGCACAAGCTGGCGGGGCCTGTTGTCGCCCAGTCCTCGTTCTGGTCCAGCCCGGCCTGGCCGGATCCTGCTGACCCGGCTTACACCAATGCCGTGATCGAGCTTGACACGCAGCTGTCTCCGGATCGCCTGCTTGATATCATGCAGGCAATCGAAAACGTGTTCGGCCGCGTGCGGGAAAGGCGCTGGGCGTCACGGACGGTTGATCTGGACATTATTGATTTTCGCGGACTGAATCGATCCGATGAGCGACTGGATCTGCCTCATCCCAGAGCGCACGGTCGGGCCTTTGTCATGCTGCCGCTCTCAGAGATTGCGCCGAGCTGGAATGATCCGGTCTCCGGTCGCAAGATCGAGGATCTGGTGGCTGCTCTTGAGGCCGGCGATCGGGCGACGACATCGCGGCTGGAAGTTGCGCTGTAATCTCTGATGAATTCCTGTCCGCAAGCACTTGCTATTGCAGGCCGTCAGGGATAGGTAACGCGGTTCCAAGCTTCAGCGTTGGCTTAAGGAGATCGCGCGCATGGCTCGCGTTACTGTCGAAGACTGCATCGAAAAAATCCCGAACCGTTTCCGTCTGGTCCTGATGGCGGCGCATCGCGCTCGCAACATCTCAGCAGGTGCCGCTCTGACGATCGATCGCGATAATGATAAGAACCCCGTTGTGGCTCTCCGCGAAATCGCTGACGAGACGCTGGATATGGACATGCTGAAAGACAGCCTGATCACCGGCTTGCAGCGTGTCTTGCCGTCCGAGGACGAAGACGATGCCTCGGATGCTCCGGCGCCGAAAGTGGCCATGGAAGCGCTGCCCGCTCCGGCAATCGAGCTGGATGAAACGGAAATGCTCAAAGCCCTCCAGGCTGACCGGGACGGCGCGCCTGACGGCCGCCTTTAAGCTCCCTTGAGTTCGGGCGCGACGTCAAAAGAACTGGCTTCGCCGCCGCCCGCCATTCCCAGCGCGGACGAGCTGGTTGACCGTATCCGGAATTATTTTCCGCAGGTCGACGGCGACTATGTGCGCAAAGCCTATGACTTTGCGGAAGAGGCACATCGGCCGCAGCGGCGCCAGTCCGGCGACCCCTATTTTGCGCATGTCGCTGCGGTGGCGATGATCCTTGCCGATTTGCGCATGGATGTCGCCACTGTCTGCACCGGCCTGCTCCACGATACTGTGGAGGATACACCGGCGACCCACGAACAGCTGATTGAGCTGTTTGGTGAAGAGGTGGCCAATCTGGTCTCCGGTGTGACCAAGCTGGGTCAGATGGAGCTGCGCTCCAAACGCACCAAACAAGCGGAAAACCTGCAAAAACTCGTCGTCGCGATTTCCGACGATGTGCGGGTTTTGATCGTCAAGCTTTGCGACCGTCTGCACAACATGAAGACGTTGGACGCGATTGGCCGTGCGGAAAAGCGTGAACGCATCGCGCTGGAAACCCTGGAAATCTACGCCCCCCTGGCGCGCCGGATCGGTATCAACCGGGTCTGTGTCGAGCTGGAAGATCTGGCCTTCAAACACGTCAATCCGGCCGCCTACGAATCCATCACGCGCCGCCTCAAGCTCGTGCGCGATGAACATACCAAGGAAGTCGCCGCTGTTTCCGAGGCGATCACTCGATTGTTGATGGGCTATGGCATTGATGCACGGATTTTCGGCCGTCAAAAGCGCGCCTATT
>CBFHQE010000161.1:0-4555 GCA_965657935.1 Maricaulis sp. | reverse complement strand
CCCGGAGCCCGACATGCGGACCAGTTCAACACCGTCCTGCTTGTCCAGCCATTGCAGCGCTTTCTTGATCTTGGGCTGGACCTTCATGGCCGGACGCTCCAGTGAATTCGGCTCGCGCGACAGCCAGTCCAGGACGTTCGGTCCGCGCCCCTTGGCTTCGCGCAGCTCTGCCGGTTCGGTCTCGTCAAAAGCCTCGAAGACCTGGCCCGTTGAAACCTTGATGCCGGGATTGACCAGAACCGCATTGAAGGCCGGAAAATTGTCGATCAGCTCGATCCACTCCCCCATTCCACGCATGCGCAAGGGGCGAGAGTAGACACAGGCGGGCACGTCCGCCCCGATGGACAGGCCAATCCGGGCCAATTCGTCGAGATCGAGACCCAGCTCCCAGAGCTGATTGAGCGCGCGCAAGGTCGCAGCCGCATCGGCTGATCCACCGCCCAGGCCGGCGGCAACGGGAATTTCCTTGTGCAGATGAATGATCGCGCCCTTGTCGATGCCGGCGTGATCCTGAAGGGCGCGGGCCGCCTGAAGGACGAGATTATTCTCTTCCTCGATCAGGTCCTCGGACGCCTCGCCGGACATGGACATCATCAGCGCGATCTCGTCACGCACGGTAATCGTGTCACCCCAGTCCGCAAAGGTCACCAGGCTGTCGAGCGGATGATAGCCATCCTCACGCACACGGCCGACACGAAGAGACAAGTTGATCTTCGCCGGCGCAAATTCGGTTATTGCCCCACTCACGGGTTGGAAGTCTCCGTCGCCAGATCGTCCGCTGAACTGTTGTCAGCGGTGATGGTTTCAGCCTCGGGCAAGCCGTTTTCCAGCCTGTCCTGCGCGCCCTCGATTTCGGCCGGGTCGGCCTCCAGGTCAAGCGTGCGGCGCCACTGGAAGCGCGCCTCCAATTCCCGGCCGACACGCCAATAGGCATCACCGAGATGATAGTTTGCCGTCGCATTGCCCGGATCCAGCGCTGTGGCACGTTCCAGCTCCAGCACCGCGGACTCGTAATTGCCCAGGCGGTAATGCGCCCAGCCGAGTCTGTCGATGATATGCCCCAGCGACGGCTCAAGATTGGCCGCCTGCTGCACCATGTCGAATGCCTGGTCGAGATTGCGACCATTATCCAGCCAGAGATATCCCAGATCATTGAGCACCTGGGCCTGGTTCGGATTAATTTCGAGCGCGATCAGATACTGCGCTTCCGCGGCATCCAGCTCGTCCAGCAGATAGTGACAGGACGCCGCGAAATAATGATATCGCCAGTCCGGCAGCTCGCCCGACGTATCGCGATTGGCGATGACCTCCTCATACAAGCCGATCGCATCGCCGCAGCGCGCGGTGACACGGTAAATGTCGGCCAGTATCAGGCGGGCTTCATTATCGCCTGTATCCTCGAGCAGACGCTGGGACATGGCGGCTGCCTGGTCCAGTCGATCCAGACGCGCGGTCAGCCAGATCAGGTCGATCTGGGCGGGCAGCCGGAACGGACCGGACCGCACCGAGGCGTACTCGGCCAGGGCCACTTCCGGCAGGTTGATGCGCTGAAGGGTTTCGCCCAGCAGGATCCGGTTGGGCGCATAATCCGGATTGAGGCGCTGGATCATGCGCAGATACAGGACGGTCAGATCCATGTCGGCCTGCGCAGCGAGGGAGGCCGCGGGACCGAACAGGCTGAGGGCGGCAAATTCGGAAATCGTCGAGCGCGACGGTGCACGACCGCCGGACTGTACCCGCTCCAACGCTTCGATAATACTGGTCTCGTGCGGCGCGCCACGCAGATAAGTCCGGTAGAGGTCCGCTGCGTCATCGGAGCGGCGCTGACGCTCCAGGAAACCGCCATAAACCTCGACGGCCATGCGTCGGAACGGCGTGATGAAGACGGTCGCAGCGTAGATCTCGTCCGCCTGGGCATAACGTCCGGCCGCCTCCAGCAACATCGCACGATGCAGCGAGACGAACGGACCGAGATAACCCGGCGCGGCCATGCCCTGTGCGCCATCCAGCGCTTCAGCTTCATCACCGGCGCCCATAAGCGCCCAGTGATGCATCAGCTGGGCAACAAAATCATTGAACGGCCCGTAATTCGGCGCCGAACTGATGACCCCGCGGGCCTCGGAATAATTGCGTGACGCGATATCGTCCGCGGCCACGTAAAGGCTGGCAAGACGACTGGGATCCCCCGCCGCGACGGACAGCGCTGCATAATGCGAGGCATCGTCCATATGGCCGGACAGCAGCGCCGTAATGTAGGCGCGGTCCGCCAGGGTGGCATCACCCGGCGCCCGGTTCAGGGCTTCAGCATAATAGGCCGCGGCGCCTTCCGCATCCCGGTTCACCCCCGCATATCTTGCGGCCAGAAAGGCGCCATAGGCAGACGGCTCGTCTTCCGGCGGGAGCAGGGTGGCGCAGGAATTGAGGATCAGCGATCCGGCGAGCACCGGCAGGAGGCGAAACGCGTTTTTCATGCGCACAAGTTCGCCTCCCGGGGCCGGAAGTGCAAGCGCGAAGCTCCGCTGGGTTTACATATTGGAGTACATCGGACCGCCGCCGCCTTCCGGCGTCGTCCAGTTG
Source organism: Maricaulis sp. (assembly GCA_965657935.1). Taxonomy (GTDB): domain Bacteria; phylum Pseudomonadota; class Alphaproteobacteria; order Caulobacterales; family Maricaulaceae; genus Maricaulis. The sequence continues at coordinate 1,978 of CBFHQE010000161.1, read as the reverse complement.
ATGTTCTGGTTGGGATCCTTGATGTCACAGGTCTTGCAGTGCACGCAGTTCTGCGCGTTGATCTGGAAGCGCTGCTCGCCTGTATTCTCGTCCTCGATCCACTCATAGACACCGGCCGGGCAATACCGCGCTGACGGGCCTGCGAACACCTCGAGCTCCGATCCCTTCTGCAACGCCTCGTCGGCCAGTTTGAGGTGGATCGGCTGATCTTCCTCATGATTGGTGTTCGAGATGAAGACAGATGACAAACGATCGAAGGTCAAAACACCATCCGGCTTTGGATAATCGATCGGCTTGTACCTGGAGGCCGGTTCCAGGCTCTCGGCATCAGACTTGCCGTGCTTGAGCGTACCGAAGGGCGACCAGCCGCCGAACAGCGTTGTCATCCACATGTCCAGGCCACCCAGGGCGATACCGATCACCGTCCCGAACTTAGACCAGAGCGGCTTGGCATTGCGGACTTTCTTGAGATCATCGACAACCCAGGACGCCTCATAGGCCGCCTGGTATTCCGCCAGTGTGTCGCCCTCGCGCCCTTCACCCAGCGCTGCAAAAACGCTTTCCGCGGCCAGCATGCCGGTCTTCATGGCGTTGTGGCTGCCCTTGATGCGCGGCACATTCACGAAGCCTGCTGAACAGCCCATCAAAGCGCCGCCCGGGAAGGCGAGCGATGGCACGGACTGCAGTCCACCTTCAGTGATCGCGCGCGCGCCATAGGACAGACGTTCGGCGCCCTCAAAAGTCTCGGCAATGGCCGGATGTGTCTTCAGTCGCTGAAATTCCTCGAACGGCGAGATGAACGGGTTCTTGTAGTTCAGGTGAACCACGAAACCGATGGAGACGAGATTGTCGCCGAAATGGTACATGAAGGAACCACCGCCGGTCTGACCATCCAGTGGCCAACCCATCGTGTGCTTGACAAAGCCCGGCTTGTGGTGCTCCGGCTTCACACGCCACAGTTCCTTCAGCCCGATGCCGAATTTCTGTGGCTCCTTGCCGGCGGACAGGTCGTAACGATCGATCAGCTTCTTCGCCAGCGAGCCCCGTGCGCCCTCGGCGATCAGCGTGTACTTGCCCCGCAGCTCCATGCCCGGCTGATAACCATCCTTCTGGCCGCCATCGCGGGCGACACCAAAATCACCGGTGACAATGCCCTTGATGACACCCTCTTCCTCGACAACATCCGCCGCCGGGAAACCGGGATAAACCTCGACACCCATCGCCTCGGCCTGCTCACCCAGCCAGCGACAGACATTGCCCAGGGAAGCAATGTAACAGCCATGATTATTCATCAGGGGCGGAAAGAGGAGCGTCGGCAGACTGATGGAACCGGCAGCGCCGAGCACTTCGAAAATGTCGGTAGTGACCTCGTTTTCCAGCGGGCAGCCATCCTGCTTCCAGTTTGGCAGCAGCTCGTTGAGGGCTTTCGGGTCGACCACGGCACCGGACAGAATGTGTGCGCCAACCTCGGCGCCCTTCTCCAGAAGCGCGATGGAAATTTCCTGGCCGGTTTCAGCCGCCAGCTGTTTCAGACGGATCGCAGCGGACAGGCCGGCGGGCCCTCCTCCGACGATAACAACATCATACTCCATGGACTCGCGTTCAACGGCAGCGTCGGTCATTGATCTGCAACCCCCTCATCAAGAATCATCATAAACCCGGCTTGCGGACGCCCGGTCTTAGCTTAGGATCAGCTCATCATCTAGCGCGAGCTGCGCCTAAGATCAAAGAATTTACGTTGACGTCCACGTAACCAATGCTTGAACCCGCACCGCTTACACCACATGATGAAAAAGCCCTCCAGTCTCTGATAGACTGGTGGGAGGAAGCCGGCATCGAGCTGGATGCGCCTGTCACACGATTGAAAAGGCAGGCCGCTCCTGCATCTGCGCCAGCCGCGGCGCCTCGGTCGGCCCCGGCGCGTCAGCCACATCCGCCCCAGCGCACAGCGACACCGGCTGCGGCCATCGCCGCCGGA
>CBFHQE010000160.1:0-4593 GCA_965657935.1 Maricaulis sp. | reverse complement strand
GATGGTGAGGGAATCCGGGCGTTTGGGGCCGGAACCGAGATTGCGTACACGACGGAAGACCGGAGCATTCTCCAGGATGCGGTCGACCGGGCTCTTGATTGGGGTTTTGAGGGTGATAAGCCTGATTTCACAGCGGCTGAAGATGTCCTCACGCGAACGCATGTTGAAGCGGTGCGTGCGGTGCTGGAAAGTGAGGCGCTGTCCGCGCCGCCGGTCGAGCTGATCGGCTTTCACGGTCAGACCGTATTGCACAAGGCCCCCAAGGACGATGAAGCCGGTCAGACCCTGCAAATCGGGGATGGTGAGGCCCTGGCCAAGGCGCTGGGTATTCCGGTCGTTTATGATTTACGCTCCCCAGATATGCAAAAGGGCGGGCAAGGCGCGCCGCTTGCACCACTTTATCACCGTGCGCTGGCTCTAGATTCTGGCTTGAGCGATATCGCGGTGCTCAATCTGGGTGGAGTGGCGAATGTCACCTGGCTGGAGGATGGTCAGGACCCGATCGCCTTTGATACCGGACCGGCCAACGGGTTGATCGATGCCTGGTGCCAGGATCTGACTGACAAGTCCCATGATGAAGGCGGCAAGCTGGCCTGCGCCGGCGCTGTCGATCTGGACGTATTGGCCCAGCTGATGTCACACGAATTTTTCCCGAAAGCGGCGCCCAAATCCCTGGACCGCTGGGATTTTTCCCTGGCGCCGGTGCGCGGGCTGTCGCTTGAAGACGGAGCGGCAACACTGACCCGGTTCACCGCTCGAACAGTCGCAGACGCGGTGCGCATGCTGGGCGAGCCGTCACGCGTGCTGGTCACAGGCGGCGGGCGGCATAACGAGACCCTGATGGGCATGCTCGAAGAGGAGCTCCCGCGCGTTCAGGTCGAACCGGTTGAGGCGGTGGGCTGGCGCGGTGATTTTATCGAGGCCGAGGCCTTTGCCTGGCTGGCAGCCCGTTTTGAGCGCGGCTTGCCCACGAGCTTGCCGTCAACGACCGGTGTCTCGGAGCCGGTTTGTGGCGGGGTGAAAGCCAAGCCTTGATAAAAAAGCCCCGGCGAAAACCGGGGCTTTGCTTTCAGGACTTGAGCGAGGCTATCGCTTGCCCGTAATCGTGCGTTCGGAACGCTCTTTCTCGACGAGCGGCAGGCGTTCATCAAGATAGTCGTTGAGCATGATGTCGAGCGGCTCGACATGTTCGGTGAACAAGTGGTTCGCATCAGGGATCAGATCTCTGCGGATCTCGATACCTTTCTGGACGCGGATCTTGGACATGACCCGTTCGACGTCGTCCGCCGGAACGATCTTGTCGGCGCCACCATTGACGATAATGCCGGAGGCCGGGCAAGGCGCCAGGAAGGTGAAGTCATACATGTTGGTGGGCGGAGCCACGGAGATGAAGCCCGCGATTTCCGGACGACGCATCAAAAGCTGCATGCCGATCCAGGCTCCGAATGAGTGACCGGCGACCCAGCAGAACCGTGCGCTGGAGTTATAGCCCTGGACCCAATCGAGCACTGTCGCCGCGTCGGAGAGCTCGCCCAGACCCTGGTCGTAACTGCCCTGGGAGCGGCCGACGCCCCGGAAGTTGAAGCGCAGAGTGGCGAAATTTCGCTTGCGGAAACTGTCATACATCATCTCGACGATGCCGTTATCCATGCTGCCACCACCCAGGGGGTGGGCATGAAGAATCAGCGCGATCGGTGCGGTTTCATCGTCACTGGGGCTGTAGCGCCCCTCCAGTCGACCCGCCGGGCCGGGGATGATTACGTCGGGCATTCAGGTGTCGCCTTCTCTGCTCGTCCAATGTCTTTTCTTCAGGCATGCGGCATTTCGACCATTGAAAGCGTGATCGAAACGGATCATATACCTGACTATACAGCTCGGGTATTCGGTTTCAGTCGCCGGAAAGCGCCTGATGTCCATCCCGAAGTTGCGCGTCTTAGCATGATCATGGCGAAAGATGCGAGCGTTTAAGGAGGTAGATCCATGAAGCTGAGCACAAAGGGCCGCTATGCCGTGATGGCGATGGCCGATCTGGCAGGCGCTGCAGAGCAGGGACCGGTCACGTTGAGCGATATCGCATCGCGCCAGTCCATCTCGCTTTCCTATCTGGAACAATTATTCGCCAAACTGCGCCGGGCTGAGGTTGTGGCCTCTGTGCGCGGTCCCGGGGGCGGTTATCGCCTGAGCCGTGAAGCGTCCGAAATCCGGGTCTCCGACATCATCATGGCTGTTGATGAGCCGCTGCGTGTAACGCGCTGTTCCGACGCCAAGGGCTGTCTTGCGGACGGTCGCCGCTGTGTGACACACGACCTCTGGGATGAGCTTTCGCGCCACATTTACCTGTTCCTGAGTTCTGTGACGCTGGAGGACGTGCTGGATCGCCGTTTGCTGGGTTCCGCGACCGGAGCACTGGGACAGGGCGTTCGCGGTCAATCGGCTGCCGCTGAGTAAACATGCGCGTCTATCTCGATCACAACGCCACCACGCAGGTCCGACCTGACGTGATCAAACTCATGAGTGAGCTCATGGGGACCGTCGGCAATGCCTCGGCTGTGCATCAGCATGGTCAGGCGGCGCGCCGACATGTGGACAAGGCGCGCCGACAGGTTGGCAATGCCCTTTGTGCGCGCGCCGAGGATGTCATTTTCACGGGTGGTGGAACCGAAGCACTCAACCTGGCCATGACCAGCGCGGTCAGCGCGCCGGGTGTAGAGCGCCTGATCATCACCGATATCGAACATCCTGCTATTGTCGAGAGCGCCAAGGCCTCTGGTCTGCCAATCGATGTCCTGCCGGTGACCGAAGCGGGTGTCGTTGACCTGGCCTGGCTTGCCCAACGTCTCGAGACCTGGACCGAGCATGATGGTCGCCCCGTCCTGTCTATCATGCTCGCCAATAATGAAATTGGAACGATCCAGCCGGTGGCTGAAGCCGTACGTCTTATCAAGGCTCAAGACGGGCTCGCCATTGTCGACGCCGTCCAGTCGGCTGGAAAAATCCCGGTCGATTTCGCTGCGCTTGGCGCGGATTACATGGCGATTGCAGCGCATAAATTTGGCGGCCCCCAAGGCGTCGGCGCGCTGATCGCTGCCTGCCATGCGCCCGTGAAGCGCCATAACCATGGCGGTGGCCAGGAACATGGTCGCCGTTCCGGAACGCTCAATGTAGCCGGGAATGCGGCGCTCGGCCTGGCGCTTGAACAAGCGCATGCCAAACTTGCAGATTTCGCTGCCCTGGCAGGCCCACGCGATCGATTGATCAAGGCTATACGCGAGGCCAATCGGGATGTTGTGGTGCTGGGCGAGGGTGCTGAACGCCTGCCCAATACGGTTGGACTGGCGGTTCCAGGCTGGCGGGGGGAAACCCAGGTCATGGCCCTCGATCTTGCCGGAGTTTCAATATCGGCCGGTGCGGCCTGTTCGTCGGGCAAGGCCAAGGCCTCGAAAATGGGAACGGCTCTGGGCCTCGACGACGCGCTTTCCGAAGGCGTGATCCGGATCAGCCTCGGCTGGTCGACAACAGAAGAAGACGTGGACGCAGCGATTGCGGCCTGGACCCAGGCTTGGTCGCGCGCGTCTGAACAGATCAAGGAAACGGCCTGACCATGGCGGCGACCAAGGAAACCATTGAGGACGTCAAACAGCTCGAAGCCGACAAATACAAGTATGGCTTCACGACAGACGTTGAGACCGAGCTCGCACCGAAAGGACTGAACGAGGATATCGTTCGTTATATTTCGGCGCAGAAAAATGAGCCGGCCTGGATGCTGGAATGGCGTCTGGATGCGTTCGAACGCTGGAAGCAGATGCGCGATCCCAGCTGGGCCAAGGTCGAGTATCCGGCCATTGATTACCAGGACATCCACTATTACGCAGCGCCCAAGGCCGGCGCGAAGTATGAGTCGATTGATGATGTGCCTGAAGAGATCCTGAAGGATTTCGAGAAGCTTGGCATTCCGCTCAAGGAGCAGGAAGTCTTGCTGGGCGTGAAAGGCGCGGCTGAGTCCGCTGCGGATGCGCGAGAGAGACCCAAAGTGGCCGTTGACGCGGTTTTCGACAGTGTCTCGGTTGTCACAACGTTCAAGGACGAACTGGCCAAGGCCGGGGTTATCTTCTGCTCGATCTCGGAGGCCCTGCAAGATCATCCCGAATTGGTGAAAAAATATCTCGGCTCGGTCGTGCCGACGACGGACAATTTTTTCGCGACGCTGAACTCTGCGGTCTTTTCCGACGGTTCCTTCGTCTATGTGCCGCCGGGCGTACGCTGCCCGATGGAGTTGTCGACCTATTTCCGCATGAATGCAGAAGGTACCGGCCAGTTCGAGCGCACGCTGATCATCGCCGACAAGGGCGCTTACGTTTCCTATCTGGAAGGCTGTACGGCCCCGATGCGCGATGAAAACCAGCTTCACGCGGCGGTCGTTGAACTGGTCGCGCTGGACGATGCGGAGATCAAGTATTCAACCGTCCAGAACTGGTGGCCGGGCGATGAAAATGGCAAGGGCGGGGTCTATAACTTCGTGACCAAGCGCGGTGATTGCCGCGGTAAAAACTCCAAGATTTCCTGGACCCAGGTCGAGACCGGTTCTGCCATTAC
>CBFHQE010000159.1:0-4658 GCA_965657935.1 Maricaulis sp. | reverse complement strand
CCCTGCACATAGATATCGACCGAGTCGACAGTCGCCATCGCATATCCCGGGTGATAGGTGATGGCGCCAACTTCTGTGGACGCGAAAGTATGGAAGGACAGATTATAGTCGGGCAACGGGAAGCGCTCATACAGACCGTCCTCCAGCATGGCGACCGCACCCAGCCCCAGCTCCTCGGCGGGTTGGGCGATCAGGACCAGTGTTCCGGACCATTCATCCGTGCGCTCCGCCATCTGCCGCGCCGCGCCGATCAGCGCCGCCATGTGCGTGTCGTGCGCACAGGCATGCATGACCGGAAACTCATTGCCGATCCGGTCCTGGCCGATCACCGTCGAAGCATAGGACACTTGCGTGTTTTCCTGCATGGGCAGGCCGTCCATATCAGCCCGCAGCGTCACGGTCGCGCCTTCGCCATTGCGCAGGACACCAACAACACCTGTGCGACCAACGCCTTCGGTAACCTCAAAACCGAGCGATCGCATTTCCTCGGCCATGCGCGCCGCAGTCTCGATCTCCATGAAGGAGAGTTCCGGATTGGCGTGAAAATGTTCGTACAGCGCTCCGATATGTGCCGTGTAATCGGCCCGGATTGCTTCTCGCAGGGCATCATCGCCCGGCGCGCTGACCGTTTGGGTCAGCCCATCCATCGGGAGGTCCCCCGATAGTGCAGCGTCTTCGGTTTCTGCGGGGGTGTCCGCGGGCGAACAGGCAGCCAGCGCAAGGACGGCGACGGCACTCAGCAGGCGCATCTTCATGGTGATCCCTCGATTTCCCTTCCCTTGATGAATTGATATTCGACCGTTCCGGCCAAGCGGGTCAATCAAAACCGCAATAGGGGGACGCACCCGGCGCACAATCCCCTTGCCGCCTTCATTCAATCAGGCAGCATGCAGAGGCTAGTACAGGTGCTTCGATGTCCTCTCCCCTTCCCCTTGAAATCAAGAACCTTTCACGGCGCTTCGGCACCGTGCAGGCGCTGCGCGACGTCACGCTGAGCGTTCCTGAAGGCAGTATCTATGCTTTCCTGGGACCCAATGGCGCCGGCAAAACCACCGCCATTCGCTGCATGCTCGGCCTGATCAGGGCCCATGGTGGCGAGGTCCGAATCGCCGGCCATGACCTGCGAGGCAAACGCACCAAGGCGCTGGCCAGTGTCGGCGCGGTGGTGGAAACCCCCGCCCTCTTCCCCAATCTGACCGGCCGGGAGAATCTCGCCCTGACAGCCCGGGTGCTTGGACATGACAAGATGGAGATCGATCGCGTGCTGGACGTTACTGAAATGAGCCAGGCGGCCGATCGACGTGTCGGGCAGTACTCGCTGGGCATGCGCCAGCGGATCGGCATTGCGCGCGCGCTTCTCGGTCGCCCCCGTCTTCTGATCCTGGACGAACCCTCCAACGGCCTCGACCCGGCCGGCATTCGTGACATGCGTGGCCTGATCAAAGCCCTGCCCGAGCGTGAAAACACCACGGTCTTCATGTCCAGCCACCTGCTGTCCGAAGTTGAACAGACCGCAACCCATGTCTCGCTGATGCGAACCGGTTCGACGCTGTTTTCCGGCTCCCTGGACGAACTTGCAGCCCTGCAGCCCACAACCATCCGCCTCAAGGCCGATCCGACCGCACAGGCTGAGCAAATTGCCAGCAATGCGGGCTTCGGTGTCGCTTTTGATGATGAAACGCTTGTGCTCACGCGGGACGCCGACATCACCGAGGATCGCATCGCCGCGCTGAACCGGGCATTGGTCAGCGCGGATATCGCCGTCCACGAATTGCGCCTGGCAAAATCCGGTCTCGAGGAGATTTTCCTCAAAATGGCGCATGACGAGAAAGGCGCGGAACAATGGTCTCTCTTCTACGCGCCGAAGCCCTCAAACTACGCCGCTCCCTCGTCTTGCTGGTCGCCGCCACACCTCCGCTGATGGTGTTCGCGCTCGGTTTTCTTGTGACGATATCCGACAACGGGCCGGACAACTGGCAGATCCAGATCATAAGCGGCGCAGCGATCTGGGGTTTTTTCCTGCTGCCGATGAGCGCCATCGGCCTCACCGCTCTGCAAGCCCAGCTGGAACACGCCCCCAACACCTGGTCACACACGCTCGCCCTGCCACGTCCCAAATGGCAGGTCTTCCTCGCCAAGGCGATCTGGGCCCAGCTCATCCTTGCCATCGTAAGCGCGCTTGTCATGCTGGCCGGCATCACCAGCGCCATGGCCGGTCTGCCCTTCTCCGAACAAGGCGCCATGACCGATACGATCAACTGGCAGCAGGCCCTCTCCCTGTATAGCCGCATGTATATCGCCGCGCTCTGCGTGACCGCTCTGCAATGGTTGATCGCGACCCGCTTCCGCAGCTTCGCCGTTGCCGTCTCGGTCGGCATCGGCGGCACATTCGTCGCGGTCGCTGCAACCAGCTCGAAATGGGGGCTGTATTTTCCCTGGCTGATGCCGGTGAACATCCTGGCCAGCGAGCCGGAGCGTGCCGATCTGGCCATGACCTACGGCCTGACCGGCGGCATTTTGATTTATGGGCTTGGCATTCTCTGGCTCTCCCGCCGCGACTGGGGTTAGTCCCCGGTCGTTCGCCGGACCGGCGCGGGCATGCGGCAAGCCTCGATAACCGCAGGCGGAGTGTTGATGAACCACGCATGGGTGCGATGCCGCGACGCGTTTTTGGCGTTGAAGAACGCTTCCCCACGGGTATCCATCACCTGGAAACGGGGCTGTTCACTGTCAGGCAGGTCAGCCGCCACACGGATGGACAGGATCGGATCTCGCCCGTCCGGATCCTCGATCACGCCCGAATTCACGGCCGCGTCGCCTCGCCTGACGGCCTGGACATGCTCCATGCCTTCCAGCACACGCCCGAACACCGTCGTATTCCGATCAAGATAACGCGGCGCATGGCCGATCACGATGTAGAATTCGACATCACCACTGTCTGCGTCATTGCCTCGCGCCATGGCCATTGTTCCCGGGCAGTGCAGCATCCAGGTCTCTTCGCCATCACGTCCCGCCGCAAAGCCATCTACATGGCCCACTTCCGGCGCATAGAGATCCCGATCCTGCATGGGCGTGAAGGTCACGCTGTCTGACACCACGGACAGTTCCGCGGTGAGCGCGGGATAGAGCGGCAGATTCTCAGCCCCCTCTTCCTCGCCGCGACCGCCCTGGACCACAAACCCGTCAATCACACGATAGAACTCCCGGCCATCATAAAACCCGTCTCGTGCGGCCTGGCGCATCCGGTTCGCGTGTTGCGGCGCAAACTGTTGCGCCAACTCGACATGGACAAGGCCGGTGCGGGTCTCGATGACAAGCACATCCTCGGGATCGACAGTGCGCCAATCCGCTATTCCCGTGAAATCAGGCGTCGCATTGGAATCGGGCTGGTTTTCCATGTCGCTTGAACAATCGGCGCCACAATCGGGTTGGTCCGGTGGCTGGCAGGCTGCGACACCAAGCGCCAACACACTCACAAGAATCCGCATATAAGCCTCCCCTGAACCGGCACGACTGTAACCTGCCGCCGGTGCAACACCACCCTTTCCTGAACGCCAGATGAAGACCCGGCTCCGCATGCGTTCAGATAGCCCGAGGCAGAGTGCGCAAAGACAGACAATGAGGGACACAAGATGAGTGTTATGCGGTTCTTGATCAGTGGTCTTGCCCTGGCTGCGGCGCAATCCGCCAGCGCCGGTGCGCAGGAAGTTATCATCTTCGAGCACAATAATTATCAAGGCCGCAGCGTGCGTTTGACCGCTGATGCCCCCAATCTGGATCGGCGCGGGTTCAATGACCGGGCCTCCTCGATCCGCGTTGTGTCCGGCACCTGGGAGTTCTGCCAACACGCCAATTTCGGCGGGTCGTGTTTCACGGCGGATGCCAGCCAGAATCAGCTGGGCGGCTTCAATGATCACATGTCGTCCGTGCGACTGGTCAGCAGACGAGGCGATCGACGCGATGACCGCCGCGATCGAACAGATGACCGCCGTGACCGCGATGACCGCTGGGATGACCGTCGGGATCGCCGCGACCGCGGGGGCCGCCGGGGGCGTCGCGGCGCTTCGGAAATCGTTCTCTATTCAGGTCCAAACTATACGGGACAGTCCATCACCCTGCGTGACGGAGCCAACAACCTTCGCAACTTGCGTTTCAATGATCGCGCGCGTTCCATCCGGGTCTACGGTCGAGGTTCCTGGCGCGTCTGCCAGCATCGCGACTTTGGCGGCGCCTGCATGCAGGTGGCCGATGACATGCCCTATATCAGTGGCGGAATGTCCGCCGAGATCTCCTCGGTTGCGCCGGACGATAACGCCAACCGCCGCGGCACCCGCCCGCGCGAAGGTGTCTGGCTGTATGATGGTCGCGAGTTCGAAGGACGCCGCTTTGACGCCATTTATGACGTGCCAAATCTGGACCGCGAAGGCTTCAATGATCGCGCGGACAGCATCATCGTCGCCCGCGGAGAAACCTGGGAAGTCTGCGAACACGCCAACTATCGCGGTCGCTGCGAGATCGTCGACAGCGAGCGCATCCCCAACTTGGCGCAGTACGGCTTCCAGAACCGGATTTCGTCTATGAGACGTGTGAATGGCTACGACCGCTGGTAGCGCCCGCGTCTCGATCAAGGAGGGTGGTCCCCTGGACCGCCCTTTTTT
>CBFHQE010000158.1:0-4717 GCA_965657935.1 Maricaulis sp. | reverse complement strand
CTCGGGCGCGGAACGGCCTGCTTCCCGAGCACTCTGTACCGCTGGCAGCAGCAGGGCGACGCCATCACCGTCAACGTCGACCGTCAGGCCTTCATCGACTGCCGGGGCAGATTGGGAACGCCGACGTTGTTGCGCTGTCTTTGAGCGGTTTGGTCGACGTATAGTCCGCCGCGTTTCGCTGCGCACACTGTTGCGAGCGTCGATTTCGTCGGGTTCGAGCCCTTCATTGGCGGCGGTGTTCTGAACATCGATCTCATCAGGTTCAACACCGGGCGCAGCACTTTCGGATTCTCCGTCCACACCCTCGATCTTAACGAAGATCGCCGCGTTTTCCGTTTCGTCGTCACTGGCCTGCAGCCGATCGTCGAGCATCGGTGTCGAGCGATCCACGGGGCGTTGGGCCTCGGCTGGCAAGCTGACGGCGCTGGCCAAAAGAATGGCAATGGCCGCCGTTGTGTAGAGTTTGTTTTTCATGTCCCCGGGTCTCCTTCAGCGCGCTGGTCCCTCAGCAGCGCCATTGACGTTCATTGTTCTGACCGCTTTCGAGAAATGCGTGGAGGTGCAGAGACGTACGCTGACGCACACGGGGGTTGCACAGGCGTTGCATCTGGTTGCATTAGAGTTGCACGCAGGCGGCTCTGTTTGTATTAAGTTCGTATGAAACAGGAATTTTTTTCCGACAAGCTCGCCCTGGTTTTGAAGACATTGGTGATGAGCCGGACTGGCCTTGCAGCCGCAATCAATGTCGACAAGTCCCTTGTCGGGCGCTGGGTGGCTGGCACAGTTACGCCGTCTGAACACAATCTCGCAAACCTGACCCGCTATATCGCAACCCAGATTGACGGCTTTACCTTGCTCGACTGGGAGCGAGACCTGCCGGGATTTGGAGAGAAGCTGGGAATTTCCGAACCCGCCAAGGCTGGTCTCGCGGGGGCGGGGTTGATCCCGGACGCCATTTTTGAAGAGGGTCTAAGGGGCACAAAGGTCAGGGGCTCGGCCTATGAGGGGTTTTGGCGCACGATCCGCGCATCAAGCGATCTGCCTGGGCGCTATCTACGGGATATCACGATGATCCGGCGGCGCCCGGACGGACTGATGGGTTGGACGACCGGCATTGAAGGTGAGCGCTATGGTGGCTGGGCCTTGTTACTGGGCCACCAGTTCTTTTCGGTCGGCTGGGATGCGCAGCATGGCACGATGATGTTCGCCATATTCAACGGCGTTGCCCGTCAGCGTGCCGAGATGCTTGATGGCCTCTCCGTCGCAACCCTTCGAGATGCGGGCAGTTCGCCGGCGTGTTCGGCCTGTGTGATGGAGCGGGTGGGTGACCTGTCAGGCGATCCGGAGGCAGATGACGAATACTTTGCGGATGAGGTCGAGGCGCTTGACCCTCTGGTGCCGCCCGAAGAGGTGCCGGAGCATATCCGTAAACATCTTGCCAACACCGTCTGTGAGGACGCACCAGGCCTGATGCGGATGTTGTTCGCATCCTCCATGGCGCGTGGTCCTCTGCTGGAAGCCTGATCAGGCAGATTTTCGGCCGACATTGCGGCGGGCGTATTCCGTGAAGCGGGCGATTTCCGAACCCAGCTTGTCCGGTTGCATCGGCTTTTCGATATGACTGTCGAATCCGATCGTCTTGTAGTGCCGGACCTGCTCGGGCATGGCGTTGGCTGTCAGGGCGATGGCCGGTGTGCGGGGAAGGTAGTTATCCTCCTCGATCAGCCGGATTTCGAGCAGGGCATCACTGCCGCTCAGGATCGGCATCTGGATGTCCATCAACAGGATATCAAACTTGCCAGCGCGATAGGTGTCCACGGCTTCACGGCCATTCTCAACCAGTGTCAGCTCGACATTGAGCTGATTGAGATAGGCCTGAAGGACCAGGCGATTGGTCAGATTGTCCTCGGCTGCGAGAATACGCACGGGCGGTCCGTCCAACGCCAGGGGAGAGGTTTTGACCACCGCGGCACTGTCGCTGTCATCCCCCAGCTCGATCTCGTCGCTTTCGGGCAGGTTGAGGCATACACGGAACGTCGTTCCTGCACCCGGCTCGCTCACGACGCTGATCTCGCCGCCCATCCGCTTGACCAAGCCCTGCGAAATCGCCAGGCCCAGTCCCGTGCCGCCAAAGCGACGCGTGGTCGAGGTGTCGGCCTGTACAAATTTGTCGAAGATCCGGGAGGTTTGATCCGGACTCATGCCAATACCGGTATCGCTGACCTCGATTGCAATAGCATCCGGGTCGTCGCTGTTCGGGGCCTCGCCGAAGCGTACGGTTACGCCGCCTTCCCGAGTGAATTTAAGAGCGTTTGAGACCAGGTTGTTGATGATCTGGGTAATGCGTAGTGGATCGCCGCGACGGGCCAGGCCGAGCGGATCGCTGCTGGAGATGTCCAGAGACAGCCCGCCCTTCTCCGCGACGGGAGCGAACAGCGCTTCAACCTGGCTGACGACCTCGGACAACTCGAACGCGGTGTCCTCCAACGGAAATTCACCAGCCTCGATCTTGGACAGGTCAAGGATGTCGTCGAGCAACTGCATAAGTGTGTCGCCGGAGCGCACGATCGTGTCGACCTTGTCGGCATGGCGGTCCTCAAGGTCGGCCTTGGCGAGAATACGGGCCATGCCCAGAACACCATTCATGGGCGTGCGGATCTCATGGCTCATATTGGCGAGAAATTCCGACTTGGCGCGATTGGCTTGTTCCGCCTTGTCCAGGCTATCCATCAAATCCGAAATGTCACTGATTGAGCCGGCCATGCGTTGAGGCTGACCGTTCTTGTGAACGGCAAGCCCGCGGGCGCGGAACCAGCAATAGGTGCCGTCAGCGCGGCGCAGTCGATAGCGCACATCATAGGGAGCGCCAGCTTCCAGGTGGTCTGTAACCGCCTGGAGGGTCGGGCCATGATCGTCGGGGTGCAGCGCGTTTTCAAGGGAGCTGAATTCGTCGGGGAAATGGGCTTTGTCAGCGTGACCCAGCAACTCCCGGAAACGCGGCGAAAAATAGACTGTGTTAGTCGGGATATCCCAGTCCCAGATCCCGTCCGCCGACCCGCGAACCGCCAGTTTGAAGCGCTCTTCCTTGGCGCGGATGCGCGCGTTGGCCTCCTCTTGGGCGTGCAACATTTCTGTCCTTTGAAGGCGTGTCGTCAGCAGGCTGCGAAGCGAGGCGGCAATCGCCAGGGAGAAGATGGAGCCCAGAATGAAGACAAGCTGGGGGAATAATGAACGCTCCTGGTTCAGGAGGGTCTGGTTTGGATAAAAACGCCCCATCCACGTGGAACCGGGCAGGGATATTGAGGTGTTGAAGACCATGTTTGTGGTGGCGGCATCACCATCATCAACGATCGGAACGCCACCTTCCAGGATGGTGACCGCGACCATATCTCCCAATGTCGTATGCTTGAAGCTGGCAACGAGCCGCTCGACGTCGAAGACCGCGACCATCAGGCCGTCGAAACGCCCATCAATATGTAGTGGAACAAAGGCCAGAAAGCCGACGCCACCCTGGACAAACTCGATTGAATGCGTGGTGTAGGTCTCGCGGGTGGTGATGGCGTTTCGAAGAGCGGATGCGCGGTTTTCCTCAAACATCAGGTCGAGGCCCAGCGCGGCTTCATTCCCAGCCAGCGGTTCGACCCAGGCGATATGGAAATCGCGGTCTGCCCACTCAATCGCGCGTATTTCGTTCTGATCGGCGATGTATCGCGCGGCGTCATCGCGCCAGCGTTCTTCGGGCGTGCCTCCATCTGCTTCCCAGCGCCTGGCGAGGCGTTCCAGCTCGGCGAGGTCGCGATTGACCCTGTCCTCCATCGCAAACTGGAAGTGGCGAGCGCTCTCTCCGAGACGACGTTCGATCTCGGCATTTTCCTGATGCCGGGCGAACAGGCCGCCGGCCGCGGCGAGGACAAGCCCCGCGGCAAGGACGACTACTGAAACAATGGTGGTCTTGGTCATGTGCCTTGCCCCTGTTGCTTGGTAGCAAAGCACAACTTGCTTAAATCAAGCTTACCCGGCCTAGTCTTCCCCGTTCAGCAGGCGCTCATAACTCTCGACCAGGGCCAGATAGGGCGGCACGTTGGTGTTGTGTATGCCCGATCCGGTGTCCACAGCCATCTTGATCTCGAAATGCAGATGGATGGTCGTCGGCGTGCCGTTGAACTCGTTGGAGACAAAACCCAGACGTTCACCACGTGCCACCCGGTCACCCGGCGAGACCTGCAGGCTGCTCGCCTCGAGGTGTAGATAGGTGTAGCGCACACCATCATCGGTAGTCAGGCGAACCGAATAAGAGCCGATCGAGGTAATCGTTCCATCATCGGCTGCGACCGCCCAGTGTACTGCGTCCTGGCAGGTGGCCGGGCGGATGTCCTGGCCCTGATGGCCGGTCCCGCTGGGGCACATGGGCGTGGAATAGCCACGCGTCTCGCAAAAATTATCGCGCCAGGCATAGGCATAGTTGTCCGCTTCGCACTGGCCGCCTGCCGGGCCCAGATAGCCGCCATAACCATAGACCTGGCTGTTGGCATAGGCCTGGGCGGCTTCCATCGGGAAGCGCATGGCCGGTGCATAGTTGATCTGGATTGATTGTCCGGTGCCGGACCCGGAGGTCAACTCGCCCGCAGGCATGTAGGCAAATTCCTCGCCGGCTTCATCGATCGGCACACTGGGTTCCGGCTCGGCTTCCGGTTCGGGGTCTTCTGCAGGTTCTTCA
>CBFHQE010000157.1:0-4743 GCA_965657935.1 Maricaulis sp. | reverse complement strand
CTCGATGTCGGGACGGTCGGACTTGCCAAAACCCTTTAAGATCCAGGGCGATGACGCGGTGATCGTCTTCCAGATGAGGAATGATGTTTCGCCACAAATAAGACCAGGTGGGCTGGCCATGTATCATGACAACAACAGAGCCATCACCGCCGGTGTCGACGTAGTGCATGTTCGAACCCAACACGTCGACATATCGAGATTCATAGGGAAAATCGTGGCGGGCTAAGTCCTGGCTGGCAGCGGTTGATAGCGCGGTGACGGCCAGCAACACGCCGGCAAGAAAAAATCTCATCTGGAACTCCGTCTGGTGGGTTAGGAGTTTTCGCGATATCGAGTGCATAACCACACATCAATGAGTAAATGGGCACACGAATGCGCAAAAATGCACAAAGCGGCGAAGTTTGGCGCTATCTCCCTGTTATCGCGTCTATCCTGGATAACGGATCCGTGCAGAAGGCTGCGGATCACCTTCGCGTGAACCGGACAACGGTTGAGCGACAGCTCAACGCCGCTGAACAGCATGTGGGAAGTGCGCTCATTGTTCGGAACAAGGGACGGATGACGCCAACTCCATTGGGGCGTGAGCTCCTGCGTATTTTCGAGACAGCACGCCACGCTCTTGATCAGGTCAAGGGTACCCGTTCCGATACCCATGTGATGGGTGGGCCTCTTCGCATAAGTGCACCTCCGCATCTTATCCAGGCTCTTGCGCCGGGCCTGTTGACGCTGGCCGCGCCGCCGGCTCGTTTCAGGATTGATCTGACAGCTCATTATGATCTTTCAGACCTGCAGGCGCGGCAGGCAGACCTGGCGGTCCGGGTCCTCAAACAGGCCCCAGAGCCTCCCTTGACTGGGGATCTGGTCTCACCTCTGAACGGGGCGATGTACAAGGGAATTCACGAGACGAGCGGTCCATTTGTCGGGCGTCCCGGAGAGACAGAAGTCGCCACCTATGGCGAAAAACATGCGGCCGGCCGGGATTTTGTGCAGGTATCCAGTATCGACGCCCAGATTGAGTTGCTCGCTGCAGGCGCAATCGGACGACTTCCCTGTTTCATTGGAGAGATGGACGGCCGGCTGAAACGCGTCAGTGAGATCCTGCCACCGGAGAACTGGCAGGTCTGGATTGTGACACATGAGACATTTGCACCCTCGCCGCGCATCGAATTCGCCATCCGGACCTTGAAAGAAGCGCTTCAGGCTTATCCGGGGTTGGCCAGTACGCTGAACAACCCGCACTGATACCGTGTTTATCACCGCTGATTGACTTGACGCATACGCAAACTCGGCAAGTATGCATGCCATAATTTTTGGTTCTTGAGGGGAGAAATCATGGGTCGTTTGTTGATGGGCGTCGCCGCTGGCGCCTTGCTGATGGGTGCAGGTCTGTATGTGTATCAGGGCGCCAATGATGGCGACGACACAAGCTCGCAGGCCAATACAACCAGTACGGAACGCGCCGCGACACTGACCGTTGCTGACGCGGAGGCCTTTGTAGAAGGGGCTGAAGCAGAATTCCGCGAATTCGGTGAATTTGCTGCACGCACCGCCTGGGTCCAGAACAATTTCATCACCCACGACACCAACTGGCTGTTGCAACGCATGGGAGCCCAGTCCACCGCAATGTCTGTGCGGTACGCGACCGAGGCCGGTCAGTACGCGGACCTCGATCTGCCGGAGACGCTTGAGCGCAAGCTAACGGCACTTCGAGCGGGGATCACCCTGCCCTCGCCCAATGACCCGGACGCGGCCGCGCGGATGTCAGAGCTGACCACGCGAATGGGCTCGTCCTATTCCTCCGGCCTGATGGAAGTCGACGGCGAGATGGTCGATCACAACGAGTTGGAAAACATAATGCGGACCAGCCGGGATCCAGAATTCCTGGCTCACGTCTGGAATGGATGGCGCGAGGCCTATGATCCCCAGGCGATGGCCCAGGACTATTCCGAAATGGTCGACATAGCCAATCAGGGCGCCCGGGACCTGGGATATGACAATCTCGCGCAGATGTGGCTGTCCAATTACGACATGCCGGCCGACGAGATGGAAGCCGAGGTTGAACGTCTTTGGGGCCAGGTGGCACCGTTTTACGAAGAACTGCACTGTCATGTCCGCTCTAACCTGAACGGGCTTTATGGCGATGAGGTGCAGCCCTCCACTGGACCGATCCGCGCCGATCTTCTCGGCAATATGTGGGCGCAAGGCTGGGGGTCACTGAGCGATGTCGCAGGTGTCGGCTCTGGTGACGCGGCGTATAACCTTGACGACCTGCTGGTGAATAACAATTACACCGCCGTCCAGATGGTCGAGGTGGCTGAGACATTCTTCACCTCACTGGGCCTGGAGGAATTGCCGGAAAGTTTCTGGGAGCGTTCGCTGATTACCCAGCCGCGCGATCGACAGGTGGCCTGCCATGCATCGGCCTGGAATCTGGACAGTGTCGACGATCTGCGCATCAAGATGTGTACCCTGGTCAATGGCACCGATTTCGTCACCGTTCACCACGAGCTCGGTCATAACTTCTACCAGCGTGCCTACAATCACCAGGATCTGCTCTTCCAGACCGGTGCGAATGACGGTTTCCACGAAGCCATCGGAGACTTCATCGCGCTTTCGGTGACACCGGAATACCTGGTTCAGATCGGTTTGCTTGAAGCGGGCGAAATGCCGGGCGCGGACGCAGACCTCAGCCTGTTGATGGATACGGCGCTCGACAAGATCGCCTTCCTGCCCTTCGCAGTCATGATGGATCAGTGGCGTTGGCGCGTGCTGCGCGGCGAGATCCAACCGGACGAGTATAATTCCGCCTGGTGGGAGCTGCGCAACAGCTATCAAGGCATCACGCCGCCGGTCGAGCGCCCGGAGGACGCGTTTGATCCGGGATCGAAATACCATATCGCCAACAATGTTCCGTATCTGCGCTATTTCCTGAGCCACATCCTGCAGTTCCAATTCCATCAAGCGGCCTGTGAAATGGCCGGTTGGGAAGGTCCGCTGCACCGTTGTTCGATTTATGGAAACGAGGAAGTCGGCGCGCGTTTCAACGCCATGATGGAGTTGGGATCGTCTCAACCCTGGCCGGACGCTCTGGAGGCCTTCACCGGCACCCGTCAGATGGATGGCTCGGCCATCACTGCCTACTTCCAGCCGCTGATGGACCATCTGCGCGAGGAAAATGAGGGGCGGTCCTGCGGCTGGTAATCCCAGCTGTTTATATGACTCGGGTTTAGGCGGCTCGGCACTCTGGTTTGATATTGCTCGATGTCCAGATTGACGATCATTTCAATGATCAGATATTGGACTCGAAGCCAAATCGCAGGGTTCCGGGCCGTTTGCCTGTCCAGGTGAAAATTGCGGCTGACAATGTCGCAAACAAGCAGGCTGATCAGCCCGCTCTCCTAGCCCCCCAGGAATACCCGCTCAACCGTCCACCATAGCGCCATCAAGGCGATCAGGCCCGTACCGCCCAGTCGGAGATAGGTGTAGGCCGGCTTTTCGCGCCACCAGAAAACCGCGAGCCACGCCATGGCCAGGATCGACAATTGCCCCAGCTCGACACCAATATTGAAGCTGATAAGAGCGGCTGCCAGATCGTCTTCCGGCAAGCCCAACTCACCCAAAACGCCCGCGAAACCCAGACCGTGAAAGAGGCCAAAGGCGAAGACCAGCGCCGGACGCCACTTCTGCACATCCTTGAAGACGATGTTCTCTATCGCCACGAATGCAATAGACAGGGCGATGATCGGCTCGACGATACTCCCCGGGATACTGACATGCCCCAACGTTGCAAGGGCAAGCGTAATCGTGTGCGCCAGCGTGAAGGCCGAAACCTGCCAGAACAGGTCCTTCCATTTGGATGACGCCAGAAAAAGCGCCAGCACAAAAAGAATATGGTCCAGTCCCCGCGGCAGGATGTGCTCGTAACCCAGCTGGAGATACAGCCAGATTACGTCCCAAACGGTCTGTTCCACAGCTTCCAGCATTTTACTCTCTCCGATTGTGCTTGACGGATTGCTGCCATCACGCGAAATTATTTTAGTTCTAAATTATCTCTGACTCGCAGACCTGCGATGTCGATTTCACAGGCATGAATATGACCGACACCTTCTCCTCGCAAGTCGATGTCTCCAAAGAAGATATTCATTGGGATTTCAAGGACGACATGTCCTACGGCAAATACCTTCGGCTCGACACGATCCTGTCCCAGCAGGAATTGCTGACAGGTGAGCACGACGAGATGCTGTTCATTGTCATTCACCAGGTCGCCGAATTGTGGATGAAGCTGGTTCTTCACGAGATTGAGGCCGCGTCCCGACGCATCGCTCAGAATGATGTGGGGCCCGCGCTGAAAATGCTGACTCGTGTATCGCGCACCCAGGAGCAATTGATCGAGGCCTGGTCTGTCCTCGCCACCATGACGCCCGCCGACTATCTCGTCTTCCGCGACAAGCTGGGACACAGCTCAGGTTTCCAGTCCTATCAATACCGTACGATCGAGTTTCGGCTGGGCAATAAAAACGCTGCCATGGCGCGGGTCCACAAGGATAATCCGGTTGCCCACGCCATGGTCACCGAAGCGCTCACCAATCCGAGCATCTGGGACGAGACGCTCGCCTTCCTGTCGCGCAAGGGATACGACATCCCGAAAGACCGGCTGGAGCGCGATTGGAGCGAAGCCTATCAGCCCAGTGAAGACGTTGAGGCGGTCTGGCGCGAAGTCTACACCAATAGCGCGGCCCACTG
>CBFHQE010000156.1:0-4825 GCA_965657935.1 Maricaulis sp. | reverse complement strand
GTCCGACGACAGCCTGGCAGTCTTCCTCGAAGAGCGCCTCTTTCCGGCGTTTTCCGCCGAGGTTTCTCGCACCGAGGTCGCCAATATGCGCCGTCTCTCAACCCGCCTGATCGGAGATGATGTTGCAGTCCTGCACCTCTACACCGACGGCAATCGCGGACAGTCCCGCAATACCGGCGAAACAGCGCGGCGGACGCATTTCCACCTGGTGCTGAGCCGTACGGCTGGCGAGTGGAAAGTTGAGCATACCGCCATCATGGATGCGAGAAACTAGCGGCTGAGGTCCATTTCGCGGTGTATCGAAATTTCCCGCTTGCCTGAATTGGATTCACTGCCAGCCTTCATGTCTCTAGCGTTTGCATCGTTCCACACGACCAAGGAGCCGGACATGAAACCTACCTCTTCAACGCTTGCCATCACCGCAATTGCGAGTGTCCTCGCCCTCACACCGGCGGCCCTGGCCGACCAGTCGGGGACACCCGCAGCCCGCGCCTCCGGCGAAAGCGCAGGCGCCTCCGTCGAAGTCGCGGCGACACTCGCCTCGGGCGCCGTCGTAATCGCGCCGAGCGCGGCAGTCATCGTCATGAGCACCGGGGCAAGCCTGGTCACCGGCGATCCGTCATTCATCAAGGAAGGCTCGGAATATGCCGGAGAGATGCTGGAATGGGGCTTCGGGCAAACACCGCTTGAAGTGAGTGATGAGGTCGTCATCGCTCCGCCACCAAACGTGCCATTCGAGGCCGAGGCTGATGAAACTCGCTAGCCTCATCACCGCCACCGCGCTTTCGCTCACCCTTGGAGAGGCGGAAGCCGGTTCCGGAGCAACACCCGTCTCGCCCTTCCCGGTCGAGGACAGCGCCGACTTTGCCAAACAGATCGAGCGGGAACTTGCCGGCCAGGGCGCGCGCATCGCCCTGGTCTTCCGGACCGGACGCGCACGCGAGGACCTGCCCGACGGCATTCGCTACACCCATGGTGCTTTCTGGATCTATTCGGAAATGGAAACCCAAACCGGTGAACGCGTTCGCGGCTATGCCGTGCACAATCTCTATCACGGAGCGGAAGACCGCCGCCGTTCTCACCTGGCCCAGGACTGGCCGCTCAACTTCACCCAGGGCGATGTAATCGGCGAGGTTGGCATCATCGTGCCGTCACCCGAGATGCAGCGCCGCCTGCTCGGCCTGTTTGCCAGCGGTGATATCGATACGCTGCACCAACCGGACTATTCGCTGATCTCCAACCCGCACGATTTGCGCTTCCAGAACTGCAATGAATTCATGCTGGACGTCTTGGCTGCGGCGGCGTGGGAAACCACCCATCGCGACACGCTGAAAACCAATCTAGCGGCCTGGTACGAGCCCGCGCGCGTCGAGACGAGCCTGCTGGAGCGCATGTTCGGCCCCTCCGTGGACGAACGTGTGCGGCTGGATGATCACCGCGGCGCCATTCGGACCGCAACGTTCGCCTCGATGGGCGAGTTCATGACCGAGTTCAACCTCGCCAGCGCGGTCTATGAACTGGAGGCGGATTTTTTGACGGATACGGGCGACACGGAGAGCTAATCTCCCCTACTCCACCCGCACACCCGCATCGCCTGCTTCCATACGACCGATGACGCGTGCTGCGTCATGCCCGGCCTCGTAGAAACAGGCCAGAACGTCCTCAACCGCGCTTTCGCGGCAGGAGACCATGAGACCGCCGGAGGTTTGCGGATCACACCACAGGATTTCATCCAGTTCTGACCAGTCAGCAGGCCGGGTGACCTTGTCAGCAACAGCGGCCCAGTTGCGGCCCGACGCGCCCGTCTTGATGCCGGCCTCTGCGAGACGGCGGGCTTCCTCAAAGACCGGAACGCCCGATCGCTCCACCACACCGGTCAGGCCCGCGCCCTCGCACATCTCGGAAAGATGGCCCAGCAGGCCGAAACCGGTGACGTCGGTAAGGGCGTTGACGCCGTCCAGCTTGCTCAGCGCCGCACCGGGCGTATTGAGCAGGGTCGTGGAGGCAACCATGTCCTGATAGGCCTCAGGCGACAGCTCGCCGCGTTTCAGCGCTGCACTGAAAACACCGACCCCGATCGACTTGCCGAGCACCAGGACGTCTCCTGCCTTGGCACCGGCATTGGTTTTCAAGCGATCCGGGTGCGTCGTGCCCAGGGCCACCAGGCCATAAATGGGTTCGGCAGCATCAATCGAATGGCCGCCCGCAATCGGCGCACCGGCCGTCTCGGCGACCGCACGTCCGCCGGCCAGGATGGCGCGGACCATGTCGCGCGGCAGTTTGTTGACCGGCATGCCGACAATGGCGAGGCAGAAGATCGGTGTCGCGCCCATGGCATAGACATCGGACAAGGCGTTGGTCGCGGCGATCTTTCCGAACACTTCCGGATCATCGACAATGGGCGTGAAGAAGTCGGTGGTGGCGACCAGTACCGTCTCATCATTGATGCGCCAGACCGCAGCATCATCGCGGGTGGCTGCATCCACCAGCAGTTCCGACGGCATCGGCATGGCGGGGGCGCCACCGAGAATATCGCTCAGCACGGCCGGGTCGAGCTTGCAGCCGCAACCGCCGCCATGGGCCAGAGCGCTGAGGCGAACTGCTTGAGTGTCATCCATGATCCACAAACCCTTGTCTGATCGGCTAGTATCATTTCAGGAGACATAATCGCCGATGCAATCCTTCGCCACTACAAAAGACCTCTCCAGCGACGCGCTGGCGCAGTATGACGCCATTATCGATGTGCGTTCGCCCGGAGAGTTCGCTGAAGACCACCTGCCCGGGGCCCTCAACCTGCCGGTGCTGAACGACGCAGAACGAGCGCATGTCGGCACGCATTACAAGCAGGTTTCGGTGTTCGAGGCGCGCCGCATGGGCGCCGCCCTCACCTCCCGCAATATCGCCCGGCACATCGAGACCGTGCTGGCTGACAAAACCAAGTCCTTCCGGCCACTTGTCTATTGCTGGCGCGGCGGCATGCGTTCTTCCTCCATGGCGACAGTATTGGCGGCGGTCGGCTGGAAGGTGACGCTGATACACGGTGGTTATCGGCGCTGGCGCGACCAGGCTCGCGAGGCGCTTGAAGCCGAACAGACCCACACGATCACCCTGGTCGACGGCCAGACGGGTACAGCCAAGACGCGCCTTCTGCACCTGTTAGCCGAACGCGGGGAACAGGTCATCGACCTGGAAGGCCTTGCCCATCATCGCGGTTCGATCTTCGGCGATTTCGCGGGCCAGGAACAACCCAGTCAGAAAGCGTTTGAAACCCGTATCTGGTCTCAGCTTCGCGAACTGGATCCGGCCCGTCCGACCTATATCGAGGCGGAAAGCAAGCTGGTGGGCCGGCGCCGCGTTCCGATCGGAGTGTGGAAGGCCATGCAGGCGGCAGATCGCCTCGTCATCAAGGCACCCGTAGAAGAACGTGCCCGCTATCTCCTGCGCGCCTATCCCGACCTGGCCACCAATACCGACAAGCTTTTCCAGGCCATTGAGGGCCTTAGACAATTCCAGTCGGGCGAGACGATCGCGGCCTGGCTCGCCATGGCCGAGGCCGGCGATTTCCATCCGCTCGCCGTCGCGCTTGTCCAAGCCCATTACGACCCGGCCTATGACCGTGCACGCAAACGTGACGGTGCCGAGTGGATCGAGCGGGTGCTGGAAACGGCTTCCCTGGATGATGCTGCGCTCAGCGATCTCGCGGATCGGGTGTGTTCGCGAGCGACAGTCTAGCCCTTTCCCGTGGCGGGCCAGATATCACCCCATCACCTCCGTCATCACCCGGCTTGTCCGGGTGACCTCAGCTCGCCTGCGAACAGGATAGTTGAGGTCCCCCGGATGTCCGCTACGCGGCCACCGTGGGATGACGGCGAAACTCGTGAAATCAACGCAAGAACATCGTCACCCTGACAAAGGTCAGGGCCCAGTTCGTCAAGCGGCATGAACCAATCAATGGTGCTTTCTGGAGCCAAATCCAGCCTTACGAACTGGGTCCCTGCCTTCGCAGGGATGACGCGGATGGGGCATGTTCAAAGTGCTGAAAATGTCGGTGGAGCAGGCGGATAGGGTGCGGCCCGACAGGGCCCACTGAAACTACGCGTCCGGATTGCGATCCAGCATCGCCTTGACGTCGTCGCTGTCGACGCCGCTTTCCACCAGCATTTTCACCAGGCTTGTAACAAGACTGAGCTCGTCGATGATCGTCTTGATCCGGCCCTGGTCGGCCAGCGGTTTCCACATCGAGCCGACCTCGAAGAGATTGCCGGTCTCGGCCGCGATCAACAGCTCGCCCTTGCCGCTGTGCTCGTCGAACATCGCGCGCACACGTTTGCCCTTGAGGGCCTTTTCCAGGTCGAGCAGGCGTTCCATGAAGCTGGGCGTCAACATGTAGCGCGCCAGCACCTGGTCATTGCCATAGACCTCAAAGGCTTTTTCGAACCCGGGATCGACAAGACCGATCCGTTCCAGCTTGGTGGAGCCAAAGGATCGCGACAGTTTTTGCAGGGAGTTCAGCCAGCCCTGGTCGCGGGTAATCACCGTGACGCCCTCGACCTTGCGCGGGAAGGTGATGCGCATCAGCACACCACGGAAAACCGTGACGTAATAGGTGCGGTTCTTTGACCGCCGACGCTGTTCCAGATGCGCTTCGTAGAGCTCGAAATCACAGCCATCGACCTCGCCGGAGAAATGGTCCTCGAAATGCTTGCGATTGAAGACCGGCAGCAAGTCATACTGGCGGAAGGTGGAGAACCGCGCGGGCGAATACGGCCGCACCGAATAGGCCATGCCACAAGCCTCGGCGATGGCGGTGTTGAGCTCTTCCTTG
>CBFHQE010000155.1:0-5118 GCA_965657935.1 Maricaulis sp. | reverse complement strand
ATAGGTGTAATTGCCAAACAGTCCGCCAAAGGAATGTCCGACCAGGCCACGTCTTGATCCGCTGACGGGGTAGAGGTTCTCGACCCAGGGGATGATATCGCTGGTGATCGTGTCCAGAAAGGCATCGGCACCGCCGGAATGTCGCTGGTATTGCGGGCCATAGCCGCCCTGGGGCACGTGGGTGATAGTGTAGTCGCGCGTTCGGTTGCGGCGATAGCCGGCCGGGCTCTTGTCCGGATAGGCAATGCCGACCAGAACCAGTGGCGCCAGCTGGCCTCGCGCCTGCAGATGATCAGCGATCAGCACTGACAGGCCGAAAGAATACTCAGCGTCGAGCATGTAGACAGCCGTGCAGGGATTGGCCGGGTTGCAGCTCTCTGGCGCCCAGACATAAAGTTCATAGTCTTCGTTGTTGCGGGTGTTTTCCAGTGTATGCACTCGGGTTTCGGGCAGGCTGAAAGCTTCCTGGGCCTGGGCGGGTGACACCATCAGACTGGCCAGAAAACACAGTATTCCCAATCCGGTACGCATGTGACACTCCAAGCGGAACGAGGCCAGCTTATCTAGAGCAGGCGAATATCGGCAGCGCGCAGATAGCCATCGGACATGACAATCGCAGTAATGACCGCGTTGATCAGGACATACGCTCCGAGGTTATGCGCAAAACCGGGGCGCAGCCGGCGCGCGGCGTCCCAGAGCAGAAGTAGGAGAAAGCCGACAACGCCAAGTGTTATCGGATAGATGCCGATGCCCAGAGCGAGGCCTGCCGCGGCCTCATCATTGGGGTGTGCGCCCATTAGCGAGATCCCGCCGGCTACACCGCGCAACAGGAACTGAATGTAGAGAATGCCATAGGCCACAACCGACCGGAACATGATCGCGTAGAAATAGGCAAAAATGCCAATCGCCACCGTCACCGCAGGTCCGGCCAATGCGACCAGAATTCCGATTTCCTCGGAGGGGTATGAGCGTGCAACAGGTCCGGCCTTGTTGAGTGTCATCCACATGTCGACACCCAGCATTTCGCCCGCGGCCCAATGCCCCAGCTCATGAAGGAGATAGGTCACGGGCACCATCAAAAGGGTCCACAGGTAAAATTCGGCGCCGACGCGCACGCGTGTATGTTCAGACATCAAGCTTTGTCCCTCGCAATCAAACGCCCCCCAGCGTTCATCGCGTCAGTTGGCGGAATAGGCGTCATCCGCTTCAGCCCACCAAGGATACCAGTCCGGAAGGTCCTGAGAAACCTTGAGCGGAAAGTTTGGTTGACGTTTTTCCAAGAAGGACATCACGCCTTCCTCGGCATCCTTGCCCATGCCGGCTTTCAATATGCCCTGTGTTTCAATCCGGTGGGCCTGCATGGGGTGGCTCGCCCCCTGCATCCGCCACGCCATCTGTCGCATCAAGGCCAGGGAGACAGGCGCACAATTTTCCACGAGCTGACGCGCGCGTTCGCGCGCCTCGACCATCAGGTCCTCGTCCGGCACCACCCGCGAGACCAGGCCGTTTTCGAAAGCTTCCGCTGCGCTGAAAGTGCGTCCGGTCAGACCCCAGTCCATTGCGGTCGAGATGCCGACAACACGAGGAAGGAACCAGCTGGCGCACCCGTCCCAGACGATGCCGCGCTTGGCAAAGGGGAAGGCGAATTTTGCGCTCATGCCAGCAAGACGGATATCCATAGGCAGGACCATTGTCGCGCCAATGCCGACCGAGGCGCCGTTGATGGCGGCGATGACGGGCTTTTTTGAATTCCAGATCCGCAGGTTGAGCACCCCGCCGCGGTCGCGCCACTTCTCGTCTGTCGCATTGAATGAGCCATCATGCTGGGTCTGGGCGACCATGTCGAAGGTCTCCGCACCCGTCGACAGGTCGGCGCCGGCACAGAAGGCCCTGCCTTCACCAGTGATGATAATGGCGCGAACACCGTCATCCGCGTCCAGCCGATCGAAGATCTCGATCAGCTCGTCTCCCATCTCATAAGTGAAGGCGTTGAGCCGGTGCGGCCGGTTCAGCGTGATGGTGGCGATCTGTTCGTCGATCTCCAGACGGACGGTGTCAAAGCTCATGAGGTCTCCCCTTTGGCAGAAGCTTAGCCCGCCTCGCTGTCCTCGCCTACGCCAAACAATTGTCCGCGCTCTGTGATGAAGACGGCGACGAGGCTGAATGCGCCCAAAATCGCCTGGCCGGCAATCAGGGGAATCGCGGTCCCGTTGTAGAGCTGGCCAATCAGCATGCCGACCATGGTGGCTCCGATGCCGCTGACAAAGCCGTAGGCGGCCGAGGCGGTGCCGGCGATATGGCCCATGGGCTCCATCGCGATGGAGCTGAAATTGGCGGCGATCAATCCCAGGAAGGCGAGGGCGATCGAAAGCAGGGCAATGAACACGATCAGATTATCAATGCCAGCCAACAAAACGAGCGCATGCAGCGCGCTGATAGCGGTGAAGCCGATCAGCGCACCGTGCGCCAATCGCCTTTGCCCCAGTCGATTGACCAGGCGGGAATTGGCATAGCTGGTAAAACTCATGCCTGTCGCGATTACGGCAAAGGCAATGGGAAACTGGTTATCCGTCAGCTCGAAATGCTCGACGAAGATCTGTTGCGAACTGCCCAGGAACGCATACAGCCCGCCGAAGAAGGACAGACCGGCAATCGTATAGCCCAGCATGATGCGGTTGCTCATCGCCTCGGCAAAGGAGGCGGCGATGACGCGCACGTCCAGCGAAGTGCGGTATTCCGGATGCAGGGTCTCTGGCAGGCGGATCTGGATCCAGGCCGCCAGCGCCACACCGAACACGATCAGGAAACCGAATATCGCACGCCAGTCCCCAAAGATTGTCAGAACAATCTGGCCAATACTGGGGGCCAGGACGGGCACGGCCATGAACGCGGTCATGACCATGGACATGATCTCGGCCATGCGCCGGCCAGAGGTGAGGTCACGGGCGATGGCCACCGTGATCACGCGGCTGGCGGCGGCGGCGCCGCCTTGCAGAAACCGTGCGAGCAGGAGCAAGGAAAAGCTCGGCGTGAAGGCACAGATGATGGTGACCAGCAGAAAAAGGGCTATCGCGGTCAACATGACGGATTTGCGCCCGAAACGGTCCGCCAGCGGGCCATAGAATATTTGCAGAGCCGAAAACCCGGCCAGATAGGCGGTGATCACGTATTGTTGGTCATTGGCGCGCTCGACGCTGAGCTCCCGAGCGATATCGTCCAGAGCCGGCAACATCATGTCGATGGCCAGGGCGACCAGCGCGGTCATGGCTACAAACAGCGCAACCAGTTCCCACACCGGGAGCGGCAGCTCCTCGGCTGTTTTTTTGTTGGACGTCGTCATCGGGGCAATCCGTCGGGGTTGGAGCGGCAGAGTGCGCTTCAAACGGCCCTACAGCAAGCAGTTACCTGAAAAAATTCAGTTCAGTGCGGGGTGTAAAACATCTGTAGCTGGAAGGAATTGGCAATGCGGTTAGCGCGTTCCAGGAACCAGTCGCGCGCCTGCTGCGTGGCGCCAATTTCCCGAAGCGATTGGTCAAACAGGGCCAGCCAGGTCTGGAAATGGCCACGATGAACCCGGTCTTTCAGCTTCATGTGCGCCGGCATTGGGCGCCCGGAATACTGGCCGTCATGGAAGACCAGCGAGCCCCAGAACTGTTTCATGGTCGCCAGATGCGGGTCCCAGTCCTCGACCTCGCTGGTGAAGACCGGACCGAGAACCGGATGGGCCCGCACATTCTCGTAGAACGTATCGACGAGGGCGGAGATCAGTTCACGGTCAATACCGGCACGGGCGGCCTCTTCATGGGCTTTCTCGCGGGCTTCAGTGAGGCGAGGCGGGTGGGGTGTGCTCATTCGGGCATCCGTAACGGCTGTTCGCACTGCATGTAAGTGTTTGCGCACCCAACGCAAGCAGTGGGGCGCGGAACAAACTGCCGCAGGCTTGCTGTCAGCCTCAGCTCCTCCTATCTATCACCTGATAGAAGAGGGAATTGCCATGCGGGCGCAAAAAGCCGAAGAGATCCTGGATGTTGCCGAGAAAATGGCGCGCTCTGGCGGGTATTCCGGGTTCAGTTTCCGCGACCTGGCCAGGGAGGTCGGCATCAAGTCGGCCAGTGTGCACTATCATTTCCCGACCAAGGAAGACCTCGGGGTCGCGATGACCCGGCGCTATAATGATCGTTTCATCGAAGTATTGGGGGATCCGCGTGGAGCAGGCCCGGTCGATGAAAAGATCGCCCGCTATATCAACGCTTTCCGCACCTCGATGATCGAAGATCGCCTGATGTGCCTGTGCGGCCTTTTTGGTGCCGAGGTGACCAGCCTTCCGGGCGGTGTCGCGGTCGAGACCCGGGTCTTTTTCGAGAAGAACCGGGACTGGCTGATGGCGGTGTTGGTGGATGACAAGCGGTTCGCCGACCCCGAGGCCCGCGAACACGCCGCACTGTCCCTGATTGCCAAGCTGCAAGGTGCCATGATCATGGCTCGCACCATGATTGATGCCAGCGTATTCGAAACGATCGCGAAGGACCCGCTCGGTGCCTAGACGTTGAAGCGGCATGGACCGGTAAGGTCTTCGCAGGCGCTTTGTTTTTAAAAAGTCGCGACCCCGACCGACGGAATACAAATATTCATCCCGTTTCACACTGAGAGCGCGTCCGGCTGCAGATCGCCGTGCGCAGACTTCAGTGATGGGGATGACATTGAATATCAAGGCAGTTGTTCTGAGTTTTGTAGCCGCGGCAAGCTTGAGTGCGTGCGGTGGTGGTGGATCGTCTGGCTCCGGCGGAGGCTCTCTTCCCTCGCCGCCACCCCCTCCGCCACCACCGCCACCTTCTTCCCCCCCGCTCAGTATGACGGATGTTGTCTACGGCAGTGCCGCTGTTGATGGCGGAAACGCTCAGCTTGAGCTGTTGCTGGATGTCTATCAGTCAGGTGAGGTCTGCGACGATCCTCGACCCTTTGTTGTCATGATCCATGGTGGCGGTTTTACCGGAGGCTCCAAGTCCGTCTGGCCGGAAAGCGGTGAAGCCCTGGCCGAACGCGATTTCGTGGGTGTCGCCATCGATTATCGGCTTTTTGGTGATGACCCCGAGCCCGGTCCTGAAATCGATCCGCTGT
>CBFHQE010000154.1:0-5426 GCA_965657935.1 Maricaulis sp. | reverse complement strand
AGGAGGTCGGCCTGATTGTTGAAGCCGACGGTGGCCAGCATACCGAGCAGGAAGCCTATGACGCCAGGCGAACAGCCTGGCTGGAGGCACAGGGTTATACGGTTATCCGCTTCTGGAATGTCGATATCATGCTGGAAACGGACGCGGTACTGGAGGCGATTGCCAACAGTATTCGCGCGCTCCGCGCTGCCCCCTCATCGCCCTTCTCCGCCAAGGCTACGAAGGGCACTTCTCCCCGAGGGGAGAAGGATTGGCGCTCCAGTCCCATCCCTCTCCCCCCGGGGAGAGGTCCCGAAGCGAAGCGCAGGGGGTGAGGGGGCTACAAAGACCCCCAATCCACGTCTTTGTGCCGGTCCAGCACTTTCGCCCCATCCGGCATCGCATACTTCAACCCGGACCCACAGTTAAACAGCACACAGTCGGCATCGCGCTCGATCATGCCCTCTGCCATCGCCTTTTCCATCGCCGCCAGTGTCGCGGCGCCTTCCGGGCAGAGCAGCAGGCCGTCTTCGCGGGCGCAGCGGACGCGGGCTGTTTCGATCTGGGCTTCCGACACGTCGATGGCGAAGCCGCCGCTCTCGCGGCAGGCGTTCAGGATCAGGAAGTCACCGATGGCCTTGGGCACGCGGATGCCCATGGCGGCTGTCTTGGCGTCGAGCCATTCCTCGGCGTGTTTGGTGCCGGCATGCCAGGCCTTGACGATGGGGGCGCAGCCCTCGGCCTGGACGGCGATCATTTTCGGACGCTCCGAGCCGATCCAGCCCAGCCGTTCCATCTCGTCGAAGGCCTTCCACATGCCAATGAGGCCGGTGCCGCCGCCGGTCGGATAGAAAATCGCGTCGGGCAGGGTCCAGCCCATCTGCATGGCCAGTTCCAGCCCCATCGTCTTCTTGCCCTCGATCCGGTAGGGCTCCTTGAGGGTGGAAACATCAAACCAGCCCATCTCCTCTTTGCCGGCGCCTACCAGGGCGCCGCAATGATGGATATAGCCATTGACCTTGAAGACCTGGGCACCCTGCAGCGCCATTTCGCGCAGATTGGCTTCCGGCGTGTCTTCCGGCGCGAAACACCAGCTCTCCATACCCATGCGCGAGCAATAGGCGGACAGCGCGGCACCGGCATTGCCATTGGTGGGCATGGCCATGCGCTTGATGCCGAAAGAGTGCGCCATGGCGACAGCGAGCGCCAGGCCGCGCGCCTTGAAACTGCCGGTGGGCAGACGGCCCTCATCCTTGACGATGACCCGGCCGGTTGCGCCGGAGGCTTTGGCGGTTGCGGGCACATCGATCAGCGGCGTGTCGATCTCGCCCAGCGCACAGACATCCTTGTCGGCGGCCACCGGAAGCAATTCGCGCCATTTCCAGAACCCGCCACCGCGAGTGGCAATGGCATCCCGGTCAACCTCCGAGCGGGCTGTGTCCAGGTCATATCGCGCCAGCAAGGGCAGACCGACATCTGACAGGTTTTGGGGCTGGTCTTTCGAAAAGGTCGCCCCGGTGTCGGAGCATTCCAGATGGGTGAAATAGTTTGCGTACATGACCTCTGCTTAGCGTGTATCTTCATGATCTCAAACCGGTGTCGTACCAGCCGCTTCAACCCTGCGGATGACAAGCTTCGAGGGGCATGCATAACTGGCTATCCTAACTCAGCGGGGAGGTCTTCATGGCCAAGGTCATCGGTGTCGGTGGAGTTTTCTTTCAGAGCCCGGATCCGGAAGGCCTGATGGCCTGGTATGCGGACACGCTGGGGCTGACCATCAATGATTATGGCGGCGCGGATTTCCTGCATGCGGACAGTGGCAAGGCCTTCCCACAGGGGGCTCGCACGATTTTTTCGGGCTTCAAGGACACGACGGAGTACTTCGCGCCGTCCGACAAACCCTTCATGATCAATCTGATGATTGACGACATGGATAGCATGCTGGCGCGTCTGAAGGAGAAAGGCGTGACGCTTGAGGGTGAGCCCCAGGATTTCGACTATGGCCGTTTCGCCTGGCTGATGGATCCCAATGGCACCAAGATCGAGCTGTGGCAGCCCATCGAGCCACAAGGCTGATTTTCGCACCCATGAAGCCGTTATGACCTCGCTGTATGATGTCCCCCTCCTGAAGGGGAAGATCGTGATTAAGTGTCCGCAGTGTGAGCAACAGGCCCGGTTTCGAACGCCGGGTGGCGGCCCCTTGCCTGTCATGTGGCAGCGATCTGATTATAAACAGACTTTGGGGCCGTGGCACGGCGAGGTGACCTGTCTGCATTGCGGCCTGTCAGGGGTTCACGCGTTGAACTGGCCTGATGAAGCATGGTTCTCGATCGAGGTTGGTAATGTGCAGCTATGGGCGTTGGACGAGCCCATGCTTCAGGACATTCGCAACTTTATCGCGGCGACTGACAACAGGGCGGAGGTCCGGCGGGCTAGTCCCCATTCCGCGGCCTTGCATCGATTGCCGGCGGAGGTGCTCAAGGCGAACCGCCGTGACGAAGTCCTGCGCAAGATAGACCGGATGCTTCCCGGCGAGATCACATCAGACCGAGGGTCTTGAAGCTCGCCGTATTCTCGCGAGCGATGACCAGATGGTCGTGCAGGACGATGTCGAAGGGCTGACAGACATCGGCCAGGGTCTTCGTCATCTCGATATCGGTCTGGCTTGGTGTCGCATCACCGCTGGGGTGGTTGTGCACAAGGATGAGGGCCGAGGCCTCGTGGGCGAGGGCACGTTTCACGACCTCACGCGGGTAAACAGGCGCGTGATCGATCGTGCCACGTCCAAGAACCTCATCGGCGATCAGGCGATTCTTGCGGTCCAGGAACAGAACGCGGAATTGTTCCGTGCGCTCGTATTGCAGTGCCGTTCGACAATAACCGACCAGAGCGCTCCACGAGGAGATCACCGGCCGACCGATGACCTGTTCCCGGGCCAGTCGTTCGCTCAGGGCTTGGATCAGCTTGAGTTCGGCGGCGGTTTTTTCACTGACGCCCTTGATACGGGTGAGTTGTTCCAGCGGGGCCGTTGTCACACCTCCGAGGTCCCCGAACCTGGCGATCAATTCCTTGGCTAGGGGTTTGACGTCGCGGCGCGGGATGGAGCGGAAGAGGTAGAGCTCAAGTAACTCATAATCGTGAAGGGCACCACTACCCGCCAAGGTTAGTTTTTCGCGCAGGCGCTGGCGGTGGCCGTTATGGTGCGCGGCTTCCGGCATGGATCAGCTGGCAAAGGGAGGTTTGTGCAGGCCCTTGGGTGACGTCGTGAAAATCTCGACACCGTCTTCTGTCACGCCCACGGAGTGTTCGAATTGGGCAGACAAGGTCTTGTCGCGGGTCACAGCGGTCCAGCCGTCCGCGAGGATCTTCACATCCGGGCGACCCAGATTGAGCATCGGTTCGACGGTGAAGAACATGCCCTGCTTGAGCTCGGGGCCTTCTCCGCGCGTGCCGAAATGAAGGACATTCGGGCTATCGTGAAAGAGGCGGCCAAGACCATGGCCACAAAAATCGGTGACGATGGAGCAGCGCCGGGCTTCCGCGTATTCCTGAATGATGGCGCCGATCGTGCCCAGGGTCACTCCCGGTTTGATCGCGTTGATGCCGGCCATCATGGCGTCATAGGTCGTATCAACCAGAAGCTCTGCTTTGCGTTTGGGCTCGCCGACCATGAACATACGCGAGGTGTCGCCGTGCCAGCCATCCACCACAACCGTGACATCGATATTGACGATATCGCCGTTCTTGAGCGGTTTGGGACCGGGTATGCCGTGGCAAACCACATGGTTGATCGAGGTGCAAAGCGAATGGCGATAGCCGCGATAAAAGAGCGTCGCCGGTGTTGCGCCATGATCGAAAACGAATTCGCGGGTCAGACGATCGAGTTTTTCCGTTGAGACACCGGGCGCGACTTCTGTGGTCAGCATGTCGAGCACAGAGGCCGCAAGCTTGCCGGCCTTGCGCATGCCTTCATAGCCTTCCGGTCCGTGCAGCTTGATACGGCCATCACGCGGTGAAGTGGTGTCGTGGTCTGAAACGGTTTCGTATGCGGTCGTCAAATCTGGCCCTCCAATTGGCCACCCTATAACGAAAACACGCGCCGTTAGAAACGGCGCGTGTCCCCATGTGTCCAGTTTTGGCGCTGAAGTCCAGCCTTACTGGCCGAAAGTCTGGCCGAAGAAGCTGTCTTCATTCCATGCTGGGCGCTCTTCGCTGTCAGCGATTTCGCGCGCGATCATGTAGTTGATATTGGCAAACTTCGCGCCCTGGGTGAACAGGACCTCCAGCTCGCCGTCCAGCTGGTCAGTCTGGCGGTGATAGTAGGTGTTCAGGAAGCCCATGAAGCCTTCACCCTGGTCCCAGCGCGGGTCCGGAGACGAAAAGCCCGTCATCAGGAAGAGGGAGGGAACGCCTTCACGGACGAAGTTGTAGTGGTCTGAACGCACGAACAGGGACTGTTCCGGGATCGGGTCTTCAGAGACAGCAATGCCGAGACGTTCCGCGGCGCGTGATGCGATCGGGCCGAGATTGGAGTGGTCGGAGCCGAACGCCACAACGTCAGAGAATTCGTAGACGATGACCGGCATGTCGAGGTTTACATTGGCGACCATTTGCTCGTGCGGAACCGTGGGGTTGCGCGCGAAATGCTCGGAACCCAGCAAGCCCTTTTCCTCACCCGTCAGGGCGACGAACAAGACCGAGCGACGCGGGGTACCATGCTCCTGGAAGGTCCGCGCCGTTTCCAGCATCACGGAGATACCCGACGCATTGTCGACAGCACCGTTACAGATGGTGTCTTCATCGTCGTCGGAGCGACAGGCGCCACTCGCCCGCATGTTGTTGGTGATCTGACCGATGTGATCGAGGTGCGCCGTCAGGACGACATACTCATCAGCGACTTCCGGGTCAGAGCCACGGATCATGCCGACGACATTCGGATCAGCGAAGGGCTCGGAATTCGTACGCTGGCGGATGGTGGCTTCACCGGGCAGGTCGAAGCGCGGGAAGGTTGCATCTTCCTCGGCTGACATGGCGCCGCGAACTTCCTCCAGGCTCATTTCTGCGCCTTCAAACAGCTCTGCGCCGAGCGCGGCGCTGACTGTCGCGGATGCGCTGACCTGCTCCAAGGAGCTCGGGCCGGTTGCCGCGGTGAGACGCACCTGCGGACGTGAGGCGAAACCCTGCACGATGCCGGCGACCTGTTCGTCGCTCCAGCCGGAAATGGTGATCATGCCAACAGCGCCGTTCGCAGCGGCGTTATTGCGCTTGGTCGTGCCGGAATTGTGGTGTGCACGCTCTTCGCTCGGGAAGATGTCTGGAACACCGTTGACGACGACAACGATTTTGCCCTCGACGTCGATGTCGGCATAGTCGTCATGGTCGCGATTGCCCGCAGAGACGCCATAGCCGACGAAGACCAACGGGGCGGTGACTTCAGATTCCAGAAC
>CBFHQE010000153.1:0-5430 GCA_965657935.1 Maricaulis sp. | reverse complement strand
TGCACCCGGCCACATCCGCTGCTGGGTTCGCCACCCCATGCTGGCCGGCACCATGTTGTGGGCATTCGGCCACTTGCTGGCGAATGGCGAGCTGAGCGCCGTCCTGTTGTTCGGCTCATTCTTCATCTGGTCGCTGATAACCTTCATCGCGTCCTGGCTTCGCGAGACCCCTCCGCCGATCGTTAAAGGGTGGGGCGGGGATTTGACCGCCATAATTCTGGGCATTCTTGCAGCCCTTATCCTTATGAATATACACATGTATTTGTTCGGCGTGGCAATAATCGGCTGATCATCTGCATCCAAATTTGCCCTGACCCGCATCTCATGGTCAGAAACGGCGTGCAGCGCGTCGGTCGAGTTCAAGGAGAATACAAATGGATATCCCCGTAATGATGGTTGCAATGTCGCCGTTCCTGATGGTCGTCGCCATTGTATGGATCGCGTTCAATGCAAACACGCAGCGTCGCAAGGCGACCCTGTCCACCATCGAGGAAGCCATTCGCGGGGGGCAACAAATGACCCCGGATACGATCAAGGCCCTCGGCATGCCGCAGAAGTCGAGCGCCAATGGCGACCTCAAGGCCGGTCTGATCCTGATCGCGGTCGCCGCTGGTTTCCTGGTCCTGGGTTGGGCAATCGGTTCCATGGAAGGTGATGACGAAGCCATGTACATCATGCCGGCTATCGCCTCTTTCCCGGGTTTCATCGGTGTCGTGCTGGTTGGTTTCGGCCTGATGGGACGCAAAAAAGAAAAACAGGACGCGGCGTAAGCCGTCAGCTGAGGACCGGGACTTAAGTCATGGCGGCATCGGATGAAGAACTTACGGCATTGGTTGTTGCCACCGGCAACAGCGGAGCCTTCGGAGAGCTCGTCCGGCGCCACCAGACCCTGGTCCGGGCCATGCTGCAGCGGATGTGCCGGAACCATGCCCTTGCCGATGATCTTGCCCAGGATGCTTTTATCCGGGCCTTCGAGAAGATCGGCAGTTTCAAGGGCACCGGCTCATTCAAATCCTGGCTCTGTTCGATTGCCTATACAGAGTTCTTGAAGTCAGCCAGGAAACGCAAATCCGCCGACCGACTGCTGGAACAATATCAGCAGGGTGTGGAGGAGAGTGAAGCGCCGCGAGACATGGGAAATGTCGTAGACCTTGATCGCGCGCTTGCTACACTCAAAGATGATGAACGTGTTGCCGTTGTTATGTGCTATTCCTGTGGAATGTCGCATTCGGAGGCAGCAGAAGCGACAGGAATGCCGTTAGGGACTGTAAAGTCACACGTGAACAGGGGTCGAGCCAAGCTCCAGGCCTTTTTCACTGAAGCGGAGGTAACTGTGAGATGACCATGGATGATGCATTTGACGCACGCCTGAAAGCCGCTTTCGCCGCAGCCGCGAAACCGCTGGAAGAGCAAAATACTGCCGATGCTTTCGCACAGAGCGTGATCGCCAAACTCAATAACCCGGATCGCAAACGTGTTTTGATCCTGGGCGGCGCGGGTTCGACAGGCTCCGCGATAGCGGGCACGCAGTTGGAAAGTGTTCTGGACAATATCCAGATTCCGGCCGAAGGCATCATGGCGAACGCGTCTTTCCTGATGTCACCGGAAACCATGGCTGCTGGCGCAATGGCACTCGCTGCCGGCATGGTTGCTCTGGTTCTGCCTCGACGGATACTCCAGGGCGGGTAAACATACTCTTTTGCGCTGCAGCATTATCGTCTAGATTGGAGGCTTCAAATTGCTTTGAGGCCGCTTTTTCATGTCTGCACAAACCCAAGCCCGCCGCATGACCGCACCTGATATCCGAGCCCGCAAGGGCGGAGAGCCGCTGGTTTGTCTGACCGCCTATGACGCGCCCATGGCGCGCATCCTGGACCCGCATTGTGACCTGTTATTGGTCGGTGACAGTGTCGGCATGGTTGTGCACGGCCTGGACAGTACAATCGGCGTCACGCTCGACATGATGATCATGCACGGCAAGGCGGTCATGCGCGGTTCCAAAAGCGCCCTGGTCGCGGTCGACATGCCGTTCGGTTCCTACGAGGCCAGCCCCCAGCAGGCGTTCGAGAATGCGGCCCGGATCATGTCCGAGACCGGTTGCCAGGCGATCAAGATCGAAAGCGGAACCTATGCGGCAAACAGTATCGCCTTCATGGCCGAGCGTTCCATACCGGTCGTCGGTCACATTGGTCTGCGTCCCCAGGCGGCGCTGGCGGATGGCGGTTACAAGGCCAAGGGCCGAACCGATGCGGAGCGACAGCGTGTGATCGAGGAAGCCCGCGCAACAGCCGATGCAGGCGCCTTTGCCATCGTCATCGAAGGCGTGGCCGAGGACCTGGCGGATGAGATCACCCAGGCGGTGGATGTTCCCACGATCGGGATCGGTGCCTCGTCGGCCTGTGACGGCCAGATTCTCGTCACCCAGGACATGCTCGGTGTGTTCGAATGGACGCCGAAATTCGTCAAGAGATACGATAACATGGCCGAGAGAACCGACGCCGCAGTGGCCCGTTATGCCGAGGAGGTGCGCTCGCGTGCCTTCCCGTCCAGTGCAGAGGTTTACACACTCAAGCGCAAGGACGGTTGACGCCTGTTGCCGCTGGGCGCTGAGAAGGTTAGGGTCCGCCCCGAATATCCGTTTCAGGGAGTCTGGCCGAAGTGGTCGATGTTTTTGAAGAAGTCGAAGAAGAGCTTCGCAACGACAAATATCAGGATGCGTTGAAGAAATGGGGCCCCTGGGTGGGCGCCGCTGCAGCCGCTATTGTCGTCGGCGCCGCAGGCATCCAGTTCTGGGATTACTGGCGCACCTCCCAGCTGCAGAACAGCTCTGACGCTTATCTCGAGGCTGTCAGCAATTTTGAGGCTGGCGAACTCGCGCTCGCGGATGCGGGCTTTGATACCCTCACTCGAGAGGGTACATCCGGCTACGCCCTGATGGCGCAGATGCGTCGTGCCGAAATCGCGCTCGAGAACGGTGATAACGAGGCCGCTGCAAGCCTGTTCGATCAGATCGCGGCGTCCAGCGCCGACCCGATCATCTCTGACATGGCTCAGCTCAAGGCCGTTTGGGCCCGCTGGGCGAGCTTGAGTTTTGCCGATGTGGAAATCCGCGTCAGCCCACTCGCCGGTGCGACGTCTCCCTATCGCCTGTTGGCGCGCGAAACCATCGGCGCTGCAGCCTTGCGCGCCGGAGATCTTGAGCGTGCCGAGAGTGAATACCAGTTGCTGACGTTCTCGCTGGACGCCCCGCAGGGTGTACAGCGTCGGGGCCAGGAAGCGCTGGCCCTGATAGCGTCCCTGTCGTCCGTGGAAGAAGCCCCTCTCGAGGATGCCGAAACCGAAGCTGCGGCCGAACCTGAAGACTCTCCGGACAATGCTGCTGAGGAAGCCGGCAATGATTGATGTAAAGCGTACGCGTTCTCTACTTCTCGCGCTGGTGCTTGCGCCGGTTGCAGCCTGTTCCTCCATCCCCAATCCGGGTGATGCGCTGGATTTCATTCCGGGCATTGGCGGCGATGACGCAGCTCCGGAAGATACGGCACCGACCGATGGTCGGATCTCCATTCTTGATTTTGAAGTGGGCCTGCAGGCCAGTGCCGAATTGCCGCCGGTGCAATTGCCGACCGCGTATGTCAACAGTGTCTGGCCGGGCCCGGACGGGTACCCGACCCACGCCCTGCAGCACACGCAGGCCTCTGGCAATCTGGACATCATCTGGCGCGAGAGCTTTGGTCAGGGGTCTGACAACAGCCACCGCCTGAATTCGCGCCCGGTTGTTGCTGAGGGCCGAGTGTTCATGATCGACGCGCGCGGCGAAGTCTCTGCCATTGATGCAGAGACCGGCAATCGTGTCTGGTCGCGTCGCCTTGAAGGTCCCAACGAACGCGATCGCATGGCCTTTGGCGGCGGTCTGGCCTTTGACAGCGGCCGCATCTATGCGCACGCAGGTTATAACTATTTTGTCGCCCTTGATGCCCAGACCGGCACCGAGATCTGGCGCAGCGAGATCATCGTGCCGTTCCACGGCGCGCCAACGGTCGCCGACGGTCGCGTTTTTGTGGCCTCGGACGACAATGAGATGCTGTCCCTCGACGCGTTGACCGGTGTCGTCAACTGGACCTATCAGGGCATTGTCGAAACTGCGCGCTTGATTACCGCCCCGAGCCCTGCGGTTCTGGGCGATATCGTCGTCGCTCCCTTCGCGTCCGGCGAGCTGGTCGCCCTTCGCGTCCAGAACGGCAACCCGCTCTGGTCCGACAGTCTGGGCAGTTCTGGCTCGATGACGGCCATGTCCGAGATCAACGACGTCGCTGGCAGCCCGGTCATTGTTGACAACATGGTTTACGCCATGAGCCATTCCGGCACCCTGGTCGCGATCTCCTTGCGCTCCGGTGAGCGCGCCTGGGAATTGCCGGCCGGTGGTCTGCACGCCCCCTGGGTCGCAGGTGACTATCTCTACGTGGTCACCACCGAAGCCCAGGTCGTTTGTGTTAACCGGGTCAGTGGTCAGGTGCACTGGATTTCCCAGCTCCAGCAGTTTGAAAATCCGCGCAAGCGCGAGGACCGAATTGCCTGGTCGGGGCCGGTTCTGGCCGGTGGCCGTGTGTTTGTGACGTCCAGCCATGGAGAGGCTGTTCTGTTGAACGCTTTTGATGGTTCGGAAATGCGTGAGTACGAGTTGCGTGACGATGTTTATGTTGCGCCCGTTATTGCCAATGAGACGATCTATATCGTCACCGACGAAGCGCGGGTAATCGCGCTGCGATAGGCCAAAACCAAATGACTGATTATCTGCCCCGCATTGCCGTCCTTGGACGTCCCAATGTGGGCAAATCGACCCTGTTCAATCGTCTGGCGGGCAAGCCGCTGGCGATCGTGGATGACCGTCCCGGTGTAACGCGGGACCGGCGGGAGGCGCGTGGCCGTCTGGGTGAGATGGAGCTGTTGCTCATCGATACCGCCGGTTATGACGATGCCGAAAAGGAAGGTCTGGACGCTGAAATGCGGACCCAGACCGAAATGGCCATCCATGATGCGGATGTCTGCCTGCTTCTGATCGATGCCCGCGCCGGCATAACCCCGCTGGACGAGGTTTTCGCTGACGTTATTCGCAAGTCCGGAAAGCCCGTGGTCCTGTGTGCCAACAAGGCCGAGGGCAAGGCAGGCCTGGGCGGGCTCATGGATGCCTACGCATTGGGGATGGGCGAGCCGATCGGCCTGTCTGCTGCCCATGGCGACGGTATGAGTGACCTCTATCAGGCCGTTTTCGAGGGTCTGGGTTCGCCCAAGCGT
Organism: Maricaulis sp.; assembly: GCA_965657935.1. GTDB lineage: Bacteria > Pseudomonadota > Alphaproteobacteria > Caulobacterales > Maricaulaceae > Maricaulis. The sequence goes on along the minus strand of CBFHQE010000153.1, from coordinate 138 downwards.
CGTCGCAAGAAGGAAGCAGAAGACGAGCCGCCGCTGCGCATCGCCGTGATCGGTCGTCCCAATGCCGGCAAGTCGACGCTGGTGAACGCTCTGGTCGGCGAGAAGGTCACCATTGTGACTCATAAGGTCCAGACCACG
>CBFHQE010000152.1:0-5459 GCA_965657935.1 Maricaulis sp. | reverse complement strand
AGGGCACGCCCACTGGGGCGAGGACGGGGCATCAACGCCATTCGAACGGGCCATGTCACGTATCGGCGTTTTCCATTCTTTTGCTGTGCATTTTCCGATTGCTCTGATCCTGGCCGCGGCGCTGGCTCAGGGGCTTGTTTTCACAGGTCGTTTCCCGACAGGCGCCGATGCCGTGCGTTATCTGGTCTGGACTGGTGCTGCAGGCGGTGTGCTCGCCGGGCTTCTCGGCTGGGCACACTCTGGCCCCATGGGCTCTGACGAGGCGGGCGTGATGCTGGCACACCGGCTTCTGGGCTCAGGGTTGCTCGTGGGGCTGGTCGGTCTCGTGGCGCTGGGTGAATGGGCGCGCAAGACGAGCTCCGACCTCACAAAACTCCTGTTCAATATTGCACTATTCGGATCAGCTCTCGTGCTTTTGCTGAACGGATTTCTCGGCGGCGCGCTGGCTCATGGCGGTTTGCGCCACCTGTTCGGTGGATAAGCACGAAGCTTCGACGCAAACAAAAGGGTAAAGAAAATGCAAGGTTTGATACTGAGCGGCCTGGCCGCAGCACTGACAAGTGCGTCTGTTTCTCTGGCCGATGATGTCGCGGACATTACTGCAGTGCTCGAACAATATTCCGGAGCCCTGTCCGAGGAGAGCGTCGCTGAAGCGGAGCGCTGGGTTCTTTCATCCGGGACCGAATTCACGATTTTCGAAGGCAGTGGAAGCGATGTCGGCTGGGCACAATATCGGGATCATCATCTGGCGCCGGAATTTGCTGCCGAGCACGTGACCTTCCATGTCTATGACTGGACGGAATATGTCGTCGTGGCCGACCAGGAACTCGCTTATGCCACATTCAATATTCGGATGGAGTACGAAGTGCGAAGCGAGCCGCGCGAGCGTGATGCGCACGGAACGGCTATACTTGTGCGTACGAATGCGGGATGGCGCATCAAGCATCTGCATACGTCCTGACGGAGGCATCTATGTCTGACGAGCATCTCGAGCGTATTCTCAGCGAGCTGAACACTGACGCAACCAGTGTGGACATGGCTGAGTTTCAGTCTGCTGTCTGGTCGCGAATTGACAATAATGAAATCCAATCTGCTGCTGGGCCGACATTGCGCCGGACGCTCGTCCTGCACGCCACACCTGCTGTTCTGGCATTGATCGTTGGCGGCACCCTGGGCGCCGGCGCGATGGGGCATTCCGAGCCAGACCTGCTCGCAGTCTTCGATGGGGATGCGGAATGGTCTTTCTCGGCACTGGTAGATGAAGGAGGCGCGCGATGATATGGCGTGCTGGAATATTGGCGGCCGCCCTGGGTCTGACGAGCGGATTTGCCGGAGTATGGCTTGGCCTGAATGTGCTCGGTCACCATGACGCTGATTCCGCCAATTTGCATGCGATCATCCATGATGAGCTGGCTCTGAATCGCGAGCAGGAAACTGCTATCGACGCGCTGGAGGCGAGTTTCGCAACCGAAAGGGCCGGGTATGAGCAGGCGATGAGTGAGGCGCGACGCGCGATCGGTCGGGCTCTTCTGGTCGATCAGGAAATGACAGCCGACGTCGCTGAGACCGCCGAAAGATTTCACGATGTGATGGGGGATCTGCAAATGGCGACACTTCAGCACATCATGGCAATGCGCGAGGTCATGACCGAACAGCAGCGCGTCGAATTCGATGCTCGCCTGGCCGACGCCTTTGATGTCGAAGGATGAGGCTGACGGATCTGCGCTTGATCCGACCGACGAACAACTTGCGACGTTTGCCCGGGATGGTGATTCACGGGCGTTCAACCGGCTGATGCAGCGATATGTGCCGCGATTGGTGCAGTTTCTGGAGCGGCAGGTGGGAAGTCGCGCTGACGCGGAGGATGTGGCTCAAGATACGTTTGTCGCCATCCACCGCAATCTTGATCGCTACGATGCGGCGCGGTCTTTTGTCACTTGGATGTTCTTCATCGCCCGCAACAAGGCGAAGGACCATCATCGCAGGCGTGCGGTCATGAACTGGATTGGCCTTGAGGGCAGGGAGGATTCTCTTCCGGCTGAAACACCTGATCCGGAGCAGGTTGCAGGTGACAGGGCGGAGCTTGTTAAAGCCGAGGCGATGTTGAAAGCACTGCCGGAAGGCTTGAGGACGCCGCTTTTACTGTCGGCGATGGACGGGATGTCCCTGACGGAGATCGGGGCCGCGATGGGAATTTCTGCGAAAGCTGCGGAGGTTCGCGTGTATCGCGCGCGCAAGCGGTTGAAGGAATTGTTTTTTCGCGATGGCTAGATGTCGCTCAGGGCTGGACCTTCCCGGAAAGAACTGGATGATAAACGAGACGTTTTGGGGGCAATTATGACGGCGCTGCTACGCTGGACCATCCGAATTCACAAATGGCTCGCACTGATTGTTGGTATTCAGATCGTACTCTGGATTGCGGGCGGCGTTGTCATGAGCGTCATCCCGATCGAACAGGTGCGGGGCGAGCATAATATTGCCGAGCCCGAAGAACTGGTCATTGACCCGGCCGAGCTGATCAGCCTCGCTGAGGCGGCGCAGGCTCTGGAGCTGGAAACAGGTGCCGCGGAGATCCGGCTGCAGGCCTGGCAAGGTCAACCTGTCTACAATGTTTATCGTTCCGACTGGTCCAGCTCTCTGGTGGATGCCAGGACGGGCGAAGTGATCACGCCCATCTCCCGCGAACGGGCCATCTCGATCGCGCTGGCCGATTATGCGGGCACGCCCGATATAGCGGCGGTCGAGTTCTTCGAGGAGCCGACCTGGGAATATCGGCGAGCTGGATCGGCTTGGCGCATCAGTTTCGCGGATGGCGAGGGTACCCGAATTTATGTGTCCCCCGATACCGGTCTGGTCATGGCCCGACGTAATGATGACTGGCGCTTTTTCGATTTCTTCTGGATGCTCCACATCATGGATTATCAGGAGCGCGAGAACTTCAATAATCCGCTTTTGATAACAGCCTCGATCTTCGCGCTCTTCACCGTGCTGGCCGGATTGTTGCTGCTGGTGATGCGCCTGCAGCGCCTAGTTCACATGGAGCTGGCGAAGAGGCGTCAGTCAAACACCTGATGTGAGGGGGAAGGCCCGAGTCTGCGTATCTGTAGCAGGATCGCATCGGGAGGGCGCCCCATCACCGGTTGGAAGACCATTGGTTCGGCATTTACCAGCCGTCACAATCGCTTGACGCCAATCAGATTACTGCTGGCGTCTGCAGTGCTCATCGAGCATGCGATCATCGTCACCCAGGGGCCGCTCCCGCCGCCACCGCTCGCGATCAATGGCTGGTCGCTCAGCTATGCGGCCGTGAATGCATTTTTCATCCTGAGTGGCTTCCTGATTGCTGACAGTCTTGAGCGGCGGGCAGATATTGCGCAATTTATCGCGGCCCGCGCATTGCGCCTGTGGCCCGCCTTGCTGGTGCTGTCCTTTGCGGCGGTCTTCATCGTCGGGCCAGCGGTCACATCGCTCTCAGTTGGAGAGTATTTTCGGTCGCCACAAACCTGGCTGTTTCCGGTCAATGTGCTCGGGTTTCTCGACACATCTCAGGGGCCGGCTGGAATTTTCTCTACTCATCCCTGGGCCGGAGAGTTTTCGGCGACCTTGTGGACGCTGCGCTACGAGGTGATCGCCTATGCAGCTGCGGCGCTGCTCTTTTTCTCTCCATTGCCCTGGGGGCGATACGCCAGTCTGGCTTGGTTCGGACTGGCGACGCTTGCGTATCTGCTTGTCAGCCTGTTCTGGCCAGACGCGCCCGCATTGATATCCAGCGCCGCGCGCCTGTCGTCTGCCTTTACTCTGGGCATGGTTGTCCACGCCTGGCGCCAGCGATTGCACATACTGCCCTGGCCGATGCTGTTGGCGATTCCAGTCTGGTTGGTGCTCGGTGAACAGACGTTGGCCGAGGTTTTCATGAACATCGCGATGGCTTCAGGTCTGTTCGCGATTGCCTTTGCTGCGCTTGAGCGGTGGCCAACAGGCGCTGATCTGCCCGATTGGTCCTACGGCATCTATATCTGGCACTATCCGATCATGCAGATCATGCTGTTTCTCGATCCACAAGCTGATCCGGTGAAAGTCGGGTTGTTTACGGTGCCCTTGACCTGTCTCGTGTCCGCGATGTCCTGGAGCCTGGTTAAGAAACCGAGCCTTGGGTTGAAGCAGGGGCTCGGCCAGCGACTTGGACGGATTTTGCGCCGCCGTCAAACCGAGCCCGGCAGCTCATAGGAAATGGAGGAAAACATGCGGAAATTCATGACACAGCCTGTTGGTTCGGGACGAAATCGCCTGATATCGGGAGCGACAGCGTTTGTTCTCGCGGTGGCCGTCAGCGGCGGAGCATGGGCTCACAAGACTTTTCTTGCGTCTCCACAGGCCATCTGGCCGGTGGGGCAGCCGGTGACGATCGCGATGACAAGCGCTCTGGAATATCCTGACATCGAGTTTCCGCTGGCTCGGGATCGCGTAGCCAGTGCCACGGCTTTGATCGGCGCGACCGAAATCAGCGAATTCAATCTCGCGGAAACCGACACATCACTCGAGATCCAGTTTGCGCCTGTCGCCAACGGGTATGGCGTATTGGCGGTGGTGACTCACCCAAGGTCAGGGGAGATCTCGTCTGAGAGTGTCGATGTCTATTTCGACGAAATCGATGCGGATCAGGCGGTGCAAGCCGCATTCCATGCCTTGCCCGGAACACCTGCCTTGATGCGTAGCTATACCAAGCTGACAAAGACCTTCTTTTGTGTGGATGCCTGTCTGGGAAATGCTGAAGCCTGGCACCAACCGCTTGGCCTGCCGTTGGAGTTCATAGCTTCAGACGATGCGGCTGGCCGGTTTGCGCTGTATCAGGATGGCCAGCCGCTGGCCGGGCACCGCGTCACAATCCATACACCCGACGGCCGGCATTTTGATGCCAGAACGGATGTTTCTGGACAGTTCACACTTGACCCGGATATCGCTGGCGAAGTCCTGTTATCAGCTGTGTGGATCGATTTGCCTGACCGTCCGGACGGAAACTATCATAGTGACCAGGCGACCTTGACGGTGCGTATCGATTGATTGGACGGGGGCCAGCTTTGCTGGCCCTTGCACCAGCTCGCCGTTCAGCTTTCGCGGGCCACTGCCGCGATAATCTCATAACCCGCATCTCCACTGATCACGGTGATCGTCAAGGCGGCGTCAGGCTGGAACAAGTCGAAATCCACGTCCTCGGAGACACTGAAGCGCATCATCATCGCGCCCATGCCGAGTTCCGTAAGGGCATCGTGTCGAACCACAGCTGTGCGGTTGTCCGCGTCGACCGCCCGGACGTCCGCCGAGACGGTGGAGCTAACCTGTGTGTCCGTCTGATGGTCGCCATGGTGACCATGATGGTCGTGGTGGTCAGCCGACGTTGAGAACAACACGGCGGAAGCAACAAAAATGAGCATGGATCCTCTCGGTAAGTTACGCTTGTT
>CBFHQE010000151.1:0-5466 GCA_965657935.1 Maricaulis sp. | reverse complement strand
GTTGTTTCGCGCTCTTTGAAGATGATGCCGATGCCGAAAAGGCAGCCGACGCGTACGAGAAGTTTTCGGTCGAGGTCGGCCTGGCGGGCTTCAAAGATGGTGAGCTGATCTGGTGCTAGACCTCCTGCAGCCCTGGCTGCCCCTGGGGTTTGCCTTCGTTCTCAGCGCTCTCTTCTCGCTGGTCGTTCGGGAGGCCGGTGTGCTCGATCATCCCAATGCCCGTTCCAGCCATTCCAATCCGACCCCTCGCGGCGGCGGTGTTGGTGTTCTGGCCGGATTTGCGGCTGCGATCGCTGTGCAATCCGTGGACATGCCGCAGCTGTCCGCCATGCTCGTGGCAGTGCTGGTACTGGCCACGCTGGCGGGTCTGGTCGGACTGCTGGACGATCTGTTCACCCTGTCGGAGAAACTCAAATTCCTGGCACTGGTATCGATCTCTCTCTCGCTGGCCTTTACGGCCGGGCCGGTCACCGAGGTCGGTTGGGAATTGCCCTGGATTCTGGGCCTGCTTGGATCGGCCCTGTTCGTGTTCACTGCGGTCAATGCGATCAACTTCATGGATGGATCTGACGGGTTGATGGTGGCTGCCCTGGTGCCGGCGACCCTGGCCCTGGCCGGGATGGGCGAGGGTGATTTTGCAGCGATCTGTATCCTGCTGGCCCTGGCGCAGCTGGGGTTTGCATTGTTCAACGCCCCCATTTTCGACAGTCGTGGCTCGCTGTTCAGCGGCGATGCGGGTTCGCTCGGTGTCTCAGTGCTGGTGTGTGGGTTCGCGCTGTACTGGGCGTCTACGGGCCCGGCGGGGTCGGTCTGGCTGGTGCCGCTGATCCTGTTGCCTTTGCTGGGCGATGTCCTGTTGACGATGGCGTCCCGGGCGAGGGCAGGACGGCGCCTGTTCACCCCGCATCGTGCCCATGCCTATCAACTCCTTATCCGTCTGGGCTGGAGTCATGGCCGTGTCGCGCTGATCTGGGTTTCCCTGGCCACAATTGCGGCGCTTCTGGCCTGGCTGGTGCACGAGCAGTCAGCCCTGGCGAAGTTCGCGACCTTTGCCGGCGGGGTTGTCGGCTTCGCAGTCTTTCATCAATCCGTGCGCCGTTATGTCCGCGCGCGCGGACTGGATACTACCCAGTAGATTGAAAGATCAGTAAGCGCGTTCGACGACAAAACCGGCGAGGTCTTCCAGTGCCGTGCGCCATTCATTGGCCGGGAAACGCTGCAGGGCGCGGCGCGCGGCCTGCGCGTGGTCCTTGGCCTGATTGACCGTCGCATCGATGCTGCCGTGTTTTTTCATATAGCCGAGCGCTTGCTCGAAATCGCCGTCCCGCTGGTCGGTTTCGGCGATCACACGCTGCCAGAAAGCCGTTTCTTCGTCGTCGGCCTTGGCAATGCAGAGCGCGACGGGCAGGGTCACCTTGCCTTCGCGGAAATCATCTCCGACGGACTTGCCCAGCTTGGAGGCACGTCCGCCATAATCCAGCGCATCATCAACCAGCTGGAAAGCCAGGCCGAGCTCACGGCCATAAGTCTCAAGCGCATCCTCGTCCGCCTGATTGCGCCCGGCAACAATACCGGAAACCTGGGCAGCGGCCGCGAACAGGGCGGCCGTCTTGGCGTCGATGATCTGCATGTAGGTGTCAACGGAAACCGTTGTGTCCTTGACCGCAGAGAGCTGGCGAACCTCGCCCTCGGCAATCGTGGAAGCGGCGGCAGACAATACCCCGAGGGCCTTCATCGAACCGGCTTCGACCATCAAGGAGAAGGAGCGCGCAAACAGGAAGTCGCCCACCAGCACGCTGGAGGCATTGCCCCAGATCAGGTTGGCGGCGGTCTTGCCGCGACGCATGCCGCTTTCGTCCACCACATCATCATGCAGCAAGGTGGCTGTGTGGATGAACTCCACCGCTGCCGCCAGCTTCATCACCGAGTCCTCGGTAAACCCAAGCAGATTGCCCGCGGCGACCGTGATCATCGGGCGAACGCGTTTGCCACCGGCTTCGATCAGGTATTTGGCAAGTTCAGGGATGAGGGCGACATGGCTGTCCAGGCGCTCGAGGATGAGCGCATCAACCCGACGCATATCGGCATAGGCCAGCTCGGCCAGGCGTTCAGCGGCATTCAAAGTGGGCACAGATTCCGGCACCGAAGTTTTTACGCTGACCATGCTGTCCACGCCGGTGCACCCCTTGCGACTGGAAGAAACACAGTGACAATAGAAATCCCGACGAGCCGCGGCAAGTAATGAAGGCGGTGGCAATTCAGCGCAGGAGCACAACTATCTGTGAAACAGGTGTTTAAAACCAATGATCCGGTGAAACTTTCCTTCGCGGAGACCGTTCTGCGCGATGCTGACATCGAGCCAGCGGTGCTCGACGAGAACACGTCCAGCCTCTATGGCGGCGGTCTGCCCTTTATTCAGCGCCGTATCATGGTGGTGGATGAGGACGCAGATGCGGCACTGGCGGCGCTCAAGGCGGCGTTCGAGGATGCTGGTCAGTCGATGAAAGACTGACACGGCCTGATGCGCGAGACCGATACCAATACGCTGCTGGGCGGGCAGGTGCTGATGCACCAGCCGGTCAAGGGTTATCGCGCCGGCATGGACGCGGTGATGCTGGCGGCGAGCCTGTCGGCGAAACCGGGCGAGCATGTGGTGGAGTTCGGGTGTGGACCCGGGGCAGCCCTGTTGTGCGCGGCGACGCGGCTCGAGGCTGTGCAGTTCTCGGCCTGGGAGGTCGAGGAATGGGCCGCGCAACTGGCCCGGCGCAATGCGGCCGAAAATAGTCTGGCGGACCGCGTCGAGGTTAATTGCGGTGACATCGCCGACCTGCCCGCGGAGCCCTTTGCCAGCCAGGTGTTTTTCAATCCGCCCTTTTTTGATGACCCGGACGCGCTGCGCCACCCTGATCCGGAAAAACAACGCGCCTGGTTGTCCGGTGAGACACCGCTGCCGGTCTGGGTGCAGAGGGCGGCACGCATCATCAAGGGGCAGGGTTACCTGACCATCATCCATCGCGCAGACGCCCTGCCAGCCATCCTGTCGGCGACCGAGCGGGCCTTTGGTTCTGCGCTGATCAAGCCGATCCAGCCGCGTCCGGATCGCCCGGCCAAGCGGGTGATTGTGCGTGTGCGTCGCGGTGGTCGCAGCCCTGCGGTGCTTTTGCCGCCCCTCGTTCTGCACGACGAAACCGGGCGGGCCTACAGCGAAGCGGCGCAGGCGATCATGGCGGGTGCGCCGCTGGTTTTGGACTAACCCCCTCATCGCCCCTTCGGGGCACTTCTCCCCGAGGGGAGAAGGATGACACCGCTTTATCCCTCTCCCCTCGGGGAGAGGTCCCGCGCGAAGCGGGGGTGAGGGGCAGGGCAACGCCGGGTGAGGGGGCCAGGCAACACATCTTCCGCACTGCAGCGAAACTCGGTGCTGAGTGCTTGATTACAAAGGCGGGCACGCCTAGTGTCGCGACGAATTCGAGTAACGCCTTTCCCGTCGGGATATCCTTACATGGCAGACCAATCCGCACCGTCCTTCCAGGACCTGATCCTCCGTCTACAGGCTTATTGGGCCTCGCACGGCTGCGCCATCCTGCAGCCCTATGATGTGGAGGTGGGTGCAGGCACGCTGCATCCGGCAACGACGCTGCGCTCGCTGGGGCCACGCCCGTGGAAAGCGGCCTATGTTCAGCCCTCGCGCCGCCCGGCAGATGGCCGTTTTGGTGAGAACCCGAACCGCCTGCAGCATTATTACCAGTTTCAGGTCCTGCTGAAGCCGTGCCCGGCCAATATCCAGGATCTCTATCTCGGCTCGCTCGACGCCATTGGCATCGACCGCAAGCTGCACGATGTGCGTTTTGTCGAGGATGACTGGGAGAACCCGACTGTCGGTGCCTGGGGTCTGGGCTGGGAGGTCTGGTGTGACGGCATGGAAGTCAGCCAGTTCACCTATTTCCAGCAAGTGGGCGGCCTGGACGTTGACCTTGTCTCCGGCGAGCTGACCTATGGCCTGGAACGCCTGGCGATGTATGTGCAGGGCGTGGAAAATGTCTACGATCTGGATTTCAACGGCGCCGGCATGAAATACGGCGACGTCTTCCAGGAAGCCGAGCGCCAGTATTCCGATTTCAACTTCAACCACGCCGATGTCGAGATCCTGACCCGCTGGTTCGAGGAGGCGGCTGAACAGTGCAAGGCGCTGCTGGCGCTGGAAAAGCCGCTGCCGCTGCCAGCCTATGACTTTGCGCTCAAGGCCTCGCACCTGTTCAACCTGGTCGATGCCCGCGGCGCCATTTCCGTCGCCGAGCGCGCCAGCTGGATCGCTCGCGTGCGCGAGCTGGCCAAGGGCTGCGCGGATGCCTGGGTCGCCAGCGAACGCGCCGCGCTGGAGACTTCCCGATGAAACTCCCCCTGCGCGGCGGCTGTCAGTGTGGTGCGATCCGGTATGAGATCAGCGAGAAGCCGCTGACGCTGTATTGCTGTCACTGCACCAATTGCCAGGCGCAATCCTCTTCGGCATTCGGCATGTCCATGCTGGTGCCGCGCGAGGGGTTCAAGTTTCTCAAGGGCGGGCCGACCGCGTTTGAGATCAAGAAGGAAAGCACGGCGAAAAAGCCCAAGATGGGCCTGTTCTGCGACAAGTGCGGGACGCGCATCGCCAATGATACCCAGGGCAATCCCTCCCTGTCTGTAAAGGCCGGGACGCTGGACGATCGCGACAAGCTGCGTCCGGTCGGCCATATCTGGGTGAAATCCGCGCAGGACTGGGTGGTCCTGCACGAAGATGATCTGATTTACGAAGAAGCCCCCGATGATGGCTATTACGCCCTCATGGAACGCTGGGCCGCACAAGAGCACGCTTGATGTCCGACCTCCTTTTCGAAATCTTCTGCGAGGAAATTCCCGCTGGCATGCAGGCCAAGGCCGCGAAAGACCTGGAAACCGCCATGGTCAAGGCGCTGGGCGAGGCTGGCTTGAAGGCCGCTGGAACCGTATCCTATGTCGGTGCGCGCCGCCTGGTCGTGACCATGTCCGGCCTGCCGGTAAAGGCCGAGGATGTGCGCGAAGAGCGCAAGGGCCCGCGCGTCGGCGCGCCGGACAAGGCCGTTGAGGGTTTCCTGCGCGGGGCGGGGCTGGACAGTCTGGACGCTTGCGAACAGCGTGAAGACAAGAAGGGCGCGTTCTGGGTCGCCCTGATCGACAAGCCGGGTCGCCAGACGACGGACGTCCTGGCCGATGCCATTCCGGCCATCCTGTCCAACTTCCACTGGCCGAAATCCATGAAGATCGGTGAGGGCGAAAAGGCCCAGCGCTGGGTGCGTCCGATCCAGCGGATCCTGTGCGTGTTTGATGGCGCCGTCGTGCCGGTCAAGGTGTTCGGCCTGGAAGCCGGCAATGAGACCGAGGGCCATCGTGTCGCCGGTCGTGGTCCGTTCACGGTCACCGGTTGGGACGACTACAAGGCCCAGCTGGAAG